>NZ_JAFKPJ010000027.1:0-38233 GCF_019633765.1 Bacteroides sp. 11BF
GACTACGTATAATCCGCAAGCCGGTCTTGGCGATCTGTCGGCAGACAGCCATAACTACAGTGTTTTGGCAGCTCCGACATTGAAGATCGGATTTAAGTTTTGACCTCTATCTCCATCCGGCCGATAGGTTATCGGTCGGATGGGTGATTTTATAAATAAGTCCATTTATTTATACCTCCCCGGTGTCCGTGACGGCTGTCGGGGATTTTTATTTATTGTCTTCTTCAAAATCAAAGTCAAAATCAAAGTCATCCATAAATTCCGGAGTAGTGAATTCTTCAATGCTTCGACGGTCTTTTTTAGTCGGGCGTCCGGTGCCTCTTGCGCGATCAATGAAACCACTGATTTTGCTCATTTCCAAAAGTTCGTATTGATCGGGTGTCGTTACGTTTTCCATCATCTCGGATACAAGCTTTGCTCCGATTCGTTTCTCGATAGCTTGTAATACTTTGAAAGAGTATGTAATGGGGGGCTTTTTTACTTGAATTACGTCTCCTGGCTTTATCATACGAGAGGCTTTCACAAACGATCCGTTGATGCTGATTCGTCCTTTTTTACAGGCTTCAGCAGCGATTGTGCGGGTTTTGAAGATGCGGACTGCCCACATCCATTTATCTATTCTTGCTTCAGGCATTGGGTTATAAATTGAAAATGAATTATTATTTTTTGTTGAATTGATTCATCGTTATGTCGATTCCTGCCAAACAAAAGCTTTTGGCAATCTCTCCGGCTGTCTCCAGGCGCTCGTTCATTGTTGTCCAGTCTTCTTCCGTAAAATGTCCTAATACGAAATCAACTTGTCCGCCCTTTGGGAAGTCATTGCCAATGCCAAATCTCAACCGTGCATAATTCTGAGTTCCCAAGATAGCTGCGATATGTTTTAATCCGTTATGGCCTGCATCGCTACCTTTGCTTTTCAGACGTAATGTTCCAAAAGGAAGAGCCAGGTCATCAACGATGATTAGCATATTCTCCAATGGAATATTTTCCTTTTGCATCCAATAACGCACGGCATTGCCACTTAGATTCATAAATGTCGAAGGCTTCAACAGAATCATTTGTCTTCCTTTTACAGATAGGGTAGCTGTAAAGCCATAACGACCGTCCTTGAATGATAGGTTGTTTGCTTTAGCCAAAGCATCCAACACCATAAAGCCTATATTATGGCGAGTTTCATGGTATTCTGGACCAATGTTGCCTAATCCGACAATTAAGTATTTCATATCTTTCAGTTTATTTGTTTTTAAATAAAAACGCAGATTAACACAGATGTGAAATCTGCATTAATCTGCGTTTGAATGATATCTCTAATAAAGGATAGCGATATTATTTTCCTGCTGCAGCAGCTGCACCTCTTGCCGCACGAGTCAACTTAACGGCACATACAACAGCTTCTTTTGCATTCAGAAGTTCCAGTCCTTCATAGCTCAATTCGCCTACTTTAACTGTTTTGCCAAGACCCAAGTGAGATACATTGACAGTCAGTTTCTCAGGAATAACGTTGTACAAAGCTTTAACTTTCAGTTTACGCATCTGCAATGCTAATTTACCACCGGCTTTCACACCTTCAGCAAGACCTTCAAGTTGTACGGGTACTTCCATTACGATAGGTTTAGCTTCGTCAATCTGATAGAAGTCTACGTGCAGGATAGTATCTTTTACAGGGTGAAATTGAATGTCTTTCAAAATCGCATTCACTTTTTTGCCATCGATAATCAGGTCTACTACGTGGATGTGCGGAGTATAAACCAGATTGCGAAGTCCTTCGTTAGTCACTGTGAAGTGAACAACTTCTCCACCACCGTAAAGTACACAAGGCACACCACCGTTGTTACGAATTTCTTTCAAAGCTCTTGCCTGTTCAGAAGAGCGTTCTGCAATTGTTCTTGCAGTTCCTTTAACTTCAATTGATCTCATTTCTTGAAATTTTTTGTGTTACTCTAAATTAAGTTATTTTGCTTGCTTAATTCACCATCACACGATGTGATTATCACACGATGTGCAAAAAGCGGTGCAAAAGTACACTTTCTTTCTGAAATATCAAAGAATTGATGTTTTTAATTATTCAAAATCAATATCTATTTTAATTTCACTATCTAAAACTGCAGTTTCAGTTTCGCTTTCAGATTCGATTTTTTTTCCGGATTCTAATTCTTCGGTATATTCTTGATTCTGATTGATATAACTGATCGCTTGTTCAAGACCGGACATGAATTTACCAAAATCTTCTTTATACAAAAAGATTTTATGCTTTTCAAAACTTACCTGGGAATCGTCTCCTTCTCCCATTACGACTTTTTTGCTTTCAGTGATAGCAAGAAACATTTCATCTTTACGGTTCTTTTTAACGTCCAGATAATATATACGTTTACCAGCTTTAATCGATTTGGAGAATACAATCTCTTTATCATTCATGTCTGTTCCTATTTTCTTTTTAAAATCTTCCATATTGTTAGGTCTGTTTATAATTGGCTTCAAAATTGGATATTTTTTTTAAACCGTCAAAAGAAAAAGGAAAGAGAATGAAATACTGCATTAAAAAATGTGATTTATTTGCGTAAACTCATTAAAAATGTCTACTTTTGCAATTCGTTAATAACAGTATTAATTAAGATTATGATTAACAGAGTTCTTATTCGTCTAAAGATCATACAGATAGTGTATGCTTACTATCAAAACGGCAGCAAAAATTTAGACTCAGCGGAGAAAGAGTTGTTCTTTAGCCTCTCTAAGGCTTACGACTTATACAACTATTTGCTGATGCTTATGATTGCTTTGACGGAATATGCACAAAAACGCATTGACACAGCGAAAGCTAAATTGGCGCCGACAAAAGAAGAGTTGTATCCTAACATGAAGTTTGTGGAAAATAAGTTTATCGCACAACTTGAAGTAAATAAACAATTGAGCGAGTTTATAGCTAACCAGAAAAGAACCTGGGCAAACGATCAGGACTTTATCAAAGAATTGTACGAGAAGATTATTGCATCCGATATATATAAAGAATATATGGCTTCTTCCGATAAATCTTACGAAATGGATCGTGAGTTGTGGAGAAAACTATATAAAACGTTTGTTTTCAATAATGATTCGCTGGATCAAGTGTTGGAAGATCAGAGTTTATATTGGAATGATGATAAAGAGATTGTTGATACATTTGTATTGAAAACTATCAAGCGTTTTGAAGAAAAACAAGGGGCTAACCAGCCATTATTGCCTGAGTTTAAAGATGATGAAGATCAGGAATTTGCACGGCGCTTGTTCCGTCGGGCCATTCTGAATGCCGATTATTATCGTCATCTGATCAGTGAAAACACAAAGAACTGGGATTTGGATCGTGTAGCTTTCATGGATGTGATTATTATGCAGTGTGCGTTGGCAGAAATTCTTAGTTTTCCGAACATTCCGGTCAGTGTTTCGTTAAATGAGTATGTAGAGATTGCCAAACTCTATAGTACAGTGAAGAGCGGTAGCTTTATCAATGGTACATTGGACGGAATAGTTAATCAATTAAAAAAAGAAGGTAAGTTGACAAAAAACTAATACCTTTGTCCAAATAGATTAAAAAACTAAAAAACTGATTATTTTATGAACCTATTAACTGTATTTTTTCAAGCTCCTGCTGCTGGCCCTGATGGTAGTTTGATGTGGATTATGCTGATAGCAATGTTTGTTATCATGTATTTCTTCATGATTCGTCCGCAGAATAAGAAACAGAAAGAGATCGCTAATTTCCGTAAGTCTCTCCAGGTGAATCAGAATGTAATTACTGCTGGTGGTATTCATGGTGTGATTAAGGAAATCAATGATGATTATATTGTTCTTGAAATCGCTTCTAATGTAAAAATTAAGATAGATAAGAACTCTATTTTTGCAGATGCTTCAGCTGCCAATAGCCAGTCTGCTACGAAATAAGGAACTAAAAATAAATAAAGCCTATGTTCGAACGTAGGAACATAAAGTATATTTATTTAAAATTATCAAGAAGGATTAAGGACTTTCTGCTTAGTGATAAGAGCAGAGAGTTCTTAATTTTTTTATTTTTCTTTTTTATTGCAGGTGGATTTTGGCTGCTTCAAACATTAAATAATGATTATGAAGCAGAATTTTCAATCCCTGTTCGTCTGAAAGGAGTACCTAATCATGTAGTTTTAACTTCTGAACCTCCTTCTGAATTGCGTATCAAAGTAAAAGATAAGGGTACGGTATTGCTGAACTATATGTTGGGCAAAAGTTTCTTTCCGGTAAATATCGATTTTTCTGAGTCAAAGGCCCCTAATAATCATGTGAAGATTTATACTTCAGAACTTGAGAAAAAGATTCTGGGACAGCTCAATGTGTCCACTCGTCTGCTTTCTGTCAAACCAGATACCTTGGAGTATATTTATTCTACCGGAAAGTCGAAATTGGTGCCTGTTAAATTAGAGGGTAAAGTTACTGCAGGGCGTCAATACTATATTTCCGATACCATTTATTCTCCGGATTCTGTTTTAGTATATGCTCCTGTAGCTATATTGGATACAATTACAACTGCCTATACACAAAAAGTGAACTTTGAGAATGTAGCGGATACATTGAGGCAACGAATTGCGCTTGCCGGAGTGAAAGGAGCTAAGTTTGTTCCCGGAGCGATTGATTTAACTTTGCCTGTGGATATATATACGGAAAAGACTGTTGAAGTACCATTGCGTGGTATTAATTTTCCGGCAGATAAGGTGTTGAGAGCTTTTCCGTCTAAAGTCCAGATTACATTTCAGGTTGGACTAAGCCGTTTTCGCAAAATTAAGGCAAGTGATTTTGTTGTAAATGTCTCTTATGAAGAACTTTTAAAGTTGGGCACTGATAAATATACTGTCAAATTGAAGTCAGTTCCACGTGGAGTGAGTCATATACGCATTCATCCGGAGCAGGTTGATTTTCTTATAGAACAAGTTTCTTCTTATGGCAATTAAAATTGGTATAACCGGTGGGATAGGCAGTGGCAAAAGTATTGTTTCACGGCTACTTGAAGTAATGGGGATTCCTGTCTATATTTCAGATGAAGAGTCCAAGAGAATTGTAGCGACCGATCTTGTTATACGTAAGGAACTGTGCGACTTGGTAGGAGAGGAGGTTTTCTTAAACGGTAAATTAAATAAGGTCTTATTGGCTTCATACCTTTTTGCTTCCTCCATACATGCTTCTCAAGTCAATAGAATCATACATCCGAGAGTTAAAGAGCATTTCAGGCAATGGGCTTCACACAAGGGTTGCATGGATATTATAGGTATGGAATCAGCAATCCTTATAGAGTCGGGGTTTGCTGATGAGGTTGATTATATTGTGATGGTTTATGCCCCTTTAGAAATAAGGGTGGATCGTGCAGTTCGGCGTGACAATGCTTCGTGTGAACAGATAATGCAACGTATTCGGAGCCAAATGAGTGATGAAGAAAAGTGTGAACAGGCTTCTTTCGTTATAATAAATGATGATGAGAAACCGTTGATACCGCAGATTTTAGAGTTAATTGCTTTCCTATATCAAAAGATTCATTACCTTTGCTCCGCAAAAAATAACTAATATAAAAGTAATATACTATGTTAAAGACTATTTTGTCTATCTCCGGTAAACCGGGATTGTATAAGCTTATTTCGCAGGGGAAAAATATGTTAATTGTAGAAACAATTGATGCGACTAAGAAACGTTTTCCTGCTTATGGTAATGAAAAGATTATCTCTTTGGCAGATATAGCAATGTACACAAACGACTCAGAAGTACCTTTGCGTGACGTATTGCGTTCAATAAAAGAAAAGGAAAATGCAGCTATGGCCTCTATAGATGTGAAGAAGGCTACTCCCGAGCAACTACGCCAATATTTAGCTGAGGTTTTGCCTGATTTTGATCGTGACAGAGTGTATGTGAATGATATCAAGAAATTGATCTTATGGTACAATATTCTTGTTTCTAACGGAATTACAGAATTTGGTGAAGCTGCTGCTGCTGAGGCGGAATAAAAATTAATTCTGTTTCTTTTAGTTAAAAGCGCAATATCCCTTACTGAAAGGGGGATATTGCGCTTTTATTTTTTATCATGCCCCAATAAACAAAAGGCTCCTTAAGCTGTTCTTGCATAACTATATAAAATTTGCATAGAATATTTTAGAGAACTTATTTGTCGTATTCAGGGCTTTTTAATTATCTTTGTTGCAATCCGTCGATACCTGAAGAGTCAGTGTTGCGAGGAATATTACACAAAAAGAACAAAAGCGTTTTTAAGATATTATTCTGTACTTGAAATCTGGACAATTTCACTATTCAGGAATAATGCAACGAACGCTCATGCTCTGCTGTATATGCAAATATATAGTATCGAGCGTGGGTTGTTGTACATTATTTGAATAGTGGCAGTCCAGAGCCTCAGGTACGATAATTGCAACGTTCCCACGCTTTTTTATATACGAAAGATTCTTTCGAGGGAACCGGGAGTGATAGGAGAGAAGGAAAGAGCATGAAAGCAACAAGAGATAGCGGTATCTGTATGAAACTGGACGATTTTACCGGAGTTTTGTCTTTGGAACGTCTGGAAGTTAATACAATGGTATACCTGTATAGTGAGCAGGGTGAGTTGATAGGGAAGATTCACTCAACGGGAGATTGTGTTACTTTTATATTGCCGAGAAGAGGCATGTATGTGCTTGTTATTCATTGTGCATCCTATCCGGTGGAGGTCAGGAGGATCACTTATTGAACTTTCAAGAAAGAGAAAAGCCGGTATACCATAAGGCATACCGGCAGATCGCTATAGATTCTCAATTCTTTAGTTACGAAAAACCAATCCGTCACCTTGTGCATCTACAATAATTGCTTTACTACGGTCTACTTCTTGTGCTAATAATTTCTTTGATAAATCATTTAATAAATATCTCTGAATAGCTCTTTTTACAGGACGTGCACCGAACTCTGGATCATAACCTACTTGTGAAAGAAAATCTAAAGCGGCATCTGTCAGCTTCAACTCTACTCCATTACCCGCAAGCATCTTCTGCACACTTTTGATTTGCAGCAGGACAATTTGTTTTATTTCTTTTTCCGTTAGTGGTAGAAACATAATGGTTTCATCAATACGGTTTAAGAATTCGGGGCGTATGGTTTTCTTTAGCATATTCATTACCTCTTTCTTGGTTTCTTCTACAACTTCGTCTTTGTTGGCGCTGTTCAGTTTTTCCATTTGACTCTGTATGTAGCTACTACCCATATTAGAGGTCATGATGATGATTGTATTTTTGAAATTTACCACGCGACCTTTATTGTCTGTTAACCTTCCGTCATCAAGTACCTGTAACAATATATTGAATACATCCGGATGAGCCTTTTCGATCTCGTCAAACAGTACTACAGAATAGGGTTTACGCCGTATGGCTTCTGTCAACTGTCCTCCTTCATCGTATCCCACGTATCCCGGAGGTGCTCCAACTAAACGTGAAACACTATGTTTCTCCTGATATTCACTCATATCAATACGGGTCATCATTGTTTCATCATCAAAAAGAAACTCTGCAAGTGCTTTAGCCAGTTCGGTTTTACCTACTCCGGTAGTGCCCAGGAAGATGAAGGAACCAATCGGACGCTTGGGATCCTGCAATCCTGCGCGGCTGCGGCGTACGGCATCGGATACAGCTGCAATGGCTTCATCTTGCCCGATAACACGCTGATGTAATTCTTCTTCAAGATGAAGTAACTTGTCCTTTTCACTCTGCATCATTTTGCTTACGGGAATTCCGGTCCAGCGGGATACTACATCGGCGATATCTTCAGCATCTACCTCTTCCTTTATCATAGCTGTATCCCCTTGCATTTCATGTAACTTTTTCTGGGTATCCTCAATTTCCTTATTCAATTCTTGTAATTTTCCATATCGGATTTCTGCAACTTTCCCATAGTTGCCTTCACGTTCAGCCTTGTCGGCTTCAAATTTAAGATTTTCGATTTCAACTTTGTTCTGCTGGATTATATCCATCAGACTTTTTTCACTTTGCCATTTTGCTTTGTATGATTTCTCCTGTTCTTTCAGTTCGGCCAATTCTTTGCCGATTGTTTGTAATTTCGGTTCATCATTTTCGCGTTTAATGGCTTCCCGTTCGATCTCTAACTGTTTGATTTTACGTGATATTTCATCCAATCCTTCCGGGACGGAATCTACCTCCATACGGAGTTTGGCTGCCGCCTCATCCATGAGGTCAATTGCTTTATCCGGTAAAAAACGATCAGTTATATATCGACTGCTTAATTCTACGGCAGCTATGATTGCATCGTCTTTGATACGTACATGGTGATGATTTTCATATCGTTCTTTCAGACCACGCAGAATGGATATTGTACTCAGATTATCTGGCTCATCTACTTGTACTATCTGGAAACGGCGTTCCAAAGCTTTGTCTTTCTCAAAATACTTCTGGTATTCATCAAGGGTCGTAGCACCGATGGAACGTAACTCTCCACGGGCAAGTGCAGGTTTCAAGATATTAGCTGCATCCATGGCACCTTCTCCCTTCCCGGCTCCTACCAATGTATGGATCTCATCGATGAAGAGTATGATGTTACCTTCAGATTTTTTCACTTCATTCACTACGGATTTAAGCCGCTCTTCAAACTCTCCTTTGTATTTGGCTCCTGCAACCAGTGCCCCCATATCCAGAGAGTATACTTGTTTATCTTTCAGGTTTTCAGGAACATCTCCCCGGAGGATACGGTGTGCCAGTCCTTCAACTATTGCTGTTTTACCGGTACCCGGTTCACCTATTAATATAGGGTTATTTTTGGTGCGTCGACTCAGAATCTGAAGTACACGCCGAATTTCTTCGTCACGTCCGATCACCGGATCGAGTTTGCCGCTACGAGCGGCTTCGTTCAGGTTTATGGCGTATTTTTCCAGTGATTGATAATTATCTTCACTGGACTGAGAAGTGACTTTTTCTCCTTTTCTCAATTCATTAATAGCTCCGCGTAGTTCTTTTTCGGTCATTCCTGCATCTTTCAGAATAGTAGATACAGTACTCTTTACCGTTAGTAATGCCAGTAATAAGTGTTCCAGTGAAACAAATTCATCACCCATTTCTTTGGAATACTGTGTTGCTTTCTGGAAGACTTCGTTTGCTTCCCGACTCAAATAAGGCTCACCACCCGAAACTTTTGGGAAAGAGTCAATTTGCTTGTCGAGTACAAGGGCGATTTGCTGGCCGTTCAATCCTAACTTCTGGAAGATAAAGTTAGTAACATTTTCGCCTACCTTCATCACTCCATACAGGATATGAGCTGTTTCAATGGCTTGTTGTCCCCGGCTTTGTGCCAGATTGATCGCTTCCTGTACAGCTTCCTGTGATTTAATGGTAAAATTGTTGAAATTCATATCGTTTATTCTCCTTTCTTTTTCTTATTTTCAATAACACTATTGAAGGCGCAAAAGATTTGCCATGGGTTAAAAACTGACTTTTTTTCAGCTTTTTAAGGAATGTAAAAGCCAAAATGTCATATATTTTCCTTTTTACAAGGAAATTGTGTCCGAATGCAAGGGCATTTTAGAAGTATGTTGTATCTTTATAGCCTGAATATAATTATAAAGGAATTACTATATGGACGAAAAAATAAAGTTCTCTTCGAATGTGATATTGATAGATGCAGCGTTCTTGAATTTAGTTATAACGGATCTGAAGAAATATTTTGAGCGAACATTGAAGCGTGAGTTACAAGAGATTGATCTTTCGGAATTGATAACTTATTTAGCGTTAGACTCAGGCATAACAGAAGGAGAAAATCAGATTCAAATATTAGTGGTATACGATAAGAATTCCGTCCGGTTATCTAATTGTGTACCGTCTGATTTATCTACAGAGCTGAATGGTGTAGCGTTTAAGAGTCAGTTTGGAGAGTTTTCTTTTGCCGGTGTACCTTGTGAGGAAATGGTATCCCGTGAGGAATTATATCTCGATTTATTAAATATTGTTGCAGATTCTGCCGATGTGAGACAATTGATTTTAGTCTCTTTTAATGAAGAATATGGTGATAAAGTAATGAATCGGTTGAAAAAGATTAAAAATAAAAAAACGATTCAGTTTCGTATGAATGAACCGGAGGAAATGCTGGAAGGGCATCAATGGGAAATGCTTGCATATCCGTTGATGCAAGCGTTGGGAATCAGGGGAGAAGAATTGTAATTATAGACAATAAACCTTTATATTTATGTCTGATTTTCGTCTAAAAGTATTTTTAAGTGTTGCTAAGAACCTTAGTTTTACGAAAGCGTCACAAGAGTTGTTTGTCAGTCAGCCTGCTATAACCAAGCATATTCAGGAATTGGAAACTTGCTATCAGGCCCGCTTGTTTGACAGGCAAGGGAATAAGATATCTTTGACAGAGGCAGGGAAGCTTTTGCAAGAACATAGTGAAAAGATATTGGAGGACTATAAACGGCTGGAATATGAAATGCATTTACTCCATAATGAATATATAGGTGATTTAAAGTTAGGTGCCAGTACTACAATTGCGCAATATGTGCTTCCTCCTTTATTGGCTAATTTTATAGCAAAATTTCCTCAGGTAAATCTTTCTTTGCTGAATGGGAATTCCAGAGAAATAGAAGCAGCTTTGCAGGAACACCGCATTGACTTAGGTTTAGTGGAGGGAATTTCTCGTTTGCCGAATCTTAAATATACTACGTTTTTGCAGGATGAATTGGTGGCTGTTGTCCACACAGGTAATAAGCTCTCATTACCGGATGAAATTACTCCCGAAGATTTATCCAGAATTCCTCTTGTGCTTCGTGAGAGAGGTTCGGGCACGTTGGATGTTTTTGAAAGAGCTTTGTCCGGACATAATATAAAGTTATCATCTTTGAATGTGCTTTTATATTTGGGTAGTACGGAGAGTATCAAATTATTTCTGGAACATACAGATTGTATGGGAATTGTTTCTATCCGTTCCATCAGTCGTGAATTACTTTCCGGTACTTTTCGGGTTATCGAAATCAAAGGCATGCCTATGTTGCGTGAATTCTGTTTTGCCCAACCCCAAGGGCAGGAGAGTGGATTGTCACAGGTTTTGATGCAGTTTGCCATGCATCATAATAAAAAGTTATAAAGCATAATTAGATGCAATTGGCATATACCGATAAGTAGCCGTATCTTTGCACCCGAAAAATAAAAAAGATAATAAGATATGGTATCAGCTATTACGAAAACGTTACAGACAAACAATAAAAAGGTCTATGTTTCTTTACTTTCTATTTTGACTTTATTTCTAATGTTGGATTATGTTCCAGGATTGCAGGCACTTTCTGCATGGGTAACTCCACCATTAGCTCTCTTCCTTGGGTTAGCTTTCGCATTGACATGTGGACAGGCGCATCCGAAATTTAATAAAAAGACATCCAAATATTTGTTGCAATACTCTGTTGTCGGATTAGGTTTTGGTATGAATTTGCATTCGGCACTTGCTTCCGGTAAAGAAGGAATGGAGTTTACTGTTATTTCAGTAATCGGTACACTGATCATTGGGTGGTTTATTGGTCGTAAGTTCTTGAAGGTAGATCGTAATACCTCTTATCTTATCAGTTCGGGTACGGCGATTTGTGGTGGTAGTGCTATTGCTGCTGTAGGTCCTGTAGTAAAGGCGAATGATAGTGAAATGTCTGTAGCGTTGGCTACAATATTCATATTAAACGCACTTGCACTTTTTATCTTTCCAGTAATCGGACATGCTTTAAATATGAGTCAACATGAGTTCGGAACTTGGGCTGCCATTGCTATTCATGATACAAGTTCTGTGGTAGGTGCCGGTGCTGCATACGGTGAGGAGGCACTAAAAGTTGCTACTACTATTAAATTGACCCGTGCCCTTTGGATTATTCCAATGGCATTTGCTACTTCGTTTATCTTTAAAAGTAAAGGACAGAAGATCAGCATTCCTTGGTTTATCTTCTTCTTTGTATTAGCTATGATTGTGAATACCTATTTGTTGGATAGTGTGCCTGCATTGGGGGCAGCTATCAATGGATTGGCTCGTAAGACTTTAACTATCACTATGTTTTTCATCGGGGCTTCTCTTTCATTGGATGTTGTGAAGTCCGTAGGTATCAAACCTTTGATACAGGGAGTACTTTTGTGGGCAGTGATTAGTCTGAGCACTTTAGCATATATTTATTGGTGCTGATTAAATATAAACAGAACTGTATGTAAGAGGTACGATGTCTAAATACATCGTACCTCTTACATATAATAACTATCCTATATCATTTACTCTGTACTTATGTTTTTTAATTCTTTCCCAAGGTTTTTTAGTTCGTCATTCAAAGCGTTTAATTCTTCGCTATAATTTGTATCTATAGTGTTCAAATTATAAGTTCCGCTTAATTCTATCATACCTTTTTGTTTGCGTATATCTTTCTTGCTGTCATAAATGACAGGTTTATTATTGGTATAGAGCCTATCTCCTGATATTATAAAGCACTGACTGGTATTTTGATACAACATTAGTTTTTTGATATCATCCGTCGTCATATCTCCTTCCATATATACAAATTTTAGGGAAGATGCTCCGTCCATTACCATAATTAGTTCTTTTATCTTACTTCCTTTACGATTTACATAGATTTCTGAACCGGAAGTTGTCCCTTTTTGTTTCATCAATAGTTCATATTTGGATGACTGCACCAAAGAACGAATATCTTTAGCCATCTCTTCACGTATCTTATTATCACGTGTAGAAAGGACCTGAACAGAATTCAAGTGTTCTGCCACCTTACCTATATAAAGGTCCTTCATAAATAAGTTCGGATTTAGTTCCATCATTGCTTTAGAGATGTAAACTGATGATACCCCTTTCATGTCGTTGTATTTGTTGAACAGATTCTTTTGTGCCTGACAAAAGAGAGGTGATAATAGCAGCACACAAACCAGAATAAATTTCATTGTTTTCATAACCGTTTATTTTTTTATTTCGTTTTTTACTTCTTGATGTATTCTTCTCATGTCAATTTGGCTTTCCTTCACTTCATTGAATCCGTTGTTCAGGTTAACGGAAATCTCCAGTAATGTCGCCTGAAACATTCGGTAGGCTTCTTCCGGGTCAGAAAACGTGTCTTGCGGTGTAGGTGGACACACATTTTTACCCAGATTGTCGATACCATATCCAAGACCGACAAGTAATAGTATAGTGGCTGCTATACTTCCAATCCAGCGCCAATTGTTCTTGGAACTGTTGGGGCGGAAGAAGCGTTGTTCTTTCTCGGCCATTTCATCAATCAACAAGTTTAGTTTGTCCTCCAAATATGCAGGAATTTCCACATCATGATCTGCGTTTAAGTAAAGGTTAAGAAAGATTTCTTTGTCCTTCAGCAGATGTTCGGGCACTTCCGTTGTTCTGAAATAATCTCTCAGCGCCTCTTCCTGGCTCTCGGTAGTAGTCCCCTCATAAAACTTGGCGAGCAACCTTTCAATTTCTTCGACTTTCATAATTATTCCATTTATTAAATTCTTCACGTATCTTTTTCCTTGCTCGTGATAGCAGTACACGAACATTAATAGAATTCAATCCGGTAACTTGTTCTATCTCTTCGTAAGAACAGCCTTTGATATCGCGCATGTTTATGATCCGTTGCTGCTGTTCGGGTAAGTGGGCTATGATATCTTTTACCTGTCGTGCGCCTTCGCGTACTTCCAGGTTGTCCGACTGGGAAATATCCTGAACGGCAGACAGTTCTACGGTTTGTCGGGACAATATGTACTTTCCTGAGCGGAGCAAATCAAAACACATATTCTTTACCAAAGTGACACTAAATGCTTCCGGATTACTAATAACAGTCAGTCCTTCCCGCTTATCCCACAGCTTCAGGTAGGCTTCTTGCACTATATCCTCCGCATCGGCTGAATTCTCCAGTAGTCGGTAAGCTACACAGTATAGTTTGCGGTGATAAGGCAGAAACTCTTTTTTAAAACTCTCAGCATCCATGGATTCGTTTTTGTCAATGTTTATATTTGTAAGACGTAACGGGACGAATTATGTTACAAAGAAAGAGAAAAAAGAGCAAGTTATATGAAGATATTTGATGAAAAGGATGTACTTTTAATGACTTAATTAAAATGAAATACTATGAGTGAAAGTGAAATTACGAAATTGGATATTATTGTAGAGGTATTAGGTGAGAGAGAACCAGAGATACGGCGCTTGGTTACATTGGATGATCGGATAAGGACATTTGCAGAGTCTGGTGATGAAAATGGTCAGAGAATGCCAATTGAGCTTATAGCGGAGTGGGCGATGTTGTTGGATAAGTACTATCCGTTGGCATTGGAAAAACGGAATTCTCTGAATTGATATATGATAAACGATTGGCTGTCATTCAATGAAATACAGCCAATCGTTATCTATTGATTAGAGTTATTTGTGTTCTCTCAATTTTTCGAAGATTAATCCTTCCAGTTCTTCAGCGAGTTCAGGATTATCGGCAATACACTGTTTAGCTGCATCGCGACCTTGTCCCAGCTTCGTGTCATTATAGCTATACCATGAACCACTTTTCTTGATGATTCCTAAATCGGCTCCCAGATCAATAATCTCTCCAGAATGTGATATACCTTCGCCAAACATGATATCGAATTCTGCTTTACGGAAAGGAGGGGCTACTTTGTTCTTCACAACCTTGACCTTTGTTTGTTTACCAATCACTTCTTCACCGTCTTTTATTTGTTGTGAACCGCGGATATCCAAACGTACCGAAGCATAGAACTTCAATGCATTGCCACCGGTTGTTGTTTCGGGATTACCGAACATTACACCGATTTTCTCACGTAATTGGTTGATGAAAACACAAGTCGTACGGGTTTTACTCACTGCTGATGTTAACTTGCGTAATGCCTGAGACATTAATCGAGCCTGCAAACCTACTTTATTGTCGCCCATGTCTCCTTCTATTTCTGCTTTCGGAGTCAAGGCGGCTACGGAGTCCACTACGATGATGTCGATGGCTGAAGAGCGGATCAATTGCTCTGCAATTTCCAGTGCCTGTTCTCCGTTATCCGGTTGAGAGATAAACAGATTATCTACATCCACTCCCAGCTTGGCCGCATAAAAACGGTCAAAGGCATGTTCAGCATCAATGAAAGCGGCAATTCCACCGGCTTTTTGTGCTTCTGCAATGGCGTGGATCGCCAGTGTGGTTTTACCGGATGATTCCGGACCATAAATTTCAATTATTCTTCCGCGGGGATAACCGCCTACGCCTAATGCTGCATTCAGTGCAATCGAACCTGTAGGAATTACTTCTACTTGTTCTACCACTTCTTCACCCATTTTCATGATAGAACCTTTACCAAAGCTTTTCTCTATCTTGTCCATGGCAGCCTGTAAGGCTTTTAATTTTTCGCTTGATGCCATTTTATTATTATCTGTTTCAAAATTTAACTCGTCTTCTTTCTTTGCCATAATGATCGATTTATAAAATTTGTGAAGCGTGTTCTTTGGTCTTTACCTCTTTCGGACCGATGATTCGTTCAACGACTCCTTCTTCATTGATCAGGAAAGTAGTGCGTAAAGTACCCATATAGGCACGGCCATATAGCTTTTTCTCTCCCCATACTCCAAATTGCTCTACTAATTTTTTTTCAGTATCGGCAATCAAGGTAAATGGCAGATTATTCTTTTCAATAAATTTTTGATGTGACTTTTCATTGTCTACACTAACACCGATCACTTCGTATCCGGCCTTACGCAATTCCGCGTAATTATCACGCAGGCTGCAAGCCTGAGCCGTACAGCCGGAAGTGCTATCTTTGGGGTAGAAATAAAGGACGATTTTTCTTCCTTTATAGTTGCTGAGGCGTACCTCTTCTCCCTTTTCATTGATACCCAGCAATTCAGGGGCTTTATCTCCTATATTCATCTTTGATGATTTTCCCAATGTATAAATTATGTCAATCAGCTTACCACAAGGTGGCATATAGCCAATTGACATATTGTTATGTTAATTACAATTCCAGGTTTCCGTCGAATTCTTCGTGCCAAGGCAGACCTTGTTTGTTCAATTGTTCCATGAACGGATCCGGATTAAACTCTTCCACATTATTCACACCCGGTCGCTTCCATTCGCCTTTGAAGAACATCATGGCACCAATCATGGCTGGGACACCTGTGGTATAGCTTACTCCCTGCATACCCGTTTCTTTGTATGCTGCTTCGTGACTACAGTTATTGTATACATAGTAGGTACGTTCTTTGCCATCTTTTAAGCCACGGATGCGGCAACCGATAGAGGTTTCCCCTTCGTAATTTTCACCCAGATCTTGAGGATTAGGTAGCACGGCCTTCAAGAATTGCAAAGGAACAATTTTTTGCCCGTTGTAATCGATTTCGTCGATGCGGGCCATACCGATGTTCTGAATCACACGTAGGTGAGTCAGATATTCCTGACCGAATGTCATCCAGAAACGTGCTCGTTTGATAGTTGGAAAGTGTTTTACAAGTGATTCTAACTCTTCGTGGTATAACAAGTATGAGTCACGAGGACCTATATTCGGATAAGTCAAGTCTTTATGAATTTCCAAGGGGCCGGTGGTTACCCACTGTCCGTTTTCATAATAACGTCCGTTTTGGGTGATTTCACGGATATTGATTTCCGGATTGAAGTTTGTAGCAAAAGCCTTGTGATGATTTCCGGCATTACAATCTACTATATCCAGGTATTGAATTTCATCGAAATAATGTTTGGCAGCATATGCCGTATAAATGCCACTCACCCCTGGGTCGAATCCACAACCTAAGATAGCAGTCAGACCTGCCTCTTTGAAACGTTCGTGATAAGCCCATTGCCAGCTATATTCAAAGTGAGCTTCGTCTTTAGGCTCATAATTAGCGGTATCCAGGTAGTTTACACCTGCTTTCAGGCAGGCTTCCATGATAGTCAGATCTTGATAAGGCAAAGCAACGTTAATAACCATTTCCGGTTTGAAGTCGTTGAATAGTGCTACCAGTTCGTCTACATTATCAGCATCCACTTGGGCTGTTTTTATGCTGGGGTTGCCGATGGCTTTCACAATGTCGTCACATTTTGACTTCGTGCGGCTGGCGATCATGATATCAGTAAATACATCGGCATTTTGTGCCACTTTGTGTGCTACAACGGTACCTACACCGCCTGCACCGATAATAAGAACTCTACCCATTTCTTTAATTAAGAATTTTAAATTAAGAATTTAAGAATTGTTGATGGAACAAATATACGGCATTATTTCAGAATATTCGCCGATTTAAGTTTCTTTATTTGGCGCGAAGCAAGATACCATTTTCAAACTCCAGTATTTTTCCTCTGTATAACCATGTCTCAAAACGAGAGTCGGTCCGGGCTCTGATTTCGATAGGTTCGCCGATTGCCAACTTACACTCTTCGGTTGTCATACCCGGTTTTACCTCTCCTTTAGCAAGCATTAACCAGTTGGCTTCGCTAATGTTCGGATATTTTTTTCGTATGTTGGCAAATTCAAAAAGATTTTCGATGAAATCTTCATTTCTAAGGATAGGGTCATATCTCAAATCTACTTTTATTCGGTATGTTGTTCCCAAAACATCTGCCAGTAGGAGTGTAGCTGACGTTCCTGTTTTTTCAGGTTGCACATCTTTGATTTGTAACGGAGTATAACGCAGTAAATCTGCTTGTTTTGTTCGTATTGTTTTTAAAGGATAAACGGCTTGTCCGATATATTTAGATTGGATGGACTCTTTGGCTTTAATGTCCGGATTGGTAAAAGAAAATGCGTTGGGGAAGTAGCTCATCCTTTTTTCTGCTTGAAAATCTTCAGGTTCCATACGGGAATTTGTTCTGGACATGGCTACGTCAATATAATAGGTGTTCCCTTTACTGTCAGTAAAAACAATTCTCACAGGAAAAGCTTTGCTACCAATACTTATTGCCATAACTTTCACGGGTTCGCCTTTGGGAATGCTGACCTCTCTGTATCCGGAGTAACTGCTGACATCATCTACTTTTACTATGGTAGTCCGGGTATAAAGTGTTTTTCCAATCAATAATTCTTTGGCAGTATTTATATCTTGCAGGTAGACGAGCCCATTGATACCGGCACGAGGATCTTTATCACACAGATCGTTTAGTTTGGTATCTTTCATTTCGTAATAGTATTTTTTACCTTCACATTCAAAAATGAAACGTGAAGTATATATTTTACCGATATATGTTTCATGCTCTGTTTCTTCTGATCCTACATATTCTACAGTTTTATTTTTGAGTAAGTCGTTAACTACTTCTTTCCCGTTTTCGTAACAATAAAATATGGGGATGAATTCGTCACCACTATCCGGAATAAACATAAATTTTATTCCAGGTGTCCACTTACATAATTGTTTCATCGGAAAATACGTTGTTATGAAATTCGTTTCTTCATCAACCGATGGAGCCAAGGGGGAAGAGAGGGGTACGGAATAATCTTTCTGTGCAATTGCCGCCGAAGCGACTGTCACGAGGAGGACTAATAAGGTTCTGATACGTCTTTTCATGATTGTATATTGTTTGTTGAACTATTCGTATGTCTGTTCTGTTTATCTTAATTCGACAAATGTATCAACTTTATATTATTTTTTATCTATATTTGCGCCAATATTTAACTTAAATAGTATAACAATGAAAAAAGTATTGTTTTCAATTTGCATGGCAGGTGCAGCATTCGCAATGTCATCTTGTGGTTCAACCAAAGAGACCGCTTCTTTATCATCTTTAAATGGTGAATGGAACATTATTGAAGTGAACGGTTCAGCTATTGTTCCGGCAGAGAATCAGGAATTGCCGTTTATCGGTTTTGATACAGTAACTGGAAAAGTATATGGTAACAGCGGCTGTAATCGTATGATGGGTTCGATAGATCTAAATTCAAAACCCGGTACTATTGATATGAGTCGTTTGGGAAGTACTCGTATGGCTTGTCCTGATATGACAACGGAACAAAATGTACTGAATGCATTGGGACAGGTAAAGAGTTATAAAAAGCTGGGTAAACAGAACATGGCTCTTTGTAATGCTTCCAGTCGCCCGGTAGTTGTCCTTCAGAAGAAAGTATCTACGGTGAAGTTGTCTGCACTGAACGGTGA
Organism: Bacteroides sp. 11BF; assembly: GCF_019633765.1. Lineage (NCBI taxonomy): Bacteria > Pseudomonadati > Bacteroidota > Bacteroidia > Bacteroidales > Bacteroidaceae > Bacteroides > Bacteroides sp. 11BF. Next base: position 19,123 of record NZ_JAFKPJ010000027.1, read on the forward strand.
ATGGAAAATAGAGGAAGTGAATGGTGAGGCTATTCCTTCCGGTATGGAGAAGCAGCCTTTCATCAGTTTTGACATTAAAAAGAAATCTATTCATGGAAATGCCGGATGTAATCTGATTAATGGAGGATTTGAAACTGATAAAGAAAATCCTCGTTCTATATCTTTCCCAAATGTTATTTCTACTATGATGGCTTGTCCGGACATGGAGGTAGAAAGTAAAGTGATGAAGGCTATCAATGAGGTGAAATCATTTGATGTATTGTCCGGTGGTGGAATTGGTTTGTATAACGCAGACGGGACATTGGTAATGGTGTTAGTGAAAAAATAGAAGTGCCTTAGTTAAAAGATACAGAGAAGGGTGTCCCATGTGGGACACCCTTCTCTGTATCTTTTAACTAAGGTTTAGTATAATAATGGCTCTTCTTATTTTAGATATGAGTTGCGGAATATGATCCAAACGATTACTGGAGAGCCAAACAAAGCAGTTACTGCATTGATAGGTAATGTACCCTGCATTCCGGGCATTTGAGAAATTAAGTCGCAAATTAACAGCGTAATGGCACCACACAGTATGGAGCCCGGAAGAATAATACGGTGATTAGGGCTCCCAAACAATCCTCTGGCCACATGGGGCATGGTGATGCCTATGAAGGCTATAGGACCGGTAAAAGCCGTCGAAGTTCCGGCCAAAAGTGCAGTGGCCAGAATAATCCAGAGGCGTAATCTGGTCACAGAGACTCCCAATCCGTTGGCATAGTTTTTTCCCAACAACAAAATATTGAGTTGTTTTTGCAAGAGCAATGCAGTCAGAATTCCACAGGCAATGACAGGGGCCATCACACTCATCTGTTCCCAGCCCACTGAAGAGAGGCTGCCAAAGGTCCAGGTAATAAAAAGCTTGAGAGTATCCGGATTGCTCATGCTTTGCAGGATACTGACGATGGCACCGGCAAAGTTGCCGAACATCATGCCTATGATTAACAGGGAGACAGTCTGAGGTATTTTGATAGAAACGATTATGACCAATAATAAAACTCCTATAGCCCCAATGATAGCAGCTGTCACTTGCCCCCATCCTGCTATAAGCCACAAAGGAAGCGAAGAAGTGCCTAAAGTGAGTAAGGCTACTCCCAAGCTGGCGCCGGAAGTTACTCCCAATACGTCAGGACCGGCCAGTGGGTTATGAAACAGAGTTTGCATCAATACTCCGGCAACAGAAAGTGATGCTCCTGCTAAAATAGCTGTTAATGCTTTGGGAAGTCGGTGATTGATGATAATTTCACGATAGATAAGATTATCACTGCCTCCGGTAAGTGTATCCCATACGTCTCGTATGGAGAGGTTGACGCTCCCAATAGCAATATCTGCCATGAAAGCAATGACTAACAATATGATTAATAATAAAAACAGCCGGTAGTTTTTCATTCACTTCTTAATTTATCCATGTAAGTTAACTCGTAGTCAGGCAATAGTGTCGGATGAACGATCTTGATCATATCACTCAATAATAGATCCGGACGAGCTACTCCACTTTCCCAATAGTCGTTTCCACCAGTAGCATTTGTCCGCTTGTTTATATGGTATACATTGCCGTCTTTATATGATTTGAATAGTTTGTATTTCGAGTCCATTCGTCCCAACTCTTCCAAAGTATTGGCTTGTACGCCTACCCATATGTCAGCTTGGTTGAAATGTATCAGAGCTTCTTCAATACTGCTGGATATACTACCGGAAGCTGTTGTGTCGTTGGCATAATAGTAATTGGCACCTGCATCGCGGAAGAGTTGTGCACTATAGCTTCTTCCTCCCGGCATAGACCAGGTTCCCCTGTAATCTTGCCCGGAAAGTATAGAAGGCGCATATGAAAATTTCTCGGCACTCTTTTTTACTTCATTGTATTGTTTTGCTATTTGCCCGAAAATGCTGTCAGCCAATGCTTCTTTGTCGAAAAGGGCTCCGACAAATTTAATCCATTCTGCACGCCCCAGAATAGATTTTTCTTGCCATTCAATATTATATAGGATAGGCAATCCCGTTTGTTTCATACGTCGGCTGTTTTCGTCTTCGGTATTGTAGGCAGAAGTCATTACGGCCTGTGGGTGTAATAAAAGTAAGTTTTCTATGTCCAGATTGAAAGCATCGCCCAAATCTTTTATTTTACCCTCTTTGACACCTTGCAGAATGGTAGGATTGTAAATATAGGCCGAGTTGCACACCCCTGTCACTTTATGCAATTCCCCCAGAAGTTCAAGAAACCCCAAATGAGTAGCTGAGTTGGTCATAATACTTTTTAGTGGGATCACTATTTTGTGACCGTTGGCAGGGACAGGCTGATCTTCGGTTTTCACAAGATAATAGATATCATAGGTCTCTCCCGGTTTCCAGGGATTATATACTGTTACTGTAGTGTATTCAGGAGAATGTGTTATTCCGAATCCTTCTGCATATGAAAGAGGGGCCGGAACACCTTCTTCGACAGTGAGTGTTGCTTTCTGCTTTTCTTTGCAAGCAGTGAGCAGAAATGATATTAGTACAAAAAGAATAAAAGAAGATCGGTTCATCATACTTTAAATATTGATTAGTCGTGGTACAAAAATACAGGATTATTCCGGATTATAGGTCTGCCTAATAAGGAAAATGCCGTAAATACGAGCAAAGGGAAAGCTGATGAAAATGTGTTTTTAAACGTACGTTTATTTGTTCACAAAGATAAAGCTAATATTTAAATACACAAAGTGTTTAATAAAAAGACTTCCTTTTAACTTTCATTATTATTGAAATAACCTCATTCTCAAATCAATGTCTGTTCTTCTTCTTTTCATTTTATCTCTATGATTTTATAAATCTTTCCCTTTAACGAATCACTTGTTTTTAATGTGTTTTTAAACGTACGTTTAAAAACACATTTTTTTAGATATAATACGTTGATAATAAGAATGTTTTATTGAGAATATATTAAAAGCTAACTACTATGATTTTATTAGGATTGATTCTTGGAAGTGTAATATTGGGACTGCTTGCTTGTCTGATATGGATACTTTATGATTTTCGGAGATTTAAGAAGAAAAATAATCTTATAGAATAACTTAGGAAAATGGGCAAGAAAGTATTAGTCTTTTTACTGTTTCTTTTATTTATTGGATGGGTAAGGGCTCAACAGGAAGAGCTGCAAAAAGTAGTAGGACAGAGCAAACAAACTCAGGTTTTTGGACGCAATATATTTGCAAGTCGGAACTTGTCATTTGAACCTAATCTGAATATTCCTACCCCGGAAAACTATATGTTAGGACCGGGGGATGAAGTGATAATTGATATATGGGGAACTTCGGAAAATACGGTAAGAGAGACTATCTCTCCCGAAGGAAGTATTGTGGTGGAGAATATCGGTCCTATTTATCTGAGTGGTATGAACATGCAAGAGGCTGAGCGGCATTTACGACGTGAGTTCAGTAAAATCTATGCAGCTATTTCCGGAGAATCGGTACATATCAAGGTGACATTAGGGAAGATACGTTCCATTATGGTCAATGTCATGGGGGAGGTTGAAGTTCCCGGTACCTATCGGTTATCTGCTTTTGCATCAGTGTTTCATGCTTTGTATCGGGCTGGAGGAGTCAATCGAATTGGCAGCTTGCGTACGATTCAAGTCGTGCGGAACGGTGAAAAGGTAGCTGATGTGGATGTATATAAATATATAATGGAGGGAAAACTGGCAGATGATATCCGTTTGTCGGAAGGAGATGTGATTCTGGTCTCTCCTTATGAGAATCTGGTCGGTATTTTAGGAAAAGTGAAACGACCGATGATTTATGAGATGAAACAGGGAGAGTCTCTGGCTGCCTTAATCAACTATGCAGGCGGCTTTACAGGGGATGCTTATCGGAATACGGTTCGTTTATTTCGTCGTAGCGGAAGAGAGAAGCAAATATATAATGTAGATAAAGTGGATTATGAAAACTTTATTCTGACTGATGATGATGAAATTTCCGTAGAGGCGGTATTAGATCGTTTCTCTAATAAAGTGGAAGTTCGTGGGGCAGTATATCGTGCCGGTATGTATCAACTGGACAGTTTGACAGGAACTATAAAACAACTGATATGTCAGGCCGAAGGGCTTCGTGGGGATGCTTTTCTTAATAGAGCGTTGCTTAAGCGAGAGCGTGAGGATCTGTCACATGAAATGATTCCTGTTGATTTGAGGAAACTGATGGAGGGGAGTATTCCTGATTTACCCCTTCAAAAAAATGATGTACTCTATATTTCGAGTATTCGGGAACTGGAAAAGGAAGGAACATTGGCTATCTATGGCGATGTGGCAAATCCGGGACATTTTCCTTTTGCTAAAAATATGACTATCCAGGATCTGATTTTAAAAGCAGGTGGTCTGTTGGAATCAGCTTCAACGGTTCGTATCGATGTATCGCGGCGTATTAAAGATGCCAAAAGCACCTCTTCTTCTTCTGTAATAGGGAAAAGTTTTACGGTTGAATTGGAGAATGGACTATTGGTAGGAGCAAAGCGGGTGTTTGAATTGGAACCTTATGATATGGTTTTTATACGTAGAAGCCCGGGCTATCAGAAACAGGCGAATGTGACGGTTGATGGAGAAGTAATATTCACAGGCAACTATGCGCTGACTAAAAGGAATGAACGGTTGAGTGATCTGATAGCTAAGGCCGGAGGATTGTCGAAAGATGCCTATGTAAAAGGTGCACGCCTGATGCGTAGGATGACAGCTGATGAAATCCGGCAAAAACAAGATGCAGTCCGGTTTGCTGTTAAGGGAACCGGAAAAGATTCGGTATCTTTGGCTGCTCTGGAAGTCGATCAGACTTATTCAGTAGGTATTGAACTTGAAAAAGCATTAGCAAAACCAAAGTCCGATGAAGATTTGGTGTTGCGTGAGGGGGATGTACTTTTTATTCCTAAATATGTCAGTACTGTGACCATAACCGGAGCTGTGATGTATCCTAATACGGTTCTTTATCAAAAAGGAAGTGGAATTGATTATTATATAGGTCAAGCCGGCGGCTTTGGCAACCGGGCCTTGAAGCGGCGTGCCTATGTTGTATATATGAATGGCACTGTTTCCCGATTAAGACACAATACAGCAAATGCCATTGAGCCCGGGTGTGAAATAATCGTTCCCACTAAAGAAGAACGGAAAAAAGCTACTGTGTCCGGAGCAGTAGGCATGAGCAGTTCTATTGCTTCTATTGCTGCAATGGTTGCTTCTATGGTGAGTTTAACAAAATAAGAGATAGATGAATATAAATGAAAAGCCCGAAATGGCGGAAAAACAGTCATGTCATTGGTATCTTGCTTTTACAGCTTCGCGGGCAGAGCAACGTGTAAAACAAGAACTGGATCAACGAAAAGTACGGAATTATCTTCCGTTGCGGAAAATTACTTATCAATGGCAGGGTCGTCCCAAGGAAACATTGTTACCACAGATAACTCGTTGCATTCTTATCTGGGCTTCAGAATCTGATGTTTTGCAGTTGTCCGGAATACAAGGATTAATTATTCCTCAAAATATATGGGAATATCGGATACCGGAATGGCAGGTGAACAGTTATCAATTATTGTTTTCTCATATAGATACTGCTGTGGAGTGGATACCTGATTGTCCGGAACCGGCTCCTATGGTTCGTATCACCGGAGGTTCTTTAAATGGACTGGTGGGCGAACTCGATACTTCGGAAACAGAAATACGGATAATAATCCGTTTTCATACTATGGGATGTTTTCGCATAACCATACCTGGAGAGTGGATTGAAAGGCTTTAGATATTACTTTCTCTTTTTTCATCTCAACGATAATTCCTCGTCCGTTTCAGGGCGGGGAATTATTATTTTATTTCCCTGTAACTTTGACTCTTTTTCGTCCTTTGGGTGACATGAAAATGTCAAAATCTGACTTTCTGTCAGAATCCTGTCACTTTCCATCTTACTCAACCTTTTGGCACAAGGTTTGTTTTTTTATAGTCGTCCGTTTGAGACAAACTCCTGAAGGGGGTGCGGGAATAACCGGACAAAAGAAACTGAAATAATAATAAATAAAAGAATAACGATCATGGGAAAAATTATTGGTATTGACTTAGGAACTACAAACTCTTGTGTTTCTGTATTTGAAGGAAACGAACCTGTAGTAATCGCAAATAGTGAGGGTAAACGTACAACTCCCTCCATTGTAGCATTTGTAGACGGTGGCGAACGTAAAGTGGGTGATCCTGCAAAACGTCAGGCTATCACGAATCCTACCCGTACAGTTTTCTCTATCAAACGTTTTATGGGTGAAAATTGGGATCAGGTGCAGAAAGAAATCGCACGTGTACCTTATAAAGTGGTGAAGGGTGATAATAATACTCCGCGTGTAGATATAGACGGACGCTTATATACTCCGCAGGAAATTTCAGCAATGATTCTGCAGAAGATGAAGAAGACAGCTGAGGATTACCTGGGACAAGAAGTAACAGAAGCAGTAATCACTGTTCCTGCATATTTCTCTGACTCACAGCGTCAGGCCACAAAAGAAGCCGGACAGATTGCCGGTCTGGAAGTGAAACGTATTGTAAACGAACCGACAGCAGCTGCGTTGGCTTATGGTCTCGACAAGGCTCACAAAGATATGAAGATTGCAGTATTCGACTTAGGTGGTGGTACATTCGATATCTCTATTCTGGAATTCGGCGGTGGCGTATTTGAAGTACTTTCTACAAACGGTGATACTCACTTGGGGGGTGATGACTTTGACCAGGTAATTATCGACTGGTTGGTTCAGGAATTTAAGAATGACGAAGGTGCTGACCTGACTCAGGATCCGATGGCTATGCAGCGTTTGAAAGAAGCAGCTGAAAAAGCTAAAATTGAGCTGTCTTCTTCTACAAGTACTGAAATCAACTTGCCGTATATCATGCCGGTAGGTGGTGTACCTAAGCACTTGGTTAAGACTCTGACTCGTGCTAAATTTGAATCTTTGGCTCACAATCTGATTCAGGCTTGTCTTGAACCTTGTAAGAAAGCAATGCAAGATGCTGGTTTGAGTAACTCAGATATTGATGAAGTAATTCTTGTAGGTGGTTCTTCACGTATTCCGGCTGTACAGAAGTTGGTTGAAGATTTCTTCGGTAAAACTCCTTCAAAGGGTGTTAATCCGGATGAGGTAGTAGCTGTAGGTGCCGCTGTTCAAGGTGCTGTACTGACTGACGAAATCAAAGGTGTGGTATTGTTGGATGTAACTCCGTTGTCAATGGGTATCGAAACTCTGGGTGGTGTTATGACTAAATTGATTGACGCTAATACTACAATTCCTGCACGTAAGAGCGAAACATTCTCTACTGCTGCCGACAATCAGACCGAGGTTACCATCCATGTTTTGCAAGGTGAGCGTCCGATGGCTGCACAGAATAAATCAATCGGTCAGTTCAACCTGACTGGCATTGCTCCGGCACGCCGTGGTGTTCCTCAGATCGAGGTTACATTTGATATTGACGCCAACGGTATCTTGAAAGTATCTGCTAAAGATAAAGCTACAGGTAAGGAACAGGCTATCCGTATCGAGGCTTCCAGCGGTTTGAGCAAAGAAGAGATCGAAAAGATGAAAGCAGAAGCTGAGGCTAATGCAGAAGCAGATAAGAAAGAACGTGAGAAGATCGACAAGTTGAATCAGGCTGACAGTTTAATCTTCCAGACTGAAACTCAGTTGAAGGAACTGGGTGATAAGTTGCCGGCAGATAAGAAAGCTCCGATCGAAACAGCTCTTCAGAAACTGAAAGATGCTCACAAGGCTCAGGATATGGCAACTATCGATAGCGCTATGGCCGAACTGAATACTGCATTCCAGGCTGCAAGTGCTGAAATGTACGCTCAGAGCGGTGCGCAAGGTGGTGCACAGGCTGGTCCGGATATGAACGCAGGTCAGGCTAATGCCGGACAGAACAACGGCAAACAAGATGATAACGTTCAGGATGCTGATTTTGAGGAAGTCAAGTAAGTAAGTTCTAAATAATAGGTCTACATATAGAAGGCCGCTGCAAGACGAGTGCTTGTGGCGGCCTTTATTTGTTTGAACTAATTTTAACTATTCCGGTGAAACCAAGCAATCTCCGGATTGTTGTACTCTGCAACGGTATAACGGACGGAGATATGTTTGGAAAATCAGGTGATTTAGAGGATATGAGGAAATGGCGGGTATGGAAGCTGAAATTGATAGATGCCCGTCTTTATTTTGTCAGTATATTCGTGGGATTGTTGACAGGGCTTGTTGCTGTACCCTATCACTATCTGTTACAATTCTTTTTTAATACTCGTAGAAACTTTTTTGATTCACAGCCACATTGGTATTGGCATATTCCTATCTTTTTGTCTTTATGGGGTATCCTCTTATTTGTGATGTGGCTGGTGAAAAAGATGCCGTTGATCACCGGTGGGGGGATTCCTCAAACCCGTGGAGTGATTAACGGACGTATCTCCTACAAGCATCCTTTTATAGAGTTAGTATCTAAGTTTGTGGGAGGAGTGTTGGCGTTGAGTGCCGGTTTGTCTTTGGGACGTGAGGGACCCTCCGTGCAGATCGGCTCTTATATCGGTTGTCTGGTGTCTAAATGGGGAAGGGTGCTTGCCGGTGAACGAAAACAATTGCTTGCCGCCGGTGCAGGTGCCGGATTGGCTGCTGCTTTTGCCGCTCCCTTGGCTTCTTCGTTATTGGTCATTGAGTCTATCGAACGTTTTGATGCACCTAAGACCGCCATAACCACTTTGCTCGCCGGAGTGGTGGCAGGTGGTGTGGCGAGTATGATCTTTCCCATTAACCCTTATTTCCAGATTGACGCTATTTCTCCCGGACTGGTTTTTTCTTCACAAGTCAAATTGTTCTTATTGCTGGCTGCGGTGATTTCCGTATCCGGTAAGATTTATTCGGTTATTACAGTTTGGTTTAAGCGACTTTATCCGGCCATCAAGCATCCGGCTTATGTGAAGATGCTCTATTTGCTGTTTATTGCTTATTTAATATCACTCACGGAAGTGAATCTGACCGGTGGAGGTGAACAATTTTTATTGGAGCAGGCGATGCATGCTGACACCCATATTATGTGGATTGTGGGGATGATGATTTTGCATTTTGTTTTTAGTGTGCTTTCGTTTTCTTCCGGATTGCCGGGAGGAAGTTTTATTCCCACTCTGGTTACCGGGGGACTGATCGGGCAGATCGTTGCTTTGATTCTGGTACGTCAGGGCATTATCGGATACGAAAACATCAGCTATGTCATGCTGATATGTATGTCTGCTTTTTTGGTTGCGGTGATCCGGACTCCTTTGACAGCAATCGTTTTGATTACCGAGATCACCGGACATCTGGAGGTTTTCTATCCCTCCATTGTTGTGGGAGGGCTGACCTACTATTTTACGGAGATGTTGCAGATCCAGCCGTTTAATGTGACACTTTATGATGACATGATCAGTTCTCCTGACTTTCAGGAGGAGAAGCGCTATACTCTTTCTGTCGAAGTGATGAGTGGTTCGTATTTTGATGGAAAGACGGTAAGCGAATTACTATTGCCGGAACGTTGTGAGATTATCAATATACACCGTGATCGGAAAGATATACCCCCGGCAAAGCAAAAACTTGTTCCGGGGGACCAGGTGCAGATCGAGATGGATGCACAAGATATTGAAAAATTATACGAACCTTTGGTAAGTATGGCCAATATCTATTGAGCTTGTTCTCTCAGCCAGGCTATTTCTTCGGGCCACAGTGTTTCGTCAATGGTCTCCAGAATCAACGGCATATTGTCGAAACGGGGATCTTTCATTAGTTTCTCAAAGAAAGCGAAACCAATTAATCCCTTACCGATGCTGTCGTGACGATCTACTCGACTACCTAATTCTTTTTTGGAATCATTGAGGTGCATCCCCCGCAGATATTCAAATCCGACTACTTCACCGAATTCTCCGAAGACATTATCATAATCATTCAGAAAGTCATAACCGGCTGTAAAAGTGTGGCAGGTGTCCAGACAAACCCCTACACGACTTTTATCCTCCACTCGGTCGATGATGTACTTCAGCTGCCAGAATTCATTTCCCAGGTTGCTTCCTTGTCCGGCAGTATTTTCAATAACGGCAGTTACTCCTTGGGTCTTTTCCAAAGTCAGATTGATGCTTTCTGCGATCCGATCCAGACATTCTTCCACCGGTATCTTGTTGAGGTGGCTGCCGGGATGGAAGTTCAGCAGTTTCAGTCCCAATTGTTCGCAACGTTGCATTTCGTCAAGGAAGGCAGCCCGGCTTTTGGACAGTCCCTCTTCTTCGGGATGTCCCAGGTTTATCAGGTAACTATCGTGCGGGAGAATGTATTCGGGGGCGAAGCCGAATTTCTCACAATTTTCTTTGAAGAGACGGATACTATCTTCGGTTAGTGGCTTACTGACCCACTGGCGTTGATTTTTAGTAAAGAGGGCAAATGCGTTGGCCCCGATTTCGTGTGCATTGACAGGAGCGAACTCAACGCCTCCTGATGCACTGACATGTGCTCCGATATATTTCATATTCTTTTCTTTGATTCATATGCAAAGATAACATTTCCGTAACAATATATGTTTTGCCCCATAACAATATATGTAATGAGTGATTACATATATTGTTATGGGGCAAAAGCTCTGATGGTATCCGACGGTTAAGCCAGATTGCCTATTTCATCCAGATTCTTTTGGATATCATCATCTGTAAGCGAATAGTTTACCAAGTCACCGGACAGGTATTTGTCATACGAAGTCATATCGATCAGTCCGTGACCGGACAGGTTGAACAGAATCACTTTCTCTTCTCCGCTTTCTTTGCATTTGTTTGCCTCACGGATGGCGGCTGCGATGGCGTGGCAAGATTCCGGAGCAGGAATAATACCTTCAACCTGTGCGAACAGGCATCCGGCTTCGAAAGATTCCAGTTGGCTGATATCGACAGCTTCCATCAGTTTGTCTTTGAGGAGTTGCGAAACGATCACTCCTGCACCGTGGTAGCGAAGTCCGCCGGCGTGGATGTTGGCTGGAGCAAAGTTGTGCCCCAATGTAAACATAGGCAACAGTGGGGTATATCCTGCTTCGTCGCCGAAGTCGTATTGAAACTTACCGCGGGTCAGCTTCGGGCAAGATGCCGGTTCGGCAGCAATGAAGCGTGTTTTTTTACCTTCAAGGATGTTATGGCGCATGAATGGGAACGCGATGCCACCGAAGTTGGAACCACCACCAAAGCATGCGATCACCATATCGGGATATTCACCTGCCATTGCCATTTGTTTTTCAGCTTCCAGGCCGATCACCGTCTGGTGCAGGGTGACATGGCTCAGAACGGAACCTAATGTATATTTACAGTTTGGAGTAGTTTGAGCCAGTTCGATGGCTTCAGAGATGGCGGTACCCAATGAGCCTTGATGATTCGGGTGTGCAGTCAGAATATCTTTTCCTGCACGGGTCGACATCGAAGGCGAAGGAGTCACCTGGGCACCATAGGTCTGCATGATGCTACGGCGGTAAGGTTTCTGCTCATAACTGATTTTCACTTGATAAACGGCTGCTTCCAAACCGAAAAGCTTGGCGGCGTAAGCCAGGGAAGCTCCCCATTGTCCGGCACCGGTTTCAGTTGTTACATTCTGTACACCTTCTTTTTTACAATAATAAGCTTGTGGAATGGCCGAGTTTAATTTGTGCGAACCCATCGGGCTGACACTTTCATTCTTGAAATAAATATGTGCCGGTGTGCCTAATGCTTTTTCCAGCCCATAGGCACGGACCAATGGAGTACTGCGGTAATATTTGTACATTTCACGAACCTCTTCCGGTATTTCTATCCATTGGTCGGTTTGGTTCAGTTCCTGGCGGCAAAGCTCTTCCGCGAAGATCGGATACAGATCTTCTGCCTTTAATGGCTGTTTGGTTCCCGGATGCAACGGGGGCATCGGCTTGTTCACCATGTCGGCTTGTATGTTGTACCAGTAATGCGGAATTTCTTCTTCAGGCAGTATGTACCTTTTTTTCTTGTCGCTCATAATATTGTAGTTATTTGATTATTCTGATGCCAAAAGTAAGTATAATTTTTAAGAATTATATGATTTCAGCAACAAAGAATCGGATATGTTTGTTATTTTAGTTAAGTTTGTGCGACTCTATTAATATGCAATCCGATGAAGATTTATCATAAATTCTTTTTGTACCAGAATAAATTGTTGCAGCCTTACGTACGACTTTTGTTACGATTAATGGCAATTATCACCTATCTGGCTTCCATCATGCTGATAGTCGGAGTGATTTACGAACATGGCTTTACGCTCTCTGCCCATGAAGTTACGAAAATACATCTTCTTTATAAGACGGTTTGGATTATATTCCTGATCGACGTTACGCTGCATATCCTGCTTGAATACAGAGATACGAAAAAGAATTTCCGGAAGTTGGCCTGGATACTGAGCTGGTTACTGTATCTGACTTTGATTCCTGTTATCTTCCATCGGCCCGAGGAGGGAGGGGCTATTCTGCATCTGTGGGAATTCCTGCACGGTTACTTTTACCATATTGTCTTGCTGTTGCTTTTCTCCTTACTGAATTTGTCTAATGGGCTGGTACGATTGTTGGGCAGGAGAACCAATCCTTCTTTGATTCTGGCTGTCAGCTTCCTGGTGATTATATTTATCGGATCGGGGTTGTTGATGTTGCCTCGTTGTACTGTGGAGGGGGTTACCTTATCGTGGGTCGACGCGTTGTTTACTTCTACCAGTGCCGTCTGCGTAACCGGGTTGGTTCCCGTTGACGTATCCGCTACTTTTACGCCGGCCGGACTGACAGTTATCATTCTTTTGATTCAGATCGGTGGTCTGGGAGTGATGACACTGACCAGTTTCTTTGCCATGTTCTTCATGGGAAATACTTCTTTGTACAATCAGTTGGTCGTACGTGATATGGTAAGTTCCAATTCATTGGGGTCGTTATTCTCTACTTTATTGTACATATTAGGTTTTACATTGGTCATTGAGGGGATAGGCATGCTCTCTATCTGGTTCAGTATACATGGTACGCTGGGGATGGATGTTCAGGATGAACTGGCTTTTTCTGCCTTTCATTCCATCTCTGCCTTTTGTAATGCCGGATTTTCTACGTTGCCCGGTAATTTAGGCAATCCGATGATTATGACTCAGCATAACTGGCTGTATATAACCGTGTCTTTCCTGATTATTTTTGGTGGAATCGGTTTTCCGATTCTGGTTAATTTTAAAGATATTATAGTTTACCATGCCCGTCGTTTCTGGCGTCTGATCCGTACCCGCCAGTGGGACAATCATCAGGTACATCATCTGTTCAACCTCAATACTAAGATTGTATTGATAATGACTGTTCTGCTACTGGTTTTCGGAACGCTTGCCATTGCTTTTTTCGAGTGGAATCATTCGTTTGCAGGCATGTCGGTTGCCGATAAGTGGACACAGGCTTTCTTCAATGCCACTTGCCCCCGAACCGCCGGATTCAGCAGTGTAGACCTGACTTCACTGAGCATACAAACCATCATGCTTTATATAGTCCTGATGTGGATCGGTGGTGCGGCACAGTCCACAGCCGGTGGTGTGAAAGTAAATGCCTTTGCTGTTGCTTCACTCAACCTGATCGCTGTGCTGAGAGGAACCGAAAGAGTGGAGGTATTTGGCCGTGAGTTGTCACATGACTCCATCCGACGTTCCAATGCTGCGGTAGTCGTTTCTTTGGGAATCTTGTTTGTGTTTGTCTTTATTCTGAGCATACTGGAACCCAAGATGTCTATCATGACCCTGACGTTTGAATGTGTGTCGGCTTTAAGTACGGTCGGCTCCAGTCTGAATGCCACTCCTTTGCTGTGTGATGAGAGTAAATTGCTGGTATCTCTGCTTATGTTTATCGGCCGTGTAGGATTTATCACTCTGGTGCTGGGCATCGTGAAACAGAAAAAGAATACAAAATACCGTTATCCGAGTGATAACATTATCATAAACTAATCAGTTGAATTTATTATGAAATACATTATTATTGGTCTTGGAAACTACGGTCATGTGTTGGCTGAGGAACTTTCCGCCTTAGGGCACGAGGTGATAGGGGCCGATTTGGACGAAGGACGGGTAGATAGCATAAAAGATAAGATTGCCACCGCCTTTGTAATCGATGCGACGGACGAGCAGTCTCTTTCCGTTTTGCCTCTTAACAGTGTTGATATGGTGATTGTTGCCATTGGTGAGAATTTCGGAGCTTCAATCCGTGTGGTGGCTATGTTGAAGCAAAAGCAGGTGCAACATATTTATGCACGTGCCATCGACGGAGTACACAAAGCAGTGCTTGAAGCATTTGGACTGGAGAAGATACTGACTCCGGAAGAAGATGCCGCCCGAAGTTTGGTGCAGTTGCTGGATTTTGGTACAAAGATGGAAACTTTCCGGATAGATTCGGAATACTATGTAGTCAAATTCAATGTTCCCGAGAAATTTGTAGGCTATTTTGTCAATGAGTTAAATCTGGATGAAGAGTTTCATTTAAAGCTGATAGGACTGAAACGCTCCAATACCATCAAGAACTGCTTGGGCATTTCGTTGGTAGAGCACAAGATAGTGAACGAATTGCCCGAGAATGCCAAGATTCGTCCGGATGACGTATTGGTATGCTACGGTAAATATAATGATTTCCAGAAATTGTGGAAGGCATTGTGATAGACAAATAACGGAAGACGACGAATCATTGATATAAAAATGCGCCATAAATGTTATTGTCTAACATTTAAGGCGCATATAAAAAGAGGGAAAATTATTCTTTCAATGCTTCTTCCAGATTAATACCCAAGGCACAGGCTACTCCTGTACCATAAGCCGGATCAGCTTTGTAGCAGTTGCGCACATGCCGTTGTTTGATAAACAGTTCTGCATCGCCCATAGCACGTGCAGTATTTTCGAACAATAATTGTTGTTCATCCGCAGGCATCAGTCGAAATAAGTCACCCGGTTGGCTATAGTAATCGTCATCGTATTCGCGTTCGTTATAGTTGAATACATCTCCATGAACCTTCAGAGGCGGTTCCTTTTTATCCGGAGAGTCTTGCCATTCACCATAGCTGTTCGGTTCGTAGCCTTTGGCCGAGCCATAATTACCATCCACCCGCATAGCTCCGTCGCGATGGAATGCGTGGAACGGGCAACGTGGCTTGTTCACCGGAATCTGTTCAGAGTTTACTCCCAGTCGATAGCGTTGTGCATCGCCGTAA
Source organism: Bacteroides sp. 11BF (assembly GCF_019633765.1). Classification (NCBI taxonomy): domain Bacteria; kingdom Pseudomonadati; phylum Bacteroidota; class Bacteroidia; order Bacteroidales; family Bacteroidaceae; genus Bacteroides; species Bacteroides sp. 11BF. Next base: position 34,389 of record NZ_JAFKPJ010000027.1, read on the forward strand.
GAGAATAGGCGTCCCTGTAACATCTTGTCGGGAGAGAAACCGATACCTTCAACAATGTTCATCGGGTTGAAAGCCGATTGTTCTACTTCTGCGAAATAGTTTTCCGGGTTACGGTTCAGTTCAAGGATACCTACATCCTGTAACGGGAAATCTTTGTGCGACCAAACTTTGGTAAGGTCAAACGGGTTGATGCGATAGTTGTCAGCCTCTTCTTCTGTCATCAGCTGGATCTGGAATTTCCATTTCGGAAAATCGCCTCGTTCGATACTTTCGTACAAGTCACGTTGATGTGATTCACGATCTTTGGCTATGATGGCTTCAGCTTCCTGATCAGTCAGGTTCTTGATGCCCTGCATGGTTCTCAGGTGGAATTTAACCCAGATACGTTTGTTCTCAGCGTTTAGGAAACTGTAAGTATGACTGCCGAATCCATGCATGTGGCGATAAGAAGCCGGAATACCGCGCGGACTCATTGTAATGGTTACCTGATGGAGGGCTTCAGGCAATAGGGTCCAGAAATCCCAATTGTTATTGGCACTACGCATGTTGGTGTGTGGGTCACGTTTTACTGCATGGTTCAAATCGGGGAATTTCAGAGGATCGCGCAGAAAGAACACAGGGGTATTGTTACCTACCAGATCCCAGTTTCCTTCTTCTGTATAAAACTTCATGGCAAATCCACGGATATCGCGTTCTGCATCGGCGGCTCCGCGTTCTCCTGCTACAGTTGAAAAACGTACGAAACATTCTGTCTGTTTACCTACCTGGCTGAAGATAGCGGCTCGTGTGTACTTGGTGATATCGTGTGTGACGGTAAATGTGCCGTAAGCTCCGGAGCCTTTAGCGTGCATACGGCGTTCGGGGATCACTTCACGATCGAAATGAGCGAGTTTCTCAATCAACCATGGATCTTGTAGCATGATTGGCCCGCGGGGGCCTGCTGTCTGGCTGTTTTGGTTGTCGGCAATAGGACGACCATTAGCTGCTGTAAGTTTTTTCTTTTCCATATAGTTTTGGTTTTTACCGGAAACAAAGCTTTCAATGATGTGAAGTCTTTTACAGCCCCTCTTCCGTGTTATTACTTGACAAAAGTAGCGCTAAATTGTTTACTCGTCAAATAGATAATTTCAATCCATGGATAGGTGATATCTATTTCTATCAAAGATATCAGTTTTACTTGGATTTGCAATGTTTCGTGGGGAAAAATATAAGATGTAAGTGATTCTATTTTTTCCAGCCGATTGTTTCCAAAAACCATTGGGTATTAGTCTCGTTCAGTTTTTGCTCCTTGAGCATTTCCGGCATTTGACTATAGTTTCTCTTGAATGCTTCTATCAGTTTGTTAAAACGTTCGGGCGAGTAATTCAGTGCAATGCTGGTCGCTTCGGTTGCTCCCATGGCAGGGGTCAATACGATCCCGGCATCCCGGTATTTGAGCGCGGTGACAGCCTTGCTGAATCGTTTGAATTGTGAAACCATTCCGTCATTTAATTCCGGGATAGAAGTCGGATATTGAATTTCTATCGTGTTTCCCTGGCTGCACGATGTTTCCGGTAGAGTGATCAGTAATGCCAATTCATCACCGATGTATTCATATTCTGCTTTGCTTCCATTCACGGTGATTGCTTCCGGAATGGCGGAACCTAATACTTTTATCTTAAACTGACGGTTAGGCGGCATGTTGCGATAGCTGCCTTTCCGAGGAGCAATCGTTACGGTTAAAAGATTATCTTTTCGTTCACAGGCTATCCGGGTACGGGCATATTCGTCGGCATAATATTTATCATTGCCGTTGTCTTCATAGAAACAGAACGAACCGCTTCCTCCGGGGAATACATTTACGATAATCTCTTCGTTATTGCTGTTCAGATTCTTCACCCGGTTGTAAAGAGGGAGTACGGAGCCCGCTTTTACGTATACCGGATATTCGGTCAGTGTAAACGAGCGCTCTACTGTCTGTCCTCCTTTCAACAAGGTTCCGGTTGTCCATTCAAACCAGTCGTTACCTTCCGGCAGCCACACCTTTACTGTGGAAAGTCCGTTTTGCATGGGAGTAGTGATGGGGGCTACCAAAATCTGGTCGCCAAACATGTATTCGTTTCTGAAATCGTATGCCTCTTTGGCTTCAGGATAATCGTAATACATCGGGCGGCAGATAGAAATACCATTATCGTAAGTCTCCCGGGCCATCGTATATATATAAGGAGCCAATTGGTAGCGGAATAGGATCGAGTTACGTAAGGCTTCGAAATAATCCCCTTTGAAATTCCATAATTCTTTATTCAGGACCGCATTCTTTGTAGAGTGAGTTCGCATCACGGGTGTCAGAGCACCGTATTGCATCCAGCGGGTGAAAAGTTCCGGATCGAGTATTTCTTTTTCACCGCCTTTGAACATGTGCCCACCGATGTCATGGCTCCAGTAACCATACAATACATTGGAGGCGCAGTTAGTAAAGTAAGGTTGGAATTCAAGCGATTTCCATGATATGACAGCATCTCCCGAGAAGCCGATCTGGTAACGGTGATTGCCCAGTCCTCCCCAGCGATGATAGAGCATCGGACGCGTATCACGGTTACACTCCATATCCGAGAAGAAAACATAATTGATCCACCAGGTATTACTGAGGCTGTCCACTTTCTTATCATACATCCATTGCTGCCAGTCGAGCCACCAGAAGTCTACTCCTTGTTTTTCCATGGGGCGGAGTACCTTGTTCAGCATACCGTTCATAAAATGTTTGTCCGAAACTACCCAGGGGATAGGTTCGTGTTTAGCCGTATCTATTCCCATCCATTGTGCCATCTCCGGATATTTTTCTTCATAAGGGGCCACACCATCGGCAGGATGTAGATTTAGGGTAATCTTTAAGTCATTGTCTTTCAGATAACCGAGGAATTTGGCAGGATCCGGAAAGAGTCGGCGATTCCATGTCCATCCCGTCCATCCGCCGAATCCCGGTTCGGTATAGTGCCAGTCCATGTCTACCACCAATACATCCAAAGGAATGTTATAAGTGTGGAAGTTGTCCACCAATTGCCGCATCTCCTTGTCCGAATAACTCCAATATCTTGACCACCAATAGCCGAATGCGTACCGGGGTGGGAGAGGAACTTTTCCCGCAAAGGCTGTATAATCTTTCAGGGCAGCTTTGTAGTCGTGTCCATAGGCCATGAAGTACCAGTCTTGTCCGTCTTTATTTTCACGTGTCTCTACCCAGGGCCATTCCGAATCATCAAACAGGAAATTTTTTGAATCGTCAATCAGAGTCCATCCGTCTGTTGAGAGAAGACCGTCTTCCAGCTTCATGTCCTGATGGCTGTATATGTTGTGGTTTCCTTCAAAACCATCCAGTGTGCGGTCCGTCCCTTTCAGGTTTCCCTTTTGTGTTGTACCGGGTGTCCACTCGAAGGGCAACATTCCTTTGGCCGATGTAATCGTTAAATTATCTTTTGTAAAAGGACCTTTTCCTTTTTTATATTTCAATTTCATACGGGCGGTACTTATCACTACCACCGCACTTTTATTTTGTACCGTGTACTCCGGAACCGGTAAGTTACGGTGGATTGCTACAAATGATGGGGCGTCGGTAAACGTACCCGAAGGACTCCATTCCATACGGATAACCCCATCTGTGAGAATGCTAAAACGTACGTTCCCATCACAATAGGCTATTGTGTTCTGAGGAGTTGCTGCTGAGAGTGAAAGGCTGAACAGAACTCCTTGCAATGCCAGTAAAAAATAGACTGCTAAATATTTCATGTTGTATTTATGTTACCTGTTGGCGGAATTAATTTAGTGCATACTTAATTCTGCCAATGGGCTTGTCGTTAATGAAGTTTACG
>NZ_JAFKPJ010000028.1:0-37849 GCF_019633765.1 Bacteroides sp. 11BF
GCAACTTTTTCCAAGAATTTCTAAAAAAAGGATTGGATGCTAAAAAAGATCACTTTTTCAGTGCCCTCTAAATTATCGTGCCCCCTTTTTTAAGCTGTGAATTATTGTTGATAGTACGATTTTGAACTTTTATGGAAACTTTGACTACTTGATTCTTTTTTTTTATATTATATTTTTGTGCCCGATAATTAAAGACTACTAAGGTAAAAATAAAAGATTGGAGTTAAAAATCGGGTAATTATGTTTTTGTATAGAAAATGTTTAACGGTTATTGCAGGATTGCTGTTTCTCTTTTTCAATACAGTGTCCGCACAGAAAGTAGCCTTAAAAAGTAATTTGCTGTATGATGCGACGGGTAGCATAAATTTGGGCGTGGAGCTGGCTTTGGCTTTGCAGTGGACTTTGGACGTATCGGGCAATTATAATGCCTGGGATTTTTTTAATGATAAAAAATGGAGACATATACTCGTGCAACCGGAAGCGAGATATTGGTTGTGTGAGAAATTCAACGGGCATTTTTTGGGTATTCATGTCCAATGGATGAAATTCAATATAGGCAGTGTGGACATGCCTTTCGGGTTGTGGGATGAGACACGCAACAGCCGTTTCCAAGGAGATCTGTGGGGAGGAGGACTAGCATACGGCTACAATTGGCTTTTGTCGAGACACTGGAATCTCGAGGCGGAGGTCGGTGTCGGTTACGGGCGAGTGATATACGACAAATACCCTTGTGCCTCGTGCGGCAATCGCATTGACTCGAGTAGGAAAAACTATTTCGGTCCTACGAAATTGGCTTTGAACCTTGTGTATATATTCTGACAGTTAGGAAAATCAATAAACACTTATTTCTTTTTTTTTGAGTGATGAGGAGTATTGCAAAAACAATATTGTTCGCGTTTGCTATTGTACCAGTGCCGGTTGCGGCTTTAGCAGCAAGCGTTTCTGATCAAACGAAAAATATACGTGCCGAGCAGTTGCAGGTGAAAAAATATGGGAACAACGTAGAAGTGAGTTTCCGGATGTGTATGCAGGCGCTTGACGTAAAGTCCAACCGTTCATTCCTTCTTACCCCAGTTCTGGTGAAAGGTGACAGCGTCTGTGCTTTGCCTCCGGTAATGGTGGCGGGACGCCGGCAGGAATTGGTGAATAGACGAAACCGTTATAAAGGTCATTTGGTGAAGTACAGCAAAGACGATAAAGCCGTATTAAACTATGCGGAGAAAGTGGAGTACAAGGAATGGATGAGAGGGGCGAGCCTTATGATTGCAAGCGATTTTTGCGGATGTAGAGGGGCGTTGCTCGATCAGGATGTGATGCCTGTAAAAGATGCTGTGTTGTATCAGCCTGAGCCTGTGTTGGCATTCGTGGCTCCCGCAGCCGAACCTCTCAAGGTAAGAGAAGAATTGGGCAAGGCTTTTCTTGATTTTCCGGTAAACGAAATGGCGATTTATCCCGATTATCGTGGCAATGAGGCGGAACTGGGCAAGATACAGACTATCATCGACCTTGTGAAGAATGATACCAATGCACATATCACCCATATATCTATACATGGCTATGCTTCGCCCGAAGGGGATTTCAACAACAATAAGAGGCTTGCACAGGGACGTGCAGAGGCTTTGAAGCAATATGTGCTTTCACAGTACGGTTTTTCTTCTAATATAATAGATGTGTCGTCCACTCCCGAAGACTGGCAGGGACTGAAACAGCAGGTGGAGGCTTCAGATATTGAAAACCGTGAAAAGGTACTGGAAGTAATAGCCCGTGATATGGAGGAAGATGTCAAAAACTACCGCTTGCAGCTTATAGACGGAGGGAAGACTTACGAATATCTGCTCAAGGAAGTATATCCGTCGTTGCGTCGTTCGGAATACGTGGTGCACTATACTGTACGTGCCTTCAACGTAGAGGAAGCAAAGAAACAGATCCTCGTGCGTCCGCAGCTGTTGAGCCTGAAGGAAATGTATGCCGTCTCGGCAACGTATGCTCCCGGAAGCCCGGAATTCAACGAGGTGTTTGACATTGCGATACGTCTTTTCCCCCACGACAGGACAGCCAACCTCAATGCGGCTCTTGTGGCAATAAGCGAGAAGAATTACCCTCGTGCAGAGAGGTATCTGGAAAGGGCTGGAGATAGTCCGGAAACTGTCCATGCCCGTGGTGTGCTTTGCCTTATGACAGGACGCTACGATGAGGCGGAGGCATTGCTGAAACAAGCTGCCCATGCCGGCATAAAGGGTGCGGAGGAGAACTTGAAGCAATTGAGGCTGGTTCGGGAGAACTGATGTACAAACGGATAAATAAGAATAATAAATAACAAAAAACTCATTATCAATTTGGCATTATGCAATTTAAAAAGTTTATGTTTGCAGGGCTGGCTTTGACAATGATGGCCTCCTGTCAAAAAGAGTTTGAACAAAACAGTTCACTGAACGAGGGTGATGCCTACATGTCGCTTTCCATTGAAATGCCTAACGTGGATGGTAAACGTGCCATCAATGGGGGGCATGAAACAAGTGCCGGAACAGTAGGTGAACAGAAGATTACTTCCTTAAAATTGTATGTGTTTGATGCACAGACCGGACAGCTACAGAACGAAGGAAACATCAACTTCAAAATGAATGATCTTAAACCTTACAATCCGAGTGTGGGCGCCGACAAGACTATCACTTATACTATCCCTGCCTTCAAAATCAAAGGTGGAGAGAAGAAGGTACTGGTTATTGTGAATCCATTGGATGAAAAATTCACAGATCAAACAGCTCAGACTGTGATGGGTGAAACAATGACATTGACAGAAAAGGAAATAAAAACAGTTTCCTCTGAAGGAAAGTTTATGATGACCAACGTAAACAGAGCATCTGATACTGACGGTATGGTATCTGTTACTGTGGACGGAACAGAAACGAATCCTACAAACGTGACGGTGGAAGTGGAACGCGTGGTGGCAAAGATTGAGGATATGACTACGAATTATGAAATTGAGGTGAAAGACAATAGCAATAATGATGTTGTGGTATTCCAAAAAGTAGCCCTTATCAATGGAAACACCAAGTTTTATCCTATCATGAAGGTTAAGGATAATGTCGAAGACGATGCTAACGACTATGTACAAGACCCCAATTTCGAGGGTCAGAGTGATCAAACAGTAGCTGACTTTTACTCTAAAGAGTTCACGGCAAAAACATTCGATAATGTCGGTGATAATGTAAAGGCTCTTTCTTCGGAAGAAAATGCTGCCAATGCTTTGTTCTACACTCTCGAAAACACTATGACTGCAAACGAGCAAATGAATGCTTATACCACAGGTCTGTATTATCAGGCACAGTACAAGTTAGGAGGACAAGAAGGTAATGTATATAAATTTGGAGAAAACCTATACACATGGAGCCAGCTTTCAAGTAATGCCGGTAGTCTTGGCCTGAATCTGACTAATGTGACAGATAAATCTCCTATAGCTGCGTTTGCATCCATCGGTGTGCAAAAGTTCGAAAACGGTGTGTGCTACTACAAGTACTGGATTCGCCACATAAGCAACAACGATCCAAGCACAATGGGAGCTATGGAGTTTGCCGTGGTGCGCAACAACCACTACCAGATGGTTATCAAAAGCGTGAGTGGCATTGGTGAGAACGTGCCTACCAACCCTGAAACAACTGATCCGGACGAAGAAGCAGACAGTTTCCTTGACGTGAAGATGAAGGTTCTTCCTTGGGTGGTTCGTGTGAATAACATCGATTTCTAACAGTTAAACAGCATTTAAAAGGATAACTAATCCTGCATTTTGAACATGTATATGGTAAAAAGGTTGGTTTCATTATTTACTCTTGTCTGCCTGTTGTCCGCTTGCTCGGACAACAGGCTGGAAGAGTTGCGCAAAGATGACAGTGGTGAGCAGGGCAAGGCCTGGCTCACCCTTACCATATCGTTGCCGTCCGAGGCTGTTTCACGAAGCTCCACAGGAGGTCAAGGCGGAACGGATGAGGGCACGGAAGAAGGTACACTGAACGAGAGCAAGGTAAAGGATGCATACGTTATTTTTGGAAAGATGGTGGAAGGTATCAACCGCCCTCTTAAAATTTCGCATATATTCCATGTGAAAGAGTTCTTGCAGGTAGGAAACACTTCCTCGTTGTGGAAAGCGACTATAGAATGTGAACCGGGTTATTACCGCGTGGCGGTGATTGCGAATCCCGGGAAAAGAATCGCTACCGAAGGGGCATCAGACCAATTCAACAACCTTCCTGTCGATTGGAATGCATTGGGTATGCATTATGTGGACTTCGGGGGTGGAGAAGGCTTCGATGACCTTGAACAAATATGGGAAGGAGGCTATTTCCTTATGACTACGGCATATACCGGCGATCCTAAAGCGTATGATGTGAACATGGCTGCTGGAGAGCAGTCGTATCTCACGATGGAAGTGCAGCGTGCATGTGCGCGCTTTGACTATAAAAAAGGAAAAGACATTTATCAATTCCCCTTGGCGGTGGATTCTGTCTCCGGATCGAAACAGACAGAAAACAACGTCAGCGTTACGCTTACGCATGCCGCCCTGATGAACGTGAGTAAGGCGTTCAACCTTTTCAAGCTGATTGCTTCCGATGAGAAGGAAGGTACTCCCGTAACTTTCTACAGTATCGAGACAAACAGCAATTACGTGTACGACGGCGACTGGGATTTCAAACGCATGTGCCAGTTGGACCCGGCCCTTTCCGATCGCTTGTTCTTTTACTCTTCTGAGCATCTGGCGGGCAGACTTAAATATATATCGCTTTCCGGATATGACACTGAGAATTATAAACGCCTGTTCTATTGCCCCGAGAATACACTTCCCGGAACAAAAGCACAGATTAATGCCATATCCACGGCAGTGGTGTTCAAGGGAAGTTTCAAGGTGGAAGGAGTTTCGGCAGACAACATATACTATTACAACCGTACTCTATATACCTCTATCGACAGGCTGAAAGAGGCTTTGAGTGGTGAAGGCACGGATCTGGAGGACACGTCCGACAAGAACCTTGCTGCACTGGGCGTGATGCGCTTCGTGAAGGAGGACGGGACTTACCCCGTGTGGTACACTTATTGGAATCGACATAATGATAACAACAACCCCAACGTGATGGGGATCATGGAGTTTGCCGTAGTGCGGAACAATATATACCTGCTGATGGTGAATAGAATCTCTTCCTTAGGACTGCCACGCCCGCCGTATGAGATAGAAAACCCGTGGAAGCCGGGTGGCAACATGCCGGATGAAGTACCCTCCATCATGGATGTAACGGTGGAGGTAAACGAGTGGAAGGAGCGAATACTTGATTACGAAATATAATGGTAAACGAAATATGATAAAGAAAACACAATCTGTCCGCAGCCTGCTGGTAGCCATGGTTGTTGCGATACTGTTGTTTTGTTCCGTGGCATGCAGCACCATCACCGAGGATCTTCCCCGGTGTACGCATTACATCGATTTCCGTTATGACTACAACATGATGTACACTGATGCTTTCGGTGTCGAGGTGAAGAAATTGGATGTCTATGTGTTCGACAAGGACGACCGTTTCGTGACATGTTACCGAGACGAGGAGGATTCCTTGGGAGAAAACTACCGTATACGCTGCGACCTTCCCATTGGGAAATACCGTCTTGTGGCATGGGCAGGACGATACGCACGCTCGTATGACTTCGCCGCGGAGGTGGATTCACCCGAAGAACTCTCCGTAAGGATGAAGCGCGAAGCGGACGGAACGCAGGATAAGGAACTCGATGCCTTGTGGCACGGCGAAGCGGAAATGGAGATTACAGGCGACAAGGCAGGCTCCACCACCGTGCGACTGGTGAAGATTACCAACAAGTTCCGCCTTGTGGTGCAGGGAACAGAGGGAGTGTCGTTGAAAGACGAAAACATAGGTTTTTCCATTACGGGTGCTAACGGTTTTGCCGCACACAACAATTTGCTCTTGCCCGACGAGACGGTAACCTATCGTCCGTATTTCCGTACTTGGCAGGACTTGGGCGAAGATGGAACCGTGATGGAGGCTGTGGTGGTGGAGCTGAACACCATGCGACTGATGGAGAATGGCGACATGAAGCTGAGCATAAGTCGCGGAAACGGTGAGCCACTGGTAGACATCAATCTCGTGAAATATCTGCTTCTCACCAAAATGGAGGGCTATGAGATGCCTGCACAGGAGTATCTGGACAGGCAGGACGAGTATGTGATGATATTCTTTCTACAAAAGAACTCCGAAGGGAACTATTTCGTAGTGAAAATCAAGATAAACGATTGGATAATACGTCCGCAACCGGGCGATTTATAAAAACGGATTAAAAAATGGGTAGAAAAGCTATTTTATTTTTCACTGCGACTTGTGCGTTTACTCTTGCCTCCTGCAGTAAGGAGGAGGTCGTGAGTGAGGAGTGGCGGGAGGGTTCCGGAATACTCGAGGTTTCGGTAACTTCGGTTGCCGAAACCAATGCTTCGGCAGACGAGGAGAATATCATCCGCCGCCTGTACATCTATGCCTACGACGACAGCCATGCCTTTCCCGACTATTACTGCAACACTCTTGTGAACAACGGCAACGGTGCGAACGGTACTTTCCGTGTGGAGATGGCTATCAACGGGATGGGAAAGAAACGTTTCTACATGGTGGCAAACCCTCCGCGCTATGTGGAGGAGATGCTCACCACCATTTGTCCTGAAGGTACATTGAAGACCTTGGGGATGGTGATTACCAAGCCACTGGAAAACATGGGAGAACTTCCTCAGGAGGAGGATGGAAGCATTATAGGTGATTCGGGTTTTCCCATGGCCAACTATATGGAGGCATACGTTAGCCTAGGCGAAAAAGACAAGGAGCTGGTGCTTTATCCCGAAGACGGGAAGGGTGGCGGACGCATCGTGAGCATACCGCTCTTCCGTTCGCTGGCAAAGGTAAGCGTGTCGGTATGGAGGGAGAACTGTGCGGACGACGAGGTGGTGGCAGTGAAAAGATTGAGCCTGTACAACTATACGCTGAACGGCTTCATCGGTCCCAAGTGGGACATCAGCGAGGACAGTCCCGTTTGGGTGGGCGGAGATGCGAGTAGTTCAACAGCCAGATGGAACCCTTCTTTGCTGATGGACCTTAAGGAGATGGTTAAGCGTGAAACGCGCGTGGGGAATGATGCGGTCTCCGTACTGGACAGTCCGGCTATCATCACTCCAGACCACAACACCAAGGAAACCCCGCAGCTTATATCTGACTTCTATCTCTGCCAGAACTCTTACGGCGAGGCGATGACAGGAGAAACACAGTCGGGAATACCCGATGTCGAGGGAAACCGTACTACGCGACTGGTGGTGGAACTCGAAGACGGTCGTCTCAGCACGATACCACTGCCTTATCTGTTGCGCAACGATCATCTGAAGATACGAATATCCGTTACCGACCAAAAGATTAAGGCGGATTTTCATAAATGGGAACTGGAGGAAGTGTCGCCCGACTGGGACGATGGGGTTTGGCGTCCTGAAGAAGGTGATAGCGTACAACCACCTGCTCCAACTTCATCTTTAAAACATTTTCTTAAAAAATGATGAACATGAAAACGGCTTATCATATATTTACTGTGCTTTTGTTCCTCCTCCTTGGGGTATCCTGCCAAAAGGAGGAAGTGCGCCTTCCCAGTAACGAATCGCCCACTGAAGGTGAGGGTATCAGTCTGGTATTTTCTTTCGCCGGCACCGGCGAGTCTGCGCGCACCTCCGCTTCCGACGAGGAAATCAAGCTGGAGGAAGGAAAGGTGTATGACCTGCTTTATGCGGTGTTCCAGAGTAAGGAACGTCGCATAATGAAATTCGTGGACTTGAGCGAACAGAGCTATTCTACCGGAGAAAACAACATGTACGAGACAGAGCATTTCGATGAAAGCCATTTCGATGAGAACACGGAAATATTCGTTGTGGCGAATGTCACGGAGGAAATAAAGAAGAATTTGACAGACACAGTGAATTTGTCCGATGAACTCTTGTACTTGCGCTGGCGCGGATATACATACGAACACGATCTCAATGCCGAAGCTGGCAGTACAGACTTGCGCCAGATAGAGAAGCCACTGATGGCCGGATATCTTCCACTGAGCCGTAACTTCGACGCTTCCATCATAGTGCACGTGGAACATGTCTATTGCCGCATTTGGTTCGAGTTCGAGTGGAAGGACGTGCCCGAAGCTGAACGCGTGGTGATAGACAGCATCGCGATAGAGGGACTTGTAAATAATACATGGTTGTTCAATACCGAAACACAGTCGCTTGACAACAACCCAGAAGAACCTGCGAAGACAAAGGTGCTGGTGAAAAACTATAAGAGCCAATGGCCTTTTCTGGCAGACTTGACGCTTGACAAATATCCCTACCATGATGCGGGCGATACTATCCTGATGAGGATGGAGCACCCGAACTACAAGACCGTGTGCCGTTATCCTTGGGAAGGAGCAGAAATGTCGAAAACCCAAAGGCCCGTGCGCTACTATGCGTACAGCTACCAATGGGTGGGGCTTACCCTTGAGGACGATCCGCTGGTTACCCTGTATTACCACTTTAAGAAAAAAGACGGTACTTCTGCCGACAGCTCCCCGGCGGAGGTACACAAGTGGGCGAAGGCACGCCTGTACGACGAAACGCACTATCCGGGCAAGCGTCATCACGGACTGCTGAGGAACTATACTTACAAGCTGGACTGCAAGGTTAGCACGTTGACAAACTCGCTCGATCTGCATATAATGTCCGTGCCATGGCTGAAACACGATATTGACGATATTCCTACATTTGAATAAAAACAACATAGCAATTCACAGACAATGAAGAAATTTATTTTACATATACCTGCAAGAATACTATCGGCGGGAGGGCTTCCGGTACTGGCACTGTTGTGCATGCTCATGGCTTCCTGCTACGACGACTTCTTGTCGCAGTCGGAAGAGGGAACTCCTCTGGAGGTGGTGGAAGGCATTGAGGGGGAACTCACCCTGACCATTGCCCCCGATACTTACAACGAACTGGAGATAAGTACCCGGGCTTCGCCCGACGAGGCTTCCGACCAGCATATACACTCTCTGTACCTATTCGTGATAGACCGCAAGAACCTTGACGGAAGCGTTCCGCCGGAACAATGCCCCATCATAGCCAGAAAGTATTTCTCCAATGTGCTTAACAACATATCTGACGTGACGGAGGACGGACAGAAGTTCAAGGTAACGGAAATCACCATACCTGCCGTGAGCTGCGGGACGGCTCAGTTTTATGCTATAGCCAATTTAGGCTATTCTGACATGCAGGGAGTGGAAAACGAAGCAGACATGATAGAAATGTGCGACACGGTAACAACGCTTTACTATCTGCGTGACGTGGTGGCGCGCCTCGGGGTGAACGACAAGAAGGAGGTAAACGTAGAGCGTATGCAGGGTCACCACCTGATGAGTGGCTTTTTCCGTAGAGCCGATTTGTATAACTATCTGGACAATCCTACGGAGTTTCCTATCGTGACAATAAGGGCCGAAGCAGACGGTAAGCTCCATCTGTATGATGCTAAAACCGGTGCTCCATATTGCTTGTTGGGACATGAAAATGAGAAAGGAACGTCGGCAGGAATTTTCGTGAACCGTTTGGACACGAAGGTAACGGTAAGGATACAGCCTGCGGGGGCATTGGCAACAACCGACGGAGCATATTTCCGTCTTACCTCGTGGCAGGTGATGAACCTGCCGAGGCAGCAGTACCCGCTTTGGAGCTTCAAGGTGAGGGAGTGGCACGTGCCCGACAAGATGCTGGGCAATAGCAAGGTGTTCAAGAGAGACTTGACTGAAACGGACGAGGGCGGATGGGAGTTCACCTACTACCAGTTTGAGAACTATCAGGCCACGCCCAAACCGGAGCAGCAGAAGGACTGTACGGTGCTTAATGCGGCGGCTATTGCCGCACAATACAATAAGGAGTACGGGCTGAAAGACAATGACAAGGTAACGGCGGAGATGGTAACGGACTCGTTTGCCGTGAAATATCCCAATAAGTTTTCCGGCTTTGCCTACGGGCTTCGGGAGCTAAAGGACAAGAGTTATGCCTACGGTGATAGTCAAAGCAAACCATACGACCCTGACGCCGAGCAGAACAACGACACCATAACCGTGGTGAACGGAGACTTTACCAATGCCCCCGACGATGCCACATATGTGAAGATTACAGGTTTCTACTACAATCCTCAAGAGCCGGAACGACGCATCAAGGACGACCCGGAGAGCATGAAGTTCGACAAGACATACCCCATCGACCAATATCCCTATTGGGGAGAGGGACAGATTCCCGTAAGCACAATAAAAGAGGCTCACAAGGGAACGCGTGCTGCATGGGTGACGTATTATGTACATTTGGGATATGTGGGAGGCGGAAATCTCAATCTTACCAACGACCCTTGCCCAAAAGGAGACGAGCTGAAAAACTTCGAGAAGTTCAAGGACAAGCTGAACGACTACAATGTGTTGCGAAACCACCATTACACTTATACCCTGAAAGTGGCAGGTGCCGAAAACATCAAGTTGGAGGCTACGCGTGAGGACGGAGGAAGCGTGTATGAGCAGGAGAACCAGCCCGGTGCAGAAGGACAGGTGGTGGACTCAAGGCATTTCTATGACCTTGATGCCCATTACACCGCCATAAACTATACAGTGGATTTTCACGGTATGCCTTTTGATCTCGACAAAGGCTTTGGGTTTGCCATATCCACGCCTTTTCAGGAAAAGCGAGTGGTATTGAAGAAAGGTCCCGACGGAGAGTACGGCTTGTTCGACGGGAACGGTGTGGAAATGACTTCCATACGAGGGTGGGACATGGACTGGATACACTTTGCATGGCACGGTGACTTGAACGATCCTTCGCGCTCGTTGATAGACAAGGAAACAGGCAATGGGGTGGAATACTCCAACACCTACGGCGGATACAAAGACCAACAGACATACAGGACAGACAATCTTATTCTCACACAGGAGAAAGACGCGACACATCAGCACTACCTGCTCAACTGCTACGAGTTCGCTAAACTGGTGTGGAGGGGGTTTGCCACATGGAAAGCGGAAGGGCAACCAAAAGATAAGAGCAGCATGACGTTCACCATTTTCGTGGACGAGTTTTACTACGACTTTAATCCCGTCACGAATGCCCAGCTCAATTGGAAGGACTTTTGCAACCAAGATAGACGCAAGATATTCTTCTTCATGGATGTAGACGAAATCAGTGCCGATCAGCAAAACTGGTACACCAATTCGCATTTGGTCATTATGCAGTCGTCCATACAGACGCACTATGCCACTGACAACTATGGAGGACAGATTGTGGCTAACGTGGCATACGGTATAGAACATGTAGACGAGTTCCGAGCGCAGTACAAGAGCGACAAATCGAACAGTTATACCGACGACCAGTACTTTGAGCAGAAGTCTACGTCTTTGGTAAACGGTCTTTATAATACTATGCTGTGGTACAACAGATATAAATCCAATGGCGAACGTGTCATAGATTGGGCAAAAGCCGCAAGCTATTTCACCGAGAAATGCTACAACCAATATCCCACAAACGATGTCATAAATAATAACAAAGGAATAGACGGGAATAGATCCTACCGTAGGGGACAGTGGGCCATTTATACTCGCAACAGAGACCTTAACCGTAACGGAAAGCTAGATCCCGAGGAGATACGTTGGTTTGTGCCGGCTATAGACCAATACACCTACTGCTTCTTGGGCGGACGTCCGGTGTTTGACAATCCTCTGTACGAAAAGCACATCGCCGTGAACTACCAAGGCACTGAAAACTGGTTGAAAGGGGTAAACATAGTACACTTCATGAGCAGTACCGGCACAGTAAACAAAAACAACGTGTTTTGGGCGGAAGAAGGATGTACTAAAGGAAAGTACGGAGGCGGACAAGCCCAAAAGTACTATGGCATACGTATGGCGAGAATGCTCTGTATACATGGGGTAGAGAGTTCGGGCGCGGCATTTGCCGGTGGCAAGATGAAGGAGGAGACATTGCTTCAAGACGACCTGTACGTAATATCACATACCCGCAACGGCGAGCCTGTGCCTAGAGACCAGCGCGTGGACGGAAAGACTTACTACATCTTGCTGAACAAGATGAACATGGATGCCTTCAGAGAACCGTTGGGCATAGGTGAACTTACGGCGCACACGCACGAGGAGAAGCAGAACTGGCTTTGTCGCGAATACCGAATAGCTAAAAACAAGGTGGGTTACAAGTCTTATACCAACCCCGTCACATACGACAGAACCCCTATGGTGGACGGAAAGCCTCGCACGTGGTATCAGATGAGCGGGCAATGGTCGCCCGATAAGTTCGGATCAAACCACGTCCTCTATTACAGGGGTGCAGAGGAAAGCCTCGCATACGAGTATCGCGAGGACAACGATGGTATGGACCTTCACCATTGGCGTATTCCCAACCTGAGGGAAGCCTCTATTCTTACCATGGCATTCCCCAATGAGTGGTTTTTCGGTAGCGACACGCAATTTGACGGCAGGTCGATAGTCGCAGGGACTACCAGCGCCAATCTCGGACCCGGATCTACCGACTATCCGGTCTGGATACTCCGTGAAAATACCATTTACCGTATGCCTAGCTCCGACTCTGGCGGAGATGGCGGAACATTGTTCTATGTGCGCAGCGTGCAGGATGTAAAGTAGTTCTTTATATCTTAAAATCCGCAGCCATTCATTTAACGGTTGCGGATTTTAGGACTTATTTTTGTCATGCCTGTTGAAGTTTTATTTTTGTTTAATAACAAAACTAATTTAAGTGAATCTTCAGATATGCCAAGGTTCTTCAAGTTCAAAGCATAATAGTTTCCGCCTGAATCCATAGCAAAAGGTAATTGATTACAAAGAATCAGATTCCTGCTCCATACGTCTTTTGCTATGACTTCAATTGTTTCAAAAGCATTAGTGCATTCCTTTATCGGAAATTAGTTGAAAAATTACTTTTGCTCGCCAAAAATAAGATTAAAATAGTTGAAATTTGTATTTCTTCTCGTATTTTTAAATTCAAAGAACTTTTCTATTGTGTTATTGATAAATAGTTGATAATTAGTTGTTTATGTCTACTGAAGCAAATTAGAGGGAAAAGATTATTTGCTTTAAATATTTTACTGAAACAGAAAGTGAAATATGTAGCTATTTCAAGCAAGTCGAAAGAATCATCAGAAACAAAGAAATCTTAGATATTTCTAAATCAGCAATGATGAATATAGTAAATGGATGTACAGATGCATTTGAGATAGAAGAAAAGAAAAGCGAATTTTTAGATTGTTACAAAAGAAAGGAATATCAAGAGATACATATAGTCAATATTACGAAGAGAAAAATCGTTCATATAATATTGAAGATAAAATATTTTGGGAAGATTATCTTTAGATCTGCATATAAAATATAAAGGAAATGTTCTATTAGAAACGTATTTGTTTTTTTCTGACAAATCGTTTTGGGACTATTTTAAACAAAGGCCTAAGTCCTAATATACGGCTTAAATCGTTTGATATTATAACTAAGGCGCAAATAACTTTAGTATCTCAAGTTAATGATGCTATTGGATATAGATTTGATGAAATTAAAGATAGAATATCGAAAGGTAAATAGGCATTGAAACAGCTAAAAGGAATATAGCAAGTCTTAAAGAAGAAATAATAAACCCTGAAGACATTGAAGACAATATTAGTCAAAATGATTTTGTAGAACAATATGTTGTGAAAGATAAACTTGACAAACTTGTAAGAAAATCTGCTATAAAAATATATAGATTGTTGTACTTTATTTTTTGATTACAGTATTGTTCATTTATTTAGACCTTATTCATTTTGAAAATAAATGGAAGTTTTTAGTGTATATTAACACTGTTATTAATACTCTTTATACGATCATTAATTATATGCCCATTTTATTTATCTCTTTAAATATAAAAAATGCAGAAAGGAGTTATATGCGACTCTTGAAAAAGAATATGATAAATCACACAATCTACCTATATTGAAAGTTTTAACAAAAGAGGATATTTTAAATAAGATTGAAGACGCTGTCCAGTATTTTGTGTAAATAGAAGACTTCAGGATTCTGGTTTTATACTTGAATCCTGATAAACTCCAGTTTTTCTTGTTCAAGCGGATATGTCAGCGACTTCATCTCTGTTTCCACCTTTTCTTTGTGCTGCGAAAGCAGTAAACATTCGTAATATTGCGAATCTATATTGCAGCCGAGCGTGCGGTAACTCCACATCTGCTCCGAAGCCTTTTTCATATACCATGCACAGGCTTTGGTATTGAGAACCTGCATTAATCTTTTATAATGCGATCATATCAATATTCGCCACGGTGTAGCGCTGTTACCATTCAATATTTCGGGATATTGGCTGAAAAAGTTATGTAAAATATTGAGTATTATACAAGCAAAAAGGTTCTGTGTGCATATGATAATTCTGAGTCTGTTTTATTGTAAATCAATCTTGACTTTATTATGGAGCGTCTTTTTAGAATACAACAATAGCTATTGCCCTTAACGTAAATAAAGTAAGAAGGGGAGCAAGAAGAGTTAATTCTCTCTTCCTGCCCCCCTCAATCACATTTAGATGTAAATTTGAGCGTGTGCCGAAACTCACCACAGAGGACACAGAGTAACATAGAGTGATTTTTAAGTTATTGACTATCAATATTCTTATTTTGTGATAATCCGTGTAATCTGTGGTGAAAAGGGTTTTGATACAATCCCTTATTTAATCTTTTCCCGTATCTTCGTCAGGTACTTTTTCATTCCTTCCGCATCTTTGCTTGTGATAATTTCAAGCAACTGTTTCAGCTC
Source organism: Bacteroides sp. 11BF (assembly GCF_019633765.1). Lineage (NCBI taxonomy): Bacteria > Pseudomonadati > Bacteroidota > Bacteroidia > Bacteroidales > Bacteroidaceae > Bacteroides > Bacteroides sp. 11BF. Next base: position 14,893 of record NZ_JAFKPJ010000028.1, read on the forward strand.
TGTGCGGATGTTCTCTACCTGTGACGGCGTGCGCGGATTGAACAGGATTTCCTGCAATAAGTAATCATCTTCGCTCAAAAGCCCTTTTGCAATAGCCATGTGCTTCTTGAATGTGGTTCCCGGTGCCTCTTGGTGTTTCATGACAGCTGCGAAAACAAACGTCGAAACAAACGGGATGGACAAGGAGTAAGCCACTGTTTCATCATGCTCGTCGAAGGTATACTCAAAAATATTCAGGTTCAGGCTATTGTATAAGTCTTTAAAGAATACTTTCCCCAAATGATCGCTCTCACTGATGATGATGGCACTTTCGCTGCTCAGATTGCTCAGACTGGCAAAAGTAGGGCCAAACATCGGGTGAGTGGAGACATAACGGAATCCGCTTTCTTCGTAGAACTTCTTCAGTCCGGTTTTCACCGAAGCGATATCACTCAGGATACAGTCTTTGGGCAAAACAGGCAGAATTTTGCGGAAAGCGTCCAGCGTATACTTCACTGTGGCAGCATTGATCACCAGTTCCGGTTCGAACTCCTTGATCTCCTCCAATGTTGTGAAGCGATACGTGTTGTACACGAACCGAAGCTGATGCGGGTTGACGTCGAACACGGCCGTCTCGTGCTGGAAACTTAGTATGTCAGTAAAGAAGGAGCCCATCTTGCCGGCTCCCAAAATTAGAATTCGCATAATATGAATGATTTGCTATTTATTGATAATCTCCATCTGTTGACGAACCGATTCTTCGTGGATGGCTTCGAAGATCACTTTCACAAACTCTGCACTCATGCCGCACTGTTCGCCCTGGGCACCGCGTTTCTCAAGAATCTCGTTATAACGTCCGGTCTGAAGCACTGTGATGTCGTGTTCTTTCTTATAAGTACCGATCTCACGTGCTACGCGCATGCGTTTTGACAGTTCCTGAATGATGTTATCATCGCATTCGTCAATCTGTTTACGCAGTACGTTCAGGTTCTCCGTTGTCTGTGTCTCTTTACGGATGACGAGCAGGTTGAGGATGTAGTCCAGTACGTCCGGAGTCACCTGCTGTGAAGCGTCGCTCCATGCACAGTCCGGGTTACAGTGACTTTCCACTATCAGTCCGTCGAAGTTCAGGTCCATGGCCTGCTGACAGAGAGGAGCTACCAGTTCGCGCTTTCCTCCGATGTGGCTCGGGTCGCAGAAGATAGGCAGTTCGGGGATGCGGCGGCGCAACTCGATAGGAATGTGCCATTGCGGCAGGTTGCGGTACAACTTCTTGTCGTAGCTGCTGAAGCCGCGATGAATGGCTCCCAGACGTTTCAGTCCGGCGTTGTTGATACGTTCCAGAGCACCGATCCATAATTCCAGATCCGGATTTACCGGGTTCTTCACCAGCACAGGGATGTCTACACCTTTCAGTGCGTCTGCTATTTCCTGTACGGCAAACGGATTGGCGGTGGTACGGGCACCTACCCACAACACGTCGATGCCCGCTTTCAAGCATTCGTATACGTGCTTGGCTGTAGCCACTTCGGTAGATACGTACATGCCGGTCTCTTTCTTCACCTCTTTCAGCCAGGCGAGGCCTTCTACGCCGATACCTTCGAAACCTCCCGGTTTGGTGCGTGGTTTCCAGATTCCCGCACGGAAGATTTTTACTCCTTTGGCTGCCAGTTGTGTGGCGGTTGACATTACTTGCTCTTCTGTTTCGGCACTGCAAGGGCCGGCTATCACCATCGGGCGTTTATCTTCTACGCCCGGCAATAAGATTGATTCGAGTTCCATATCGATCTAATTCGTTTAGTTGTTATTTCATTATTGATTTGATTCGTTCCAGCGCTTCTGCCAGCTTGGCGTCTTTGCAGCAGAGAGAGATGCGGATGTATCTCGCTCCGTTGCTCCCGAAAATAAATCCCGGAGTGATGAAGACGCGTGCTTCCTGCAGCACTTTCTCTGTCAGTTCTTCTACATCGGCGCAACTTGCGGGGATTTTTCCCCAGAGAAACATGCCCACTTGCTTTTCGTCGTACGTACATCCTAACGTTTTCATAATCTCTCCGGCCAGGTGACGGCGGTTCCGATAGTTTACATTGTTGCCTTCGTACCAGGTCGAATCCGCTTCAAGTGCTTTGGCAGCTGCCAGTTGCATGGCACGGAACATTCCGCTGTCGATGTTGCTTTTCACTTTCAGAATCCATTGTACAAACTCTGCATTCGAAGCCAGCATGCCGATACGCCATCCCGGCATATTGTGACTTTTACTCATGGAGTTGAATTCTATACAGCATTCTTTGGCACCCGGCACACTCAGGATACTGATCGGCTTATCGTTCAGGATAAAGCTGTACGGATTGTCGTTCACAATCACGATGTTCTTGCGGAGGGCAAACTCCACCAGGCGTTCGTAAAGTTCCGGTGTGGCATTGGCACCGGTCGGCATATTCGGATAGTTGGTCCACATCAGTTTCACGCGGCTCAGATCCATCTTTTCCAGTTCATCGAAGTCCGGCATCCATCCGTCCTCTTCTTTGAGATTGTAGTTCACCACCTCGGCACCCAGTATTTTGCTTAACGAAGTGTAGGTGGGATATCCCGGATTGGGTACCAGTACCTGTTCTCCCGGATTGACAAAAGCGAGTGTCACGTGCAAGATGCCCTCTTTCGATCCGATCAGCGGCTGAATTTCTGTTGCCGGATTCAGTTCCACTCCATACCAGCGTTTATACCAGTCGGCAAAACCCTTGCGAAGTTCCGGTATGCCCACATACGGTTGATAGCCGTGTCCGTTCGGGTCGTGAGCATTGTTACACAGCGTTTCGATGGTCTGCTCCGAAGGGGGCATGTCCGGGCTTCCGATTCCCAGGCTGATTACGTCTTTACCTTCTGCGTTCATCCGTGCCACTTCTTTCAGTTTCTTCGAAAAGTAGTATTCGCTTACACCGCCCAGTCTGTCGGCCGGCGCTACTTTATACGTTTGATTTTCCTTCTGCATATTCGCCTAATATTTTAAGTTCTTTCGTCAATGGAGTGATTGCTGTAATCGATTGTTTGTATCTCAGATAATCGTTGAAAGCCACATCTACGTAGAACTGGTATTCCCATTCCCGTCCGATGATAGGGAGCGATTGTATTTTTGTTAAGTTGATATTGTAAAAAGATAAGATAGACAGAACCTGTGAGAGGCTTCCTTCGGAATGGGGGAGAGTGAAAACGATGTTTGCTTTGTTGAGAACGGTGTTTTGTTTTCGTATCTCGTCCACCTGCCATGGATCTGCCACTACCAGAAAACGGGTGAAATTATGTTTGTTCGTTTCTATGCCTTCTTGCAGTACCTTCATTCCGTACCGTTCGGCGGCGGCATGTGAGCAGATGGCGGCATGTCCTTTCAGGTTTTCCCGTTTGATGATTTCAGCACTCAAGGCCGTATCTTCAGCTTCTACCACTTTGATACGCGGGTGTTGGTTCAGGAATTCCCGGCATTGCATCAGGGCGATCGGGTGTGAGTTCACTTCGGTGATGTCATTCCAGTCCTCTTCGGGCAGGCAAACGAAGCTGTGCGAAATGCGTAATTTGTATTCGCCGATAATCTGCGTGCCGCTTTGGCGCAACAGTTCGTTGTTGTGCAGCAGGCTTCCTGCAATCGTGTTTTCAATGGCCAGCATCCCGATTGTTTGACTATCTTTCCGGATGGCAGCAAACACATCTTCAAAGTTGGCGCAACAGATTAACTCTATTTCTTCCCCTTCGAAGTACTTGTGTGCGGCTATATCGTGATACGAGCCCAGTGTTCCTTGAATTGCTATTCTTTTCATTCCTAATTGAGTATATGGTATAAAAAAATCCCGCATCCATGTCGGAGCGGGATTCATATTATTAGTTTCTCTTAATCTCAGTTCTTAAGCACCCTGTCACTTGATACATACAAACTCCCGCTCTACTTTCTGGCTAAAGTAAAAGTAAAAAAAGAAGTAATATGTAAAAGTGAATACGTTCATCAGATCTATTTTTCTTTTTGTTTTAAATCTGAGGCAAAATTAATGCTTTTATCTTAAACACAAATAAAAAACGGACTTTTTTTTTGATTTATATATTTATATTCCCAATTTGTGCTTTTATATCTGTAAATGTTATCTGTTTGTAACTTCTTCATCTCTTATCTTTTTCTTTTTCTATATAATATGGTATAGAGGCTTAGTTATGTTAATATTTACTAAATGGAGCGTTTCAGTTCTTAAGATGTTAGTTTTTCTGCGAAAAACTTCCTTTATTTGTCAGACAAATAAGATTAATCTTATTTTAACTAAACTGAATTGTTATACTATGGATATATTAAAACTACATGGTCAGGCGATAACTTTGGTCGATCAGGTCGAAGATAACCTACTTACTTATTTTAGAACTAAAGATCTGCGGGCAGGAGATGCCATTCCCAATGAGATGGAACTGGCCGCCGCTTTGGGTGTGGCGCGTAGTGTGCTGAGGGAGGCTCTCAGCCGATTGAAAATGGTAGGGATGATAGAAACACGTACCAGACGAGGCATGATTCTGACTGAGCCCTCTATTCTTGGAGGTATGAAGCGAGTTGTCGATCCGCGTATTCTAAGTGAACATTCTCTGTTTGATCTTTTAGGTTTTAGAATTGCTTTAGAGTTGGGAATTTGCAGTGATCTCTTTCAGAATATAACTCCGGAAGATATTATTGAACTGAAAGAGATTGTCCGATTGGGTATCGCTTTTGAGAATAATGAATATGCCCCTATCAGTGAATTTACTTTTCATGCTAAACTTTATGAAATAACCGGCAATGCCACTATCCGTGAGTTTCAGGAGATTATTCATCCCGTAATGGTTTTTGTGAAAGATAAATTCAAAGAGTTGCTCGAGCCTATTAATATAGAGATAAAAGAGCGGGGAGAATTGGTAACTCACGCTGACCTTCTCGACTTTTTGGAGAAACATGATGAGCCCGGTTACAGAAAGGCGCTTGAGAAACATTTTGCCGTATACAAGATTTTTATGAAACGTAGAATCGTTAACGAATAATCGGGGGATTGCAAAAAGTCAAACAGAATTTTAGCATTCCCTTGGGAAATATCTGGAGGATGGCCGTTCTTTTATTGCGGGTAACCGGGTAAATAACAATTTATTATAGCTGCGCAGCCATTTTATACCTTTGTTATCGACGCAGAGAAATGGGTTTCCAATCAGAGATTCCTTATTCTTAATTAATATCTAATTAAATAATAAAATGAAACATTATCAACGTTTGGAAGGAATGGTTGCCGCCACTTTTACTCCTATGGATGCGTGGGGAGATATCAAGCTTTCTGTTATAGACAAATACGCCGACCTGATGGCTGAATCAGGAATGGCAGGTGTATTTGTTTGTGGAACCACAGGAGAATCTCATTCACTGACTACGGATGAGCGTAAAGTTATTCTTGCTCAGTGGATAAAGTCTGCCCGGAAACGCTTTAAGGTGATTGCGCATGTGGGTAGTAACTGTCAATTGGAAGCTATGGAGCTGGCTCGGCATGCACAAGAGGTGGAAGCTGATGCTTTTGCCGCTATGGCTCCCTGTTTTTTTAAACCCTCTTCGGTAAAGGATCTGGTGGACTTTTTTACTCCAATTGCTCAAAGTGCTCCCGATCTTCCTTTCTATTATTATAATATGCCGTCTATGACGGGAGTATCTCTTTCGGTTCGCTCTTTTCTTATAGAGGGAAAAAAAACGATGCCTAATCTGGTTGGAACGAAATTCACACACAATAACCTGATGGAGATGGGTGAATGCTTGGAACTCAATAATGGAGAATTCGAAGTGCTGCATGGATACGATGAAATTCTGATTGCCGGATTGGCTTTAGGAGCCGTTGCCGGTGTTGGTAGTACCTACAATTATTTACCTGTTGTATATCAGAATCTTTTTGATGCGTTCAAGAAAGGTGATATCTGTACTGCTCGCCGGATGCAGCAGAAGTCGATTGAAATAGTAAAAATAATAATTAAATATGGAGGAGGTGTACGTGGAGGAAAAGCAATAATGAATTTAATAGGTGTTGATTGCGGCCGGTGCCGTCTGCCCATCACACCGTTTGGCGATGATGAATATTCTTCGCTCAAAAGAGATCTTGAAAAAATAGGTTTCTTGAATTAAAAAATAAAAGTAGGGAAGGGGAAATAGACTTTGGACGGAATATACCCCCTTCGCTCTACGCCTTAAATTTTATATTAAAAGCATACAAAGATGAGAAAAATTACTCGAATTAAGTGTCTCATTGTTGTTTTATTGACATTTATTGGGACATTAGCACCCGTTCATGCTCAACAAAGTGGCAATTTTGAGATTAGTGGTGTTGTTAAGGACACATCCGGAGAACCGGTCATAGGTGCTACAGTTATTGTAAAGAACACACAAATAGGTACAACTACCGATGTCGATGGAAAATTTAAATTAAAGGTCCCACATAAATCTTTGTTACAAATCTCCTTTATTGGAATGAAAACCAAGGATCTGAAAGTAACCAATAATACATTTTATGAAATTACTTTGGAAGATGAGTCGGTTCTACTTGACGAGGTCGTAGCCATCGGTTATGGAACTCAATCTAAGGCAACTGTTACTTCAGGAGTTGTATCTGTGAAGAAAGCGGAGTTAATGTCTTCTGTCTCTGCATCTCCTTTGAACAATCTACAGGGAAAGGTCGCTGGACTGGATATTCGACAGACTACCGGACAGCCCGGTGCACAGCCGGTAGTGCTGATCCGTGGCGGGTCAACCGATCCGGCTAACGACTCTCCTCTTTTTGTCATTGATGGGGTTGTCCGTAGCAATATGAATGGACTTAATCAGGAAGATATTGAGTCTATGGAAGTATTGAAAGATGCCGCTTCTGCTGCAATTTATGGTGCTAAGGCTGCCAATGGTATCATTCTTATTACTACCAAGCAAGGTTCTTCAAAAGATGGTAAAGCCACTATTTCCGCTTCCTACCGTTTGGGAGTTGAGCAGATTCGGCAGCATTATCCGTTTTCCGGTGCACGCGACTATCTGTATGCTTCCCGCTTAGCCGGTTCCCGCGGAATCAATGACGCGAATGTCAGCGGACGCCTGGAAGGCGGCGCATATCCTTATTCAACAGGTAATATCAATTATAAAAATGGAGCCTTGGAAGGATATGGCTATTCTCGTTTCACTACCGAATATTTAGATGATTTGATTTCCAATATGGGGCAGTCTTATGTCGACGATTTGCTGAACAGACAAGGATATGAAACGATGACCGATCCTTATTCGGGAAAACAGTTGATATTTAAAGACAATCACTATCAAAAAGATGTATTGTTTCAGACTGCATTGACACACAACTACGATCTGAGTGCTTCCGGTGGAAATGACAAAGGTAATTATTATGTGAGTCTGGGGTATATTAATTCAGAAGGTATTGTTCTGGGTACGGGGTACGATCGTTTCAGCCTTACTGCCAATGGAAATTACAATCTTCGCAGTAATTTAAAATTAACCGTCGGATTGAAACACTCCACAATCTCGAATAAAGCGACTGATCCGGAGAACTCGGGCACAAGCACAATGGACCGTTCTTCTCGCTATCCTACGACCTTCCGTCTGTATTATGACGATGGAACTCCCGGTATTGGTGAAGCCGGAGGCTCACCTCGGAATAGACTGCACGAATTATATTATCAGGATATTTCGGACAAAGCTTATCGAAACACGATTCAGTTAGGATTGGATTGGGAGATTCTGAAGGGATTGCATTTTAAACCGTCAGCCTCCTATTATATGCAGGAAAATATCTATCGTTTTTTTGAGAAGTATAACGAGTTTAATAAAGGTCGTAAGACACTCGAGAAACACGATCAGTATAAGCAAATCATGGCAGACGCGGTGTTTACCTATGATAAAGTATTCAGTGATAAGCACACTTTTAATGCAATGATAGGTATGAACTATACCCAGGACGATACCTATAAATTGAAGGGAACAGGCTCGGAAGCCCCTACGGATTATGTACCTACGTTGGCGCCTACCAAGCCCGATTTACAGCGTACCACTTCCTCTTTGGATAAAGAAGTACTGGTAGGTTTCTTTGCCCGTGTCAATTATGACTATAAGCGCCGCTATTTGCTGACGGTTTCAGCACGCTATGACGGAGCCTCCCAATTTGCCGAAGATCATAAATTCGCATTGTTTCCGGCCGTATCCGGAGGATGGAATATGCATTATGAAGACTGGTTTCCCAAAACCGTTGTCAGCCGGATGAAGTTGCGGGCGAGCTGGGGACAGACCGGAAATAATAAGTTGTCGTATTCTAATACACAAGGCGAATATGCTTCATATATTTATGCCGGAAATCCGGGGGTACTGAATAGTGTACTTGCCAATAACAGTTTGGTATGGGAAACAACCTCTAATGTGGATTATGGTTTTGATGCCGGTTTCTTTGATAATCGTCTTGAACTGTCGGTAACCGGATATAATAAATTGACTTCCGATCGTTTGTATGACAAAGCTCTTCCGGCACAGACAGGTTTTAGTTCTATAAAGGCCAATTTGGGGACTGTACAGAACAAAGGTTTTGAGTTATCGCTGACAGCACATCCTCTTTCAACAACTTCCCCCGTGAGTTGGGATGTTACGGGTACTTTCAGTATGAACAGGACGTATATGAAAAAGCTTCCTTATAATGGGAGAGACAAAAATCGGGTACAGGGCGGACTTGTATGGGATGCTAAATCCGGTACTTATGTTGAGACCGGCGGCCTGGCCGAAGGCGAGAGGATAGGCGGACGTTGGGGATATAAGTATCTGGGGGTATACGATACAGATGAAGAAGCTGCAAAAGCTCCGGTCGACACCAAGGTTTCCGGTTCTAAGATGAATAAGAAAAAGGTTGCCGGAGATGCTATCTGGGCCGACCTTGACAATAATGGAGTTATCGATGATAAGGATATTACTTTTATTGGCTGGGCCAATCCGGATAAGAAGGGAGCCTTGATTAATAATTTGTCTTACAAGAATTTTTCTCTTCGTTTGGTTGTCGATTTTGCTTTAGGACATTCCATTGCCAATATATGGAGATGCCGTGCCAATGCCAATGCACGCAATGCTATTATAACGACTACTGACGTTACGAATGGAAACATCTGGTGGCAGACAGGTGATGCTGCAACAGCCAAGTATCCGCGTTACGATGTTGCTTCGGACTGGGATAACGGATATCGCAATCACATGCGTACAATAGCTTATGCCGGGATGAATTCAAATGGAAATGCCGACAATACGGCTTATTATTCAAAGGGAGATTATTTGTGCTTCCGTGAGGTTTCGTTAGGTTATGAACTACCGCGTTCCGTATGTTCTAAAATGAAGGTGAAAGGGGTTTCTTTGAATGCCGGTGTGACAAATATCGGATACATTACAGCCTTTGACGGATTAAATCCTGAACAGTACGATGGACAAGAGACCGGTGAATACTTCCTCCCGATTCAATTTAACTTTGGTGTAAGACTAACTTTTTAAAATGATTTTCACTATGAAAGCAACAAAAATATTGATCTGTATTCTCTGCTGCACATGGATTTGCAGTTGTAGCTTGTTGGAGGTTGATCCGGTTTCTACCATCACTTCACAGTCGTTCTGGAAAACTCCGGGAGATGCCAAAGCTTATCTTACGGGCATTTACAATAAGGTGCGTGACCTGAATAATACTTCTTATTACGGTGAAGACCGGGGAGATGCTTTTAAAGCCGGTGAGATCGGCCCTACGAGTGTGGCATGGGCCCATACTTTGCTTGAGAGCAATGCTCCTTCTTATCGCTCGGCTTATAATATCATTCATCACGCCAATCTTCTTTTCAATAAAATTGAAAGTCTGAAGTTTACTAATGAGACTGAGAAGAATCGTATAAAAGCTGAGTGCCATTTCTTAAGAGCATATACTTATTTTCTTATAGTGCGTATTTGGGGAGATGCTCCCATCATTACTGATCCTGTGCTTTCGGACAACGTTGAGCTTAAACCCCGTTCTCCCAAAGAAGACGTCATGAAGTTGATCCTTGAAGATATAGAACAGGCTGTCCTGTTATTTCCGGAGGATGGATATATCAATAAGAATTTAGCTTCAAAGCCGGCTGCCTATGCTTTGAAAGCTGATGTTTTAATGTGGAAGGCAAAGGTCCTGAATGGTGGAAATGCGGATATGGAAGAAGCGATCAAGGCAATCGATCAGGTAGGCGGGAGTGGAGTGTCTTTGCTAGCGGATTATGCAAAGGTATTTGCCAATGATAATAAAAAGAATAATGAGATCATTTTCTCTTTTTATTTTGAACGTTATGAAACTGGAAATCTTTCTATTGCAACCAACACTACATCGAGAACCGATAATTTATCGATGGCTGTCAACTTGGCCGATGCGGCAACTTCACCTAATCAGAGCCGCCATGTCTATGCCCCAAGTGACAAGGCCAGAGAGTTGTATCTTAAGTATCCGGGCGATAGGCGCTATAAAGTCGCCATGATTGATTTGGTGGATAAAGATGGTAACCTGATTTTAACCCAGACAAACAAATTCAGGGGGAAGGCCTATTCCGACGATCGTTATTTTGACGATGACTTGATAGCTTATCGTTGGGGAGATCTTCTTCTGTTGCGTGCTGAGGCCAATGCTGCACTCAATAAGATATCTGAGTCTCTTGTCGATCTGAATGAGGTTCGTGACCGGGCGGGCCTGGAGCCCTATGATGGCCCGAAAGATAAGATTGCTGTAGAGAAAGAAATCTGTGACGAACGTTTAAGAGAGCTTTTTATAGAGCAAAAACGATGGTTTGATTTGGTGCGTTTCCATTGTGGCGGGACCATTGACATTTATAAGGAGGTGCCCAATTTGAATGACAAGCCCGGTTATCCATTGTATTTCCCAATCAATTATAATGATATGGTCTTAAATGACAAACTGGTGCAGACAGATGGGTACGAAAGTAATGTAGAGAGATAGAATATAAAAAGAAGGAACTGTGTGGAGTAGCTGTTATATACTTTTACACAGTTCTTTTGATATGGAAGTATAATAATTTAAAGCATAAGTTTATGAAGAACACAATCTTGAAACTGTTTCTATTGTTTTGTGCTGTTCCTTCAATCGGACAAAATGTCCATCCCAATCTGCCTTGGATCGACATATCGGGGCAGCGTGAACGGCAGGTGACAATAGCTCCGGGCAGACCGGATTTATATAACGGACATCCTACTACTGTAATGATGGATGATCATAAGACTATTCTTTGTACCTGGTCTTACGGGCATGGAGGTAAAGCGTCTTTCATAGCCGAAAGTAAGGATGCCGGGCTGACTTGGAAAAATGGTAAAACCCCTGCTGACTGGCAGACGATGAGCAATTGTCCCAGTATTTACAAACTGACGGATAAGCAGGGGAAAGAACGTGTCTTTGTGTTTAGTGCCTGGCCGGACATGCCTATGACTTATAGTGAAGACGGAGGGAAGAGCTGGAGTCCGGTCCGTAGTTTGAATAAACCTTGTGTGATGGCGTTTTCAAGCATTGTAAAATTGAAGAATGGCGATTATCTCGGGTTGTATCACCGTGGACTGAATGATCGGGACCGTCCTCCGTTGACTTTGTGGCAATCTGTCTCACATGACGGAGGATTGACCTGGAGCGAGTCGGTGAAAGTAGGCGAGATGGAGGGGCGTTCACCCTGTGAACCCTGTGTCTTCCGTGCTCCCGATGGCAAACGGCTTGTCTGTGTAGCGCGTGAAAATAACCGGGTAGGCAATTCTCTGATGATGTTTTCTGATGATGAGGGAACCACCTGGTCTCCTTTGCAAGAAACTCCCTGGGGTCTGACCGGAGACAGGCATGTAATAAAGTTTACTCCTGACGGTCGTATGATTGCCGTCTTTCGGGATATGGCTCCCAACAGTCCGACGAAAGGGCATTTTGTAGCCTGGGTCGGTAATTATAAAGATTTGCTTGAGGGAACTTCCGGACAATATAAAATAAAGCTTTTACATAGTTATGCCGGTTCGGATTGTGGATATCCTGGTCTCGAAATCCTACCGGATGGGACTATTGTCGCCATCACTTATGTTAAGATGCGGCCGGGCCCCGAACAACACTCCATTGTCGGCGTACGCTTCAAACTTGAAGAAACTGATAAAATGCTATATTAACTTTTATCCCCAATTTTACCAATATGCGTTATATTTCGATATTGTTTTTATTTAGTTGTTTTTTACTCAGTACTCCGTTACGTGCCGAGCGGGTGAAAGTTATTGTTCGACAGCCCATAGTACCGGTCTTGACAAAAAAGGAGATTAATCCGGTTTTGCAATTAAAGTTGATAAAGAGCTGTCCGGGACCATGTTTTGTAAAGGAGATCGGATTATCCCTGAAAGGTACTACTTTGTTGACCGATTTAACTCATTTGAGTTTATATAGAGTTGCCGGAAAGAGGGGGCTTTCTGACTGGGAAAAGTGTGTCGACTCAGTTGCTCCCGCTTTAAAAACGGTTTTAGACACTCCGTTGGAATTGAAATCAGATACTACCATACTGTGGGTAACTGTTAAATTGAAAGATAAAGTTGACTTAACCCATCGTGTGACGGTCAGTTGTGATCATGTGACAACGACTTGTGGTAAGGCTTCTGTAACTTCCGTTCGTCCGATTGTCGCACTCCGTACCGGGGTTGCTGTACGGCAAAGAGGGGAAGACGGAGTTCATACTTCGCGTATTCCCGGCATTACTACTTCCCTGAAAGGAACTTTGATGGCCATATTTGATGCCCGTTACGATAGTTCGCGTGACTTGCAAGGTGATATCGATATTGCGATGATGCGAAGCCTGGATGGTGGAATGAACTGGCAGCCGATGCAGATAGTGCTCGACCGCAAAAAGTGGGGTGGATTGCCAGAGAAATATAATGGAATCAGTGATGCTTGTATCCTGACCGATGAAAAGAACGGTACTATTTATGTGGCGGGACTCTGGATGTATGGAGTCTTAGATCCCCGATCGGGTAAATGGGTGGAAGGAATGACGCAGGACAGTACCCGTTGGATACACCAATGGCATGCGAAAGGTTCTCAGCCCGGGCTCGGGGTTAAAGAGACCTGTCAGTTCTTGATTACGAAAAGCGTGGATGACGGACTGACTTGGAGTGACCCTGTAAATATAACAGCACAAACCAAGAAACCGGAATGGTGGCTGTATGCTCCGGCACCGGGGCATGGCATTACTTTGAAAGACGGTACATTAATATTTCCCACACAAGGCCGTGATAAAGATGGAATACCATTCTCTAATATTACGTATAGCAAGGATGGGGGAAAAACATGGATAGCCGCTAAGCCGGCTTATCACAACACTACGGAGTGTATGGCAGTCGAATTACAGGATGGCAGCGTCATGTTGAATATGCGTGATAACCGTAATCACGGTAATAAAAAGGTCAATGGGCGCCGTATTTGTGTCACCGCCGATCTGGGAAGCACATGGACGGAACATCCCACTTCCCGAAAAGCATTGATAGAGCCTACTTGTATGGCAAGCATTCATCGACATACTTATCAGGAAAACGGCAGACAAAAGACTCTTCTTTTATTCTGCAATCCGGAGTCTTATGACAGTAGAGACCATATGACGTTAAAGTGCAGCCTGGATGATGGAAGTACCTGGGATTCAGGCCGGAAAATCATGTTGGATGAGTTGGGAAGTTTTGGCTATTCCTGCATAACCTCGGTCAATGATTCTACGATTGGTGTTTTTTATGAAAGTAGCCAGGCACAGATGGTTTTCCAACAAATACAGTTGAAAGAGCTCATTGATAAAGGTAAATCATATAAAGAGAGATAGTTGGTATGAAAAATAGAAAAATATATCCTTGGATCGTTGTCGGACTTTTATGGTTTGTGGCATTATTAAATTATATGGATCGTCAGATGCTGTCAACCATGAAAGATGCGATGCAGATAGATATTATAGAATTGCAGTCGGCTACCAATTTTGGGCGGCTAATGGCAGTCTTCCTTTGGATTTACGGTCTTATGAGTCCGATGGCAGGAATTATTGCCGATCGCGTCAGTCGTAAATGGTTGATTGTCGGGAGTCTTTTTGTCTGGTCGGCAGTCACTTATGGCATGGGGTATGCCGATACATTTAATCAAATCTACTGGTTGCGCGCATTGATGGGAGTCAGTGAGGCATTATACATTCCTGCGGGCCTCTCTTTGATAGCCGATTGGCATCAGGAGAAATCACGTTCGCTGGCAGTCGGTATCCATATGACGGGATTGTATGCCGGTCAGGCCATTGGCGGGTTTGGCGCTACGGTAGCTGCGGCCTATTCGTGGCATACTACATTCCATTGGTTCGGTATTGTAGGCATTGTCTATGCATTGGTCTTGATTATATTCCTTCGTGAGAATGAAGAGCATGCCAGGGTCATTCGGGCCATGCATACAGATAAATCAAAAAAGATTCCGTTGTTTAAAGGAGTGACTCTTTTATTCGGTAATATTGCTTTTTGGATTATTCTGTTCTATTTTGCAGCTCCCAGTCTTCCCGGATGGGCTACGAAGAATTGGTTGCCTACCCTGTACGCTGAGAATCTTGATATCCCTATGGCTGAGGCAGGTCCTATATCCACTATAACGATTGCTGTCTCTTCTTTTATCGGAGTTATTCTGGGAGGGTTATTGTCAGACCGTTGGGTATGCAAAGACATACGCGGACGTATCTATACAGGCGCAATCGGGTTAGGGTTGACCATACCTGCGCTTCTTTTATTGGGCTTAGGCAATGGTTTCATCAGTATAGTAGGTGCGGGATTTCTGTTTGGTGTCGGTTTCGGTATGTTCGATGCCAATAATATGCCTATTTTGTGCCAGTTTGTTTCGGCCAAATATCGGGCAACAGCCTATGGTATAATGAATATGACCGGAGTTTTTGCCGGAGCAGCTGTAACAAGCTTGTTTGGAAAATGGACGGACGGTGGCAATCTGGGATTGGGATTTGTTATTCTGGGAGGTATTGTATTGCTGGCTTTGGGTATGCAGTTGTGCTTTCTTCGTCCACACACGGATAATATGGAATGATACATAATCGTTTCCCGGACAGGGAGTAAGATTCCGGTCCGGGAAATGACTGTATCAGAACGGTTAGTTTACAATCCCAATACGTTTGGAGTAGTCTCTGCCTGCTGATTATTGAACTGTCCGTTCAGGTTCTCCCCTTCTTTCGGGTTCAGTTCCAGCGATTTCTTCATATCTTCTACTGAGCCTTCTTTGTCACCGTTCAGCAGTTTGGCACGTCCTCTTTCGTGGTAGGCCGCAGCAAAGTTCGGATTCAGGTCTATTGCTTCATCGAACAGTTCGATAGCCGCAGACAGTTTCTTCTGTGTAATGAACAATTGTCCCAGATATAGATAGGCCTGTTCGTTGAAAGGGTTCATTTCCGTCACACTGAGGTAATCGTTTTCCGCTTCTTCCTGCTTTCCGGTGGCTTCTTTTATTTTGCCACGTAACAGGAGGGCAGCTTCTTCGTCCGGATTCTGCGCAAGTATGGCTTCAATATCTTCCATAGCCTCTGCGAATTGCTGCATTTTGTACAGTGCTTCGGCACGAAGCAGCCGGGCTTCCGTGAAATCATCTTTCAGCACAATGGCCTTTGTCAGATGGGCAATGGTCATTATTCCGTTATCCAATCCATGATTGGCTTTACCTAACAGGTAGTGTGCCATTGCGTTACCCTCTTCCAATGCGATGGCCTTCTGGGCAGCATCGGCCATTTCCTGATAATTTTCTTGCATGAAGCACAGGTTGGCCAGCGTCAGGTACGTGCTCGTCAGTTCCGGTTCCAATGCAATCATACGTTCCAGCAGTTCATGTGCTTTCACGAACTCTCCGGTCTGCATGTAAATCTGGCTCAGATAGTTCAGTGTTTCGAAATCCTCTTCGATGGCCAGTGCTTCGTTGAAGCATTTAATGGCATAGTCCGGGCGTCCCATACGTTGAGCACGCAGGCCGTCATATTTAAATATCTCAAAGTTCTTTTTGGCGTTTTTCTGTTTTTCCTCCTCAGGGTTTTCTGTTTTACCTGAGAAAAAAGATTTAAAGAAGTTTGGCATGATCGGTGTTTTTTTAGTTTGGTTGCAAATGTAGTAATTTCATCACATACCCTTACTGCTTTTCAGGAAGTTTTTTCGGTGAGCAACCCGTTCTCTGAACTTAGCAAGCCCTCGTCCAGCATAAACCGTACCACTTCGCCCAACTGTTCTTTATCTGTATTTATGTGCGAAGCTATCTCTGCCGGAGTCATCGGGTGTTCTTTCAGCAGGGTTGTTATTTGTTCCTTTAATTCGTCGAAGCTGCTTTGTGGCACGTCCGGTTGTGTGCGGTGGCTGAGGCAGACATCACATTGTCCGCAGTTGTGTTCGTTCTTCTCTCCGAAGTAGCGGAGCAACATCCGGCTGCGGCAGACATTCTCTGAAGTAACATACTCCACCATGGCATGAATGCGTTTCTCGTAGCGCTCTTTTCTTTCTTCGTATACCGCCCGGGGAATCTGCAGATAATGCAAATCTACCCGTTCGCGCGTATATATAATGTAAGGTGTCTTTTTATGCGGAATGTAGTCGACGATACGGCGCTTGCTCAGCATCACCAGCAAGTCGTAAATCTGCTGCCGGGTCAGTCCCGTACGTACCGCCAGAGTCTGCTCGCTGATGTAGGCATAGTCTGTAAAGACACCCGTGTAAGATCGCAGAATCATTTGTATCAGTTTCTCTGCGGCTTCCCCCATCTCGCGGAGTTTATACAACTCATCCCGGCGGATCGTGAAGATGATTCGTGAAGCATTGTCCTGTTCGTCGGTATATTCCAGGTATCCGGCCTGTGTGAGTATCTTCAGAGCACTGTCGGCAGGTACGGGGAAATATTTGAATTTGCGGCAAAACTCTTCCAGACTGAAGTCATACATACATCCCAGTCCGTCGCCCATCGCCATTTGATAGTGGTATTGCAGATGTTCGTACACATCTTTTATATAATCCTTATCCGGAAAGGTATCCGTAATACGTTTGTTGAGTGTCGTTTTATCCGATTTTGCGTAGAGTATGACTGCGTATGCTTTCTGACCGTCACGCCCTGCCCGTCCGGCTTCCTGGAAATAAGCTTCGGGGGAGTCGGGGAGGTCCAGATGGATCACGATGCGTACATCCGGTTTGTCAATACCCATACCAAACGCATTGGTGGCTACCATGACCCGGCTCTCACCGTTTTGCCATCGTTGCTGGCGGAGATCTTTGGTTGCATTGTCTAATCCTGCATGATAAAAGTCGGCAGTGATTCCTTCATTTACCAGTAGCTCGGTCGTTTCTTTGGTTTTCCGCCGACTGCGTACGTATACGATTGCACTGCCCTGTATCCGGTTCAGGATGTGAAGCAATTCTCCGTTTTTATTATCGGTGGAGCGGACAATGTATGCCAGGTTTTTCCGTTCGAAACTCATACGGAATACATTTTCCCGGCGGAAGTGGAGACGTTCCTGTATGTCTTTCACCACTTCGGGAGTGGCGGTAGCGGTCAGTGCCAGCACCGGAGCATCCGGCACCAGTTCTCTGATATCTGCTATTTTCAGGTAGGCCGGACGAAAGTCATATCCCCATTGCGAGATGCAATGGCTTTCGTCCACGGTGATCATGCTGATTTTCATTGACCGGAGTTTGGCCCGGAAAATTTCCGTATCCAGTCGTTCGGGAGAGATATAGAGAAACTTATAGTCTCCGAAGATACAGTTCTCTAATGCCACTACAATCTCTTGCCGTGTCATTCCGGAATAGATGGCTACCGCTTTGATTCCGCGTTTTTTCAGGTTCTGCACCTGATCTTTCATTAAGGCGATCAGTGGAGTGATGACAATGCACAATCCCTCTTTGGCAAGGGCAGGAACCTGAAAGGTGATTGACTTTCCGCCTCCGGTGGGCATCAGTCCCAGTGTGTCTTTGCCATTGCCAATGCTGGTTATGATGTCCTTCTGCAAATCGCGGAAGGAATCATAACCCCAGTATTGTTTTAAAATCTCTTGGTAAGTCACTCTATCGGCATGATATCTTCAATCTGCAACTGTACTTCCCCTCGTTTGTGGGTGTTCTCCTCAATGGTGTAGCAGATATCAAATGAGCGTTTGGTTTTGATGTATCTTACGTGCGAACTTTGTCCGAAAGCGATTCCGTTCATCACGTTGTTCGATTTGTTATCTACCAGTTCCAGCTTGATATGTTCCTGATCGCGTCCGACCACTTTGCTTGTTCCATAATCGTACACGTGGTGCGTGCAGAACACCGGTTTCTGATTATCGGGACCGAACGGGTTGAATCGCTTCAATTCATTAAAGAATTTCGGAGTGATGTCTTTAAAGTCTATTTCGGCATCAATGTCGATCACTGCACTGGTCTGTTCAGGCAGTATGTGTTCCGACACGAAACTTTCGAATCGTTCGGTGAATGCCTGTACATTTTCCACTTTCATCGAGAGTCCGGCAGCATAGGTATGCCCTCCGAAGTTTTCGAGCAAGTCGCGGCAATGCTCGATAGCTTTGTAAACATCGAAGCCGGATACCGAACGTGCCGAACCTGTCGCCATGTCATCTGTCCGCGTCAATACCACTGCCGGACGGTAGTAAATTTCTGTCAACCGTGAGGCTACGATTCCGATCACTCCTTTATGCCAGTCTTCATTGTAAAGCACTATCGAACGGCGATCCACTAATCCTTCCAGCTCGGCTACAATCTTATTGGCCTCTTCCGTCATGCTTTTATCCAGATCCTTCCGGGTTTCATTGTATTGGTTGATTTGTCCGGCTTTCTCAAGTGCTGCCGAGAAATCCTTCTCAATCAACAGGTCTACCGCTTCTTTTCCGTTCTGTATACGTCCGGAAGCGTTGATACGCGGACCTATTTTGAATACAATGTCACTCACCGTAATTTCTTTCTCCGATAATCCGCATACATCGATAATCGCTTTCAGCCCTACGCTCGGATTGCTGTTCAGCTGTTTCAGTCCATGATAGGCTAAGATACGGTTTTCGCCCATGATCGGTACAATATCCGATGCAATGCTTACAGCGGTCAGGTCGAGCAACGGAATCAGATGATGAAACTCGATGCCGTTACTGATGGCAAAAGCCTGCATGAATTTGAATCCCACGCCACATCCCGAAAGATGGGTGTATGGGTATGTATTATCCAGTCGTTTGGCATTCAGAATGGCAACGGCCGGCGGCAATACATCGTCCGGTACATGATGGTCGCAGATGATGAAGTCAATTCCCTTCTCTTTGGCATACGTAATCTCCTCCACTGCTTTAATGCCGCAGTCCAGCACAATGATAAGTCCCACTCCTGTCTCTGCGGCATAGTCAACTCCTTTTTTGGAAATTCCGTATCCTTCGTTGTAACGGTCGGGGATGTAATAGTCAAGGTTCGAGTAGAACTGTTGAATGAACTTGTAGACCAGTGCCACAGCGGTGGTGCCGTCCACATCGTAATCTCCATAAATCAGAATGCGCTCTTTCTTTCCCATTGCCATGTTCAGGCGTTCCACTGCTATGTCCATATCCTTCATCAGGAATGGATCATGCAAATCGGGCAATTGTGGACGGAAGAATTTCTTGGCATCCTGTGCCTTTGTAATTCCCCTTTGCACCAAAAGTTGTCCCAGGACCGGGCTAATACCCAGTTCCTGAGCCAGTGCCCGGCTTGTCTCTGCCTGTTCTTGTGTAATGGGTCGATAATTCCATTTGTGATTCATTTTATATATTGTTTTTTCTTTTTATCTGTTCTCAGATGCCGGAAGTGCATAACTTTCCAACAAGCTGTAAAAGTACGAAAAAAACCGGAAGTGAGGGGTATATACTGAAAAAAATAATTGCTTGTGTTTTGTTTATCGATATTTGGTGCGACATGGTGAATCTACTATCTTTGTATCGTACTATTAAGTGTTATGATTATGCAAGATATAATAAACGGACGTTGCGGTTGGTGCGGGAGTGACGAACTGTATGTGAAGTACCATGATCAAGAGTGGGGAAAATTGGTGACCGATGACAAGACGCTGTTTGAGTTTCTTGTATTGGAGAGTGCTCAGGCTGGCTTGAGTTGGATAACCATCCTTAAGAAACGTGAGGGGTATCGCAAAGCCTTTTGCAATTTCGATGCTGAGTCGGTGGCACAAATGACCGATGAAGATGTTGAACGGTTGATGCACTTTGATGGTATTGTGAAAAATCGTCTGAAGATCAAATCGACAATCACAAATGCAAGGTTATTTCTCGCTATACAAAAAGAGTTCGGTAGTTTTTATAACTATACACTGTCATTCTTTCCCGACAGAAAACCAATAGTCAACAGTTTTCAGTTATTAAGTGAGATTCCGGTATCATCTCCCGAATCTGATGCTATGAGTAAGGATATGAAAAAACGGGGATTTAAATTCTTCGGAACTACGATTTGTTACGCCCACTTGCAGGCCTCCGGATTTATCAACGACCACCTGGCGGATTGTGTCTGCCGGGAGAGGTAAATAACAATATAACTATGTACAGTGGGAGAGGATATCTTATGCCTTTTGCCCGTTAACATTGTTAATGCCATTTTCCAATGGTTTTGTTCTTGTCTGCAAATAACAAGTCTTTTACATTTAAAGAATTTGCTATTTGCAGACGAAAAACGAACTTTAACTCTGTGTTAAAACAAAGCTTTTACTGACAGATATTTTGTACTTTGAATATCTTGTTTTTCAGTTTGTTAAGTTCGATCTTCACTTCTTAGCCTTACTGAAGGTCTTTGCGGGCTATAACCGATATACTTGCTTTTTTGTCAACTATAAACAGAGATCTTGTACTATCCGTTTATTTCCTTTTTGCCTTATTCAGTGCCGCAATCAGATACCTTCCTTTCGTCCCAATGTCACTCCAGCAAGTGTTGGCAATCAGCCGCCACACCGTTGTTCCCTTTCTTCCATAGTCCGACAGCCTGAGAATGGCGTTTACTTCGCTCACCTCGTTTATTCCCAATCTTTTCAGCGTGTCCGTCAGTCCCGGATAATTGTGCGTCATCGTATTGAAAGCGTATCCCGGTATCGGGAGAGAAGCAGAATCCTCCTTCCTTTCTTCCTCCTTCCCCTTGGGGGGAGCTGAGGGGGGAAATTCTTTATTTTCCNTTCCTTTCTTCCTCCTTCCCCTTGGGGGGAGCTGAGGGGGGAAATTCTTTATTTTCCTTTTCTTTATTTTCTTTTACTTTACTTTGTCCGGAATTGCATGCATTTTTTGCGTTAACGGCTACATCATGTACTACATTTCCCGGATTAACGGTTACATTTTCACCTTCCGGCGCTTCATCTTCCTGCAGAGTCAAGTTTTTCACCAGCAGATAGGACAATGCTTTCAGATCCCTTTTTCTTCGCTTTGTCGCTTCCATCCATACCTTCTGTATGTTTGCCGAAGTCAGTATTCCGTTTTCCAGATAACTGTTTCTGTCCAATATTCCTTTGATGAACAGGATTTCAATAATCCCCTGTACCTCCTTGGCTTGCACCTCTCTTCCCGCCTTGTTGGCAAAGATTAGACACTGTTCTTCATCCCAACGGATGAAGTATCCCTCCTTGTATATTTTGCACAGCAGTTTCAGTACGATTGCCGGGCCTTTTATTCCATATTTTGCTTCTATCACTTCCATTGCGTTCTCTTCCATGAAGTTTACGCCCACCGGGAAATAGTTGATCCCGTCGTATGCTATTGCCATATTGTTTTTATAGATTAGTTATTTTTTTATCTGTAATACTTTTATCACAAATTACCCCGGATTCCCAAAGATGTTTTCATTTGATTCCTCAAAATATAAATAATTCATCTGTGGAAATCCGTGTAATCTGTGGTGTTCGATCTATACTGTCGGTCTCCATTCCATAAAGTTCTCCACTTGAAACGTCGTCCACCGCTGTTCGTCCACATTCCAGTAGACTACGGCACCTTCCACAGCCATCGGATCGTACTTTTTGCGGAACTCCGTCTCGTAGTGGATCAGTGTTGCCTTTACCATCCGGAAACTCCCGTCCTGTTTTCGGTAAGCTACCGTCGCATGCCCGTATAGCATATGATCTAATAACGCTTCCAATCGTTCCGCCATCCATTCTGCACAGGACTCTGTGTATCCTTTTTCGAAGATGATGCGTCTTTTCCATTTCAGTTTCAGTGATTCGCTTTGTGAGGCGTGTCTTTTTCTCTTTTTCATATTCCTATGATTTAAAAGGTTAATAAATAGATTGTTGCCTCAAAGATAAGTCGGTCCGGACGTACTCCGGTTCAATAAAATTCATTGTATGTATTTCGGCGGTTGATCTTCGGTTTCGTATTTTCCTTTTCTACCTCTTTCCACAGGCTATTTATATAAGTCTTGATTGTGCTATAATCCAGTGGTTTGAATACTCCACCTCTGAGCTTTCCGAAGAGTTCTTTTTCATAGATGTAGCGCGTTAGTGAAGCCTGACATGTATTGATATTTTGTAGCTTTGCATCTATGATATAGGATCTTATCAACGCTTTTATGATCCCTTCATTGTTGGAGATAATCCCTTGTATCGGTACTCCCTTTTTTCTTCCTCTTGTTTCTATAACTATTTCTGTTATAGTTGATTGTGTTTTCTTATTGGCGTTTTTTTACACTTTTGTTCATGACTTGAGATAATACATTTTCTTTCTTCATTGGATGATTTATTTAGTTAATATTTAAATGAAGTTAATATGTTGCAAAGGTAGAAAGGAATCTGTCAGTGAACAAGTAAATGTGAGATTAAAGGGGAAAAGAATACTCTTCTATAATTTAATTATTTGATATACAATGATGTATTGGCTAAAAAGATAAGTGTTTCAATAAACGTTCGTTTAA
>NZ_JAFKPJ010000029.1:0-28180 GCF_019633765.1 Bacteroides sp. 11BF
AGGGCTCTCGGCGATACGACCATTGTCCGGATAATATTTGGAAACGAGCTCATTATAAACAAAGGAAAAGTCTATCAGCGAGTTGATGCGTCGAAGCAGGTTATCCTGAGGGATGATCAAATCATAAAGACTTGAATAATCACTAAAAGCCAAACGCTCTTGGGGTGCTAACATGGCGGTATTCTTTTGGTGACTCGAAGATACAAAAAAACGGTATAAATCCGGATTTTCTTGAATTTATACCGCCATTTCTTTATAGAAGGGAAACAAGAGGACTTTTTCAGTGTCCTCGATAATTTACTTACTCTTTCTCGTGGAGGATTAAATCCAAAGTAATAATACCCTGCTTTTCCTTTATCAGCTCGCGCGGAGAACAGCCAAAATATCTCTTGCAGAATGAATGGAACTGCTGGAACGAGCAACAGTCACTCTCGTTCACCAATTGCTTCACCGTCATCCCGGGCTTAGCAGCCTTGAGTTGAATCATGTCTTGCTTCTTTTGGAGCATCCACTCCTTAACCGGCATATGAAACTCTTCGACGAATTTCTCGTAGAACAGGCTTTTGCTCATGTTGGATATCTGCACAAGCTCCTTCACGCTCTTCACCTTCCTGTAATTGTTGAGTACAAAGTGGCGAAATTGCGGCGAACGAGATACCAATGGATAAAGCAGGGACGCGAGCTCCATTTCGGAATAGTTGGACAACAGCACATAGAATAACTCCATACGTTTGATATATGCCAACGAATCGCTCATGATACCAGCTTTCATATAATCCATTATTTGACGACCAATTTCCAGCAACTGTGGACATACGGGAAGACTGTCCAAATTGTAGTTTATCCGCGACGACAGCCTTGACAGTTTGTCGAGCACAAGCGTTTCTCCCCCTTTGGATAACGAGTCCGACCGCATGATGAACACCTCCGTATCCTCCAGAATATCAATCGAAATGAACGAATGTTCCAATAGAAGGAAGAACTCTCCCTTCTTTATGCTATCCCTCAGCCAAAGGTGATTGCACATTATATGCACCTCGCCTTCAAGTATGGTGACCATAATACCACTGCTTATCTCCATTTCCAGCTTCTCGCCTTTCTTGTATCGCAACCGCATAAAGTCGGTTTTGCCCATAAGGTAGTCTTCATGAAATCTGTAAATACGGGCAAACTCTTCCAAAACCTTTTTCATAACCTATCTTCTTTACGAATTTCGTCAGAACAAACATTATAACAAAAGAACAGCAAATACCTATCAAACGGCAACTTTAAAGAAAAGTTCCCACTTTTCAAATAAAGCACACCGAATTTGAGCTCTCCGAACCAGAGAGCTTAACCAAAGATAATAAAATTATTTTAATTATGCACAACAGTTCGTCATAAAATTATTTGTTTATACGAATCAGCAGTTGCAAGAATGAAAAAATAAACCTTAATGTAAATGTGTCAAAACGCTAGCACAACTTCATATTCTTGTCGGGATTGTCCTTAAAATATTCCTTGGTCGGATAATGGTAGCCGCATCCGCTCTCATGGTCACACCTGCCCACAGATTTGTCAAACGGCTGCCCATTCTCATTCACATAGTAGGTAAAGCATCTTGCCCGTCCACACTGGGAACACATATGCCGACTGCTCCGGTTTTTGTATTTTTCCAGTTGATATGTTATATTTCACTTTATTATTCGTTTTGAACCTTGGTGTCCCCATGTGCCCCACCTCTATACCTCTGTACTGAGTGGGATGGGTGAAATGGCCGAGACACTTTGGGACAGTATCCGGATTGGGGATTTGCGAGGCTTGGCTTCCGTCTCCGTTTATATTCTGCACTATTCTCATGGATTGAATGGTTTATAAAAGTTTTTTGGGCAGGTGTCCCATACTGTCCCACCCGTTCCGAACTATCCCCTGTGTCCAGTCTTCCCATAGGAGAAAAAAGTGAGACACCGGAACACCCTGCGTATCATGGCTTACAGTACCTTTTAACCGTAGTTTTGGAGATACCGAGCTTTTTGCCGATTTCACGGTAGGCTCCCGCGAGTGAAGTGTCCGGACTTCGTTTTTCATCCTGCTCCTTTCCTTCTCCGTTATATCTCTGAAGTGTGCGGATTCGATAGCATGACTGAGCGTGATGAAATGCAAGAAGTCATCCGCCTTTTCGACGACGCACACAATCATATTGTTTCCTCCATGTTCAAAATTTCCGTACCTCACCTTGAGTTGCTTGATATATCTAAGATTCTCATCCTTTGCACTCTTGCCGATGGCAAACACACTGTCGAAGAATACGGGGTTCGGGCGGTTCGCTGCTTCCTGAATGGTCAGGTTGGTAGTCTTGACTGAGAACATGCCGCTTCGGGCAGGTACATTTTTCGCAATCTGCTACTGTTCGCTCAGTTCTACACCGATGGCAGCTATCGGATTGAACGGCTGTGGTCTGATGCCGCCGTCCTTCTCTCGTATTTCCATAACTACCATTTCCTGTTAGTGGGCTTGCGCCTGTTTGCAGCAAAGATGGCAACATTCTCTTCCTCCGCTGAAAGTGGCATGAAGGTCTTCCGGTTACACTCCAGCCACTTGTCCAGTTCGTCCTGATAGAGTACATATCGCTTTCCCAGCTTGGTGGCAGAGACAGTGCCGTCACCCAATTTCACATAGAGAATACGGAGCGGTATTTTCAGATATTCAGCAGCTTCATCCACTAACATGGGCAGTGGGTATTCTCCTTGCGTTGCACGTTCTCTTTTGCAGACAAGTGAGCATCTGCTTCATGCCGATTACCTCGTCTCGAAGCTCGGCTACAACCGGAGGAAGGTCGTTGAATGTAAGTTCGTTTCCCATATTCCTAAAATTTTGATGCCACAAAGAATCGGAATGATATGCTTGTGATTCAATTTATTGACTGTAATCATCAGATAATCGTATTATCAAGGAAAGACCGGCAAAATAAGGGAATAAAGAGGATGGCAATAGGTTGCGGATGACAAACAACGGATACCTGTTATACACAATAGCATATAACGGCAAAAGGAAATCCGGCTTGGATTTCCTCGTACTGATTTGCAAAAACAGAAGATGATTTTTCCAAAAATGAAAGATATAATTGTCAGTATACAAGGAGCCTGTCGAGTTTGATATGTTCCTTGTTCTGTTCATTCGTCAAGTTTTTAGCCTGTGAAATGGTTTCTATGGTGGTAAATTCATTCGGAAATAGTCTCTTGATAAACTAGAATACTCATTATTTATTAGGTAGTTACATACCCCTAAATATAAAATCTAAATTAGAAAAAGATTGCACACAGACTAAAAGCAATCCTATTGCAAAAACAAAAAACAACAGTACTCTTTTCATGATACCTTTCCATTTAAAATCCAAACAAAGTTGGATAATTCATTATTAATTAACTTTTGTCTATTATCTTTGTATCAGGATGTTAAGAGGAAGTAGGCTCTGCTGAGGAGCAACCTACCAGCAATAAGCATCCTGACGGTACGCAGTAATGCTACTTGGAGAGTCGGTTACACGCCTCTCTTTTTGTATTACTGAGACCCACATTTGCCGATCATCGTCACTAACATAAAATTTATCAACAAACAGATTCAAGTGGTATATTTCTTGTAACGCACCTTGCCAATTGTATACAAGTATCTCATTATTTTATTTATAGCCATCAGTTTCCTTTTCCAAAAGTTTATTGACTATATTCCTGAAATCCTGAAGAGTGCCTCTATATCTTCCACAACGCGATATCCGAAACATTGGGCATACTTAGTTTTCCTCCCCCCAAAAAGATACCAGCCATGGCAACAATTGCTACAATACCTGCAATTAATGTTTCCTGTTTCAGAATATCAGAATTTAAAGCCAATTTTACCAAAAGATGTATAAGCCATTAAAAAAGCAAATATTCCGTTTATTTGTTGAATTAAAATAAAATTTGTACCTTACTAAAAAGTATCGTCTGATACCCCCCTAAGTATTTCAATCTAAGGATGAGCAAAATGTCAAAATGATAATAAGAAACGCTCAGTTTTCATTCTTCAGTCCCGAGGGAAAGGCAAGAAGGAAAAAACGGATCTAATTCATTTTTCCTCCGATCCGATTGATCGCATTTATCGATATAAGAAGCATATTGAGCAGCAAAGAGCTCTTCCTGTATCATATTATCCACTCAGAAGTGGCGAGAGTACCTTTCTGGCAGAAAAGGAAGTTCCGGGACGGGCAAGCAACCAGAGAGAAAAACAGGGAAAACCAGGATCTTAAACGGAACAATATATGTAATTATGAAAAACATATAGAGATATTTGAAAAAGAAGTAATCATTTTCGGAAAATGTAACCGTCTTTCGGTGGAAATGCAACCGTCTTTTTCGGAAAACAAAGGCTCTTTTCACCCCGGACAAAGGCTCTGCCCACTCAAAAGCCCGGCTCTCCAACCGAAAAAGCCCGCCGATTTCCTTTTTCTTCCTCCCGTTGGATCAAAAACAATCGGGCATCCGCCAGACAAAAGCCTTATTGGCTGACTTTTTAATGCAAAACAATCCGTATTTGCGACATAAAGCAAATATCCGATAAATCGGCACGGCCTGCCGAATCCACTGAAAAGCCATTTGATTATCCAAGAAATATCACGTACATTTGCATCCGCAAGGAGATAAAACAATGATAGACCAGGCAACCATAGACCGTATACTCGATGCCGCACAAATCGTAGAAGTGGTTTCGGATTTCGTCACGCTGCGCAAACGCGGTGTGAACTACGTGGGACTTTGCCCTTTCCATAACGAGAAAACACCCTCGTTCAGCGTGTCTCCCTCAAAGGGACTTTGCAAATGCTTCAGTTGTGGTAAGGGCGGTAACGCGGTGCACTTTATCATGGAGCACGAACAGATGTCCTACCCCGAAGCACTCCGCTATCTGGCCAAGAAATATAATATAGAAATCAAGGAACGGGAGCTTACCAATGAAGAAAAAGAGGTGCAGAGCAACCGAGAAAGTATGTTCATTGTCAACAACTTCGCCCGCGACTATTTCCAGAATATCCTGAAAAACCACGTAGACGGACGCAGCATCGGACTGGCTTACTTCCGCCAGCGAGGCTTCCGCGATGATATTATCGACAAATTCCAACTGGGGTTCAGCACCGAAGGGCGTGACGCTCTGGCACAGGAGGCGATGCGCAAAGGCTTCAAAAAAGAGTTTCTCGTAAAGACGGGGCTTTGCTATGAGACGGACGACCATAAACTGCGTGACCGCTTCTGGGGACGTGTCATGTTTCCGGTCCACACGCTTTCGGGCAAAGTGGTTGCGTTCGGCGGGCGTGTGCTCAGTACGGAAAACAAGAAACTCGCCAAGTATGTCAACTCTCCGGAGTCGGAAATTTATCATAAAAGCAACGAACTTTACGGCATCTACTTTGCCAAACAGGCCATCGTAAAGCAGGACCGCTGCTTCCTTGTGGAAGGATATACGGACGTGATCTCGATGCACCAGTCGGGGGTGGAAAACGTAGTGGCCTCTTCCGGTACGTCCCTGACACCGGGACAGATCCGGCTGATTCACCGTTTCACCAACAATATCACCGTGCTCTATGACGGCGACATGGCGGGAATCAAAGCGTCGATCCGAGGTATAGACATGTTGCTCGAAGAGGGAATGAACATCAAAGTATGCCTCTTGCCCGATGGCGACGACCCGGACTCTTTTGCAAGGAAACACAACGCCACGGAGTTCCAGAACTTTATACAGGAACACGAAACGGACTTTATACGTTTCAAGGCACAACTCCTGATGGAGGATGCGGGCAAAGATCCGATGAAACGGGCGGAACTGATAAACGACATCGTACGCAGCATCGCGGTCATTCCGGAAGCCATCGTCAGGGATGTTTATATCAAAGAGTGCGGACAGTTATTGCGGATAGAAGACAAACTGTTGGTTTCGGAAGTGGCCAAGCGCCGTGAACTTCAGGCCGAGAAAGGGAATAAACCGACCGTCGCCAACCATGCTCCGGTACCGGAAGCAGGCGAGATACCTCCTCCATTTCCGCCGGAAGAGGCAGAAATCGATACCTACCAGTCGTTTATCCCCCAGGAGGGCAAAGAGGGACAGGAGTTCTACAAATACGAACGCCTTATCATCCAGATGATCATCCGCTACGGAGAAAGGGTGATGTGCAACATGACGGATGAAGAGGGGAACGAAGTACCGGTCACAGTGGTGGAGTATGTCATCAACGACCTGAAAGAAGACGAACTGGCGTTCCATAACCCGCTGCACCGCCGTATCCTCTCGGAAGCCGCCGAACATATCCGCGAACAGGAGTTCGCCTCCGAACGTTTCTTTGTGGCGCACCCCGA
Organism: Bacteroides sp. 11BF; assembly: GCF_019633765.1. Classification (NCBI taxonomy): domain Bacteria; kingdom Pseudomonadati; phylum Bacteroidota; class Bacteroidia; order Bacteroidales; family Bacteroidaceae; genus Bacteroides; species Bacteroides sp. 11BF. The sequence goes on from NZ_JAFKPJ010000029.1 coordinate 6,360, forward strand.
TCCGGCTATCAGCACAATAGCCACCGAACTGGCAAGCGACCGGTATCAACTGAGTAAATATCACTCGAAAACACAAAAGCTGGTAACGGACGAAGAACGTTTGTACGAAATGGTTCCGATGCTGATGATCAACTTCAAGAATGCCATCGTGGCAGAAGAACTGAAGCACATCATGTATGCGCTGCAAGATCCTGCGATAGCCAATGACAACGCTCAATGTGACGCCGTCATGCAACGGTATAAGGAGATGAAGGAAATACAGAACCTGATGGCCAAACGCCTGGGCGACCGGGTGGTGTTGCGCTGACCACATCCGGTTATGCACCGTCATCGCTTTCTTAAAGAAGCGGATACACATACAGTTTGTAACAAAAAAGAGGGTGCGTCGAAAAAATGTGAGTCTCGACACACCCTCTTGATGTATCAGTAAACCTTCACTTGTCAGAAGTAGACAAAGGGCTTCAGTTCATTTCCTTGCTTATCTACCGGATAAAGAGCTCCTTCCTTTACCAACTGGTCAGACATTTTCCGGATCATCTCTTTACACTTATCGGGATACGCAGAAGAGAGTTCATTCCTTTCTTCAGGATCATCCTTCAGATTGTAAAGCAGAGCCTTCGGTTGTTGCGGGGTCTCGGGAAGATAATAATAAATCAGTTTCCAGTCCCCCATACGATATGTCGTAAAGTAATTGCCACGGTGAGCATGCGGAAAGTGCATCAAGAAAGACTCGGGACGCCTCCGGTTTACTTTACCGCTTAATTGCTTTTTGAGGTCGGATCCATCTATCGCATAGCCCTGAGGAGCTTTACATCCGGCCACGGCCAACACTGTCGGATAAATATCCATTATTGTCCCCAACTGTGTCTGCATACCTCCCGCTTCAATCGGTAAACGCTTCTGCACTTTACTCTCTTTCTCAGGCTTTGCCCAGCCCGCAATAAAAGGAACACGCATACCTCCTTCGAACTCCGTACCTTTTTTCCCTCTCAACGGAGCAGAAGAGCCATATCCGCGTTCATCTCCCAGAGGGGCGTCGCCACCATTATCTCCTAAAAAGAAGATCAAGGTATTTTCGGCAATTCCCAACTTCTCAAGTTGGTCCATAATATCCCCCAAGGATTTATCCATGCCTTCTATTAAAGTAGCAAACGCCCTTGCCTGTTCGCTCTTATCCGGATCGGTATACCGTGACAAAAAGCGTTTATCTGCCTGAAAAGGCGCATGGACCGCATAATGAGCCATATTCAGATAAAAAGGACGCTTTTCTTCTACCGCCTTGGTTATCTCCCGGTTCGCTTCTATCGTCAGAGCTTCACTTAGAAAGATGTCCGTCCCATGATACTTTTCCAGGTCGGGAACCGCCCTTGCCTTTTGCCCCTTGATATGCCCATATCCCCATTCGCCATAATAGCTGCCGGGATGTCCTATGCCGGAACCGGCGATATTTACATCAAAACCAAGATGCAGCGGATTCTCTCCTTCGCTACCCATACAACCAAAATGTGCCTTTCCGACATGGATAGTCTTATACCCGGCCTGCTGCAAAACTTTCGGCATAGTGGGCATATCTTCCCTGAGACCTTTCCAGTTCCATTCGGGCGGCCCGAAAGGAGTCCGGTTATTGCTTTCGGCATTAATCCAGTTGGTGACACCGTGCCTTGTCGCATTTTGTCCGGTCATAATTGAAGCTCTGGAGGGGGAACTTACACTTTGCGCATAAAAAGTAGAAAAACAAATACCTTGTTTAGCCAGTCTTTCCATATTCGGAGTATGATACCAGTCATTCAGGGGATGGCGCGTCGGCTGACCATTTTCATCTGTCAGAAAGGGGACGGAAGTATCCATCAGTCCCATATCATCAACCAGAAAAACAATAATATTCGGACGCTCCTGAGCCACTCCGCAAACGGAATATGCCAAGCCGCCTAACACACAAATTTCTTTAAAAGCTCGATTTGTTTTCATTACATACTTTTTTATTTATGGAATATATCCTCGATATCAGTCATCCGGCCTCACCACCCGGGGTTCTGCTCTAATGCCGGATTCAACGATACCTCACGAAGCGGCAATGGGAAGAGATAGTGTTTCGAAACATCAAATGTACGGCTTTCTGCTTTCTGTACCAACAAAAAGCCGTTCTTATCCAAAGTTACGTCTTTTCCCGGTATAGTTGTCGGATAGAGCGCCGAGTCAAATTTCGCACCCAAGATGGCTACCGGTAATTCCGATTCGGCTGTTTTCCAGCGGATAATGTCATCGTAACGGAACGATTCGGCAGCCAGTTCCACCCTGCGTTCCCGGCGGATCTCTTCGCGCATGCTCAAACCGTGCTGTTCTACAAAAGCATTGGTCAAGGCAGGCAGTTGGTCGGGATGACCTTCGAAACGGCCACGGAGCCGGTTGACGGAAAGGTTCAGGTCGGCATCCGAGATCTTATCTTCCAGTTCAAAACAAGCCTCAGCATAGATAAGCAACACTTCGGCATAACGAATCAGTATTTCATCAATCCGCGACTTCATATTCGAGTAAGATTCTTCGTCACCATACTTCTTGAACATGTATCCGGTACGTGTCTGGCTCGAAAGGTTGGGTACAAACGGTTTTCCCAGGAACGGATCTCCCGGTTTCCAGAGAGTAAGTGCCATACGCGGGTCGCGGTTCTCAAACTCCTTACCGGCAGGCAGATATTCTACTTTATAAGCAGACTTCTCCACAGGAAGCCCGTCTTTACAGAGAAATGCATCGGCCAGCACTTTGGTAGGGGTGTGAGAGGGATCGGCTATCGTAGCGCGGATACGGGAATTGTATGTATCAGCCTCAGCAGAATAACGATATGAAAGAATGTGCTCGTCCGAGTCTTCTCCGGGCAGCAGGAACAGATCGCGGTAATCTTTATACAAAGAATATTCTTTCGTGTCAATCAGCCGCTTACTGGCTTCTTTGGCTATCTGAAGATATTTCTTATACTCTCCGTCACCGTGGAACTTATTTCTCGTGCCGCAATAGAGCGCCACACGGGCAAGCATTGCCTGGGCGGCTCCCTTGGTCAGTCGTCCCACGTCGGTAGACAATTTGCTTTTCAGCGGAATGTGGGTCTCCGCAAATTCAAGGTCTTCGATGATACCTGCAATCACTTGTTCTTTAGGAGTGCGGGGGCCCATCAATTCTTCCGAGTCCATATCGAGCGTGCTCAGTACATAGGGAACATCACCAAAACGCTTCACTAAATTAAAATAGAAATAGGCTCTGAAGAACCGGGCTTCACCGGCATAACGGTTCTTGACGGCATCCGAGACTTCGGCATTCTGATAATTTTCCAGAAAATTATTGGCATTCCGGATTTGCTTATACGCCGCAGTCCAGATAGCATCTGTATTGCCCGGACTCTGAGTTCCCGAACTGACTTGATTGCTCACGTTAGCAAAACCGTCCGCACTCTGGTTATCTAATGTATACGAACGATTCATATTCTGATAAAACACATTGGTGGCCAGTCTCAAATCGCTTTCCGACTTCCAGAAGCTGGCAGGTGAAAGATTGGTTTTAGGTTCCCGATCCAGGAAATCGCTACAGCCACACAATACGATTGCAGTCAGCAACCAAAGATATATATTTTTCATCTTCATAATTCAAGAATTAAAATGTCACGTTTAGTCCAAATGAAAAGTTTCTCATGATAGGATATACATATCCGTCTACATTAGACAGCTCCGGATCGAAGTTATCGTTCAGTTTGCTATACTCACAAAGATTATCGCCGCTAAAATAGACTCTCAAGCGCTGGATACCCCATGATTTGGTCAGTTTCGGGTCTATCGTATATCCCAGTTGCAGATTTTTCAGACGTACGTAAGCCGCATTCTGCAACCAGTGGTCGGAAATCTGATAGTTATGATTAGCTCCGGCATAATAGCGCGGAAAGGCTGCATTCGGATTCTCCGGAGTCCAATAGTCATTGTGCATCTTATAGGAGAAGTTATTCCAGGTAGCATAATAGGGATTCATCACCTCACTCGACAAATAGAAATTTCTTTTGCCTACGCCCTGGAACAGTATTCCCAGATCGAACCCTTTCCATGCCGCAGTCAGATTCAATCCAAAGGTGTACCGCGGAGTGGTGGTCCCCAGATATTCCAGATCGTTAGGAGCTGAAATCTTTCCATCTCCGTCTTTATCAACATACTTAATATCACCTACACCGGTAATAGATTTATTATAAGCAGCCGAATTCTTAACTTCCTCTTCAGACGTGAAATATCCGTCGGTGCGGTATCCGAAGATTGACCCCAGAGAATATCCCTGAACTTTCTGATTGACACCGGCCACAAATCCGTTATACTCCACTCCGTAATCGACGAGCTTATCTTTCTGATCGGATAAGTTGAAACGGGCACTATAGGAAAAGTCTTTAATCCGGTCTTGCCAGCCTACGGTCACTTCCCAGCCCTTCACTTCAAGTTCTCCATAATTGCCGGTAGGCACATCGACTCCAATCACACTCGGAACCTCGACATTGACCAGCATGTCCTTGTTCCGTTTGATGAAATATTCTCCGGTCACTGTCAGACGGTTTCTGAGAAACGCCATGTCTACCGCAAAATTATTCATTTCTACCGTTTCCCAGGTTCTTGTCTCCGATGGCAGTTTGGAAATGACGGCCCACTGTCCGAGTTCCGACTTAAACGGATAGTACCCCTTAATATTATAACTGGCAATATGGTCATACATTCCTAACCCGTTCTGGTTTCCCAACTGTCCCCAGGAAACACGGAGCTTCAGGTTATCGAAAATGCGCTGATTCTTCATGAACTTCTCTTCCGTAATTCGCCAGCCGACCGAAGCGGAAGGAAATACGCCCCATCTGTGCTTTTTTGAAAAACGTGAAGAAGCGTCCGCACGGAAGTTGGCCTCAACCAGATATTTGGAAGCAAACGCATAATTCATACGCATGAATCCTGAAACCAATGCCCATTCATTTTCATCGGCACCATTCGACCATCCGTCCGTATCACCCAGATTAAGCGCAGGCAGTTCATTTCCTATGATATCGGTACGTTTTCCCTGAAGATCTTCATACAGATTCTCTTCTGCCGACCATCCTCCAAGAACATTAATATCGTGTTTTCCAAATACACCTTTGTATTCGGCAATCAGTTGCCCGGTCAGATATTGTCGATGGGAATTGTTCTGCGTTACAGAGTTCGGGCTTTTCTGTCCAAAAGCAGTCGAGATTAAACCTTCCACACCATATTTTCCATAAGCTCTACGCCATTCCTTTTTTTGTCCGTCAAGAATATTCGCACCTCCGACGGCCCGTAGAGAAAGACCTTTCACCGGTTTATACTCTAAAGTAAATACTCCTTCAATCCGTTGATTACGGGTACGCCCTTCACCGCCTTCTTTCAAGGCCTGAATCGGATTCAACTGCATTCGGTGGCGGGAATAATTTCCATTCGGATCATAAATAGGCATATTGGGACCGGCCTGTATAAAAGTGATATAAGGAATTGACCACGAACCTTCGGCAGCATGATAGAGGTTTACTCCCCGTGAATAGCTGATACGGCTATCAAACGACAGCTTGTTCTTTATCAATTCAACACTGATATTTGAGCGGAGATTAATACGGTCATAATTGTCAGGACCATATTCAGAAAACATTCCATTCTGATCAAGCCAGCCGATGGAAAAGAGATACTTCAAACGATCAGATGCTTTCGAAATAGTTAAGTTATGGGTCTGCTGAAAACTATGATCCATCATCAGACCAATCCAGTCCACATCCGAAGTATATATCCACTCTTTACCGTTAGGAATAGCAATGGTATTGGGATCTTTAATAGCATCAATTGCTTTCTGTGAAAAAGGAGCGGCCAGTCCGGCATTGGCAAATGCAACGTTGGATAATAATGCATGGTCCAATCCCGTATTGCTTTCAGGTAAACGCGTAGGAGAATTAAAAGAAAAATTACCGGTATACTCTACCTTCACCTTCTCCGAAGCCCCCTTCTTAGTAGTCACCAATACCACTCCCTCGGCAGCACGTGCACCATAAATAGCAGCAGAAGCGGCATCTTTCAATATTGAAATGGTTTCAATATCCTGTGGATTTACCACATTAATATCTCCCGGCATACCGTCGATAATCACTAAAGCACCGGCGCTATTGATGGAAGTGTTTCCACGTATCTTGAAAGAGGCAAACTCTCCGGGCTTTCCGGTACCCGAACTGACTGTCAGCCCCGATACTGTTCCCTGAAGTGCATCCGTGGCACTACGGATGGGACGGTTTTCAATGACATCCGACTCGATGGTCTCAACAGCACCTGTCAGGTTTACTTTCTTCTGCGTACCGTAACCCACGACAACAACTTCGTCCAGCAACTCGGCATCTTCTTTCATCTTTATCTTCAGAGTCTTGCCGGGAATCACTTTGACTTCTTGTTTGGCATATCCGATATACGAGATGACAAGTATGGCTCCCGGAGATACATCCAACGAAAAGCCGCCGTTGAGATCTGTTATAATTCCGTTGGTAGTTCCCTTCTCAAGTATACTGGCACCTATGATGGGCTCACCCGCCATGTCGGTAATCTTCCCTTTCACCGGAATTTTGTCTTCCTGTTGTACGATTATCGTATTCCGGGGGCTGTGCTTGTCGGACAAAATGATGTGTGTTCCTTCCATCTCGTACAAGACTTGATTTCCAAGCAGCTGATTCAGGACCTCCGATACGGGTTTCTCTGAAACATGGATTGATGCGTGTCTTTTCACATCGACAGCATTCGAGTACATAAACAGGTAATCTGTCTGACGTTCTATCTCATTCAGTATTTCCTCTAAAGGGACATTCGTTTTTTTAATGGACACTCTTGCATTCTGAGAATTGACAGTACCTGCCATGGCACCGAATACACAAAAGAAAAGTAAGAATGTAGTGACTCTCATAGTTTTAAATAATGGTTTGATTGACGAATTTTTAGGTATATAAAAATCCGTGCAACGAGTATTTTTCATATCTTTGCTTTATAAATTCATTTAATATTTTTCTTTTTCAAGTAAAAGAAGAATGTTTCTCCTTTAGGCTGGTAGGTATTGCAGTACTTACCGGCCTTTTGTTTCAATCAGATTTAAGCGGTATTCTTCATAGGCAGTATTCTTATTAAAGGTTCAACAATTTATTTAATGGTAAATGTATTCTTCTCATCATCCCGGACGTACTTAAAGTTCACGTCCCTCTGCAAAACACGTAATGCATATTCTATTCCGTCGGACAAGCGGAACTTGACAGTGAGTACCGGATTGTCTACTTTGGCGGCATCAAATCCTATCCCGACACCATAATACTTTTCAAATTCTCGCAGTATTTCAGTAAACCGTTTACTCTTAAAACAAATCAGTCCTTCACGCCAACGGTAAGTATCAAAATCAGTGATTTTTTCGACAGTCATTTTACCCCCTTTAAGTACGGCTTTGTACGAAGGACGCAGCGTTAACTGGGAATTGCCTGCTTTCACACGGACACTCCCCTCTATCAAGGCTGTCTCAAACTCCTTGGTACCCGAATAGGCTTCTACATAAAACCGGGTGCCGAGTACTTCAATCTGTTCTTTTTCGGAAGTATGTACCACAAAGGGTTTCTTTGCATCATGCGTTACCTCAAAATAGGCTTCGCCGTCTATCTCTACGTCACGTCTTTTATCTGCAAAGTTTTGCGGATACTCAATTCGGGTATTGGAGTTAAGCCAGACACGGCTACCGTCGGGAAGAGTGATGTTCGCCATCTGTCCCTTCAAAGTGCTGACCACACTTCTCGATTCTGTTTCGGAGGGTCGGTTAAGCCAGAAATACGTTGTCCCCAAAGCAATCAGCAGAACAGCCGCCACCTTCAGGCATTCAAAACCGATTCTACGGATCATCCGTCGTCGCCCGGCCTGCTTTTGGACAGAAACGGCCCGCTCCTTCAGAATAATCGTATCGAAGAATTTCCTCTCCCGAAGATATTCCTTCCAGTTTTCTTCGGAAGCTTCAATATACTGGCGGATCTTCTTTTCTTCTTCAGGACTGGCATCCCCGTTAAAGTAGCGATATAATATTTCTTTTTCTATTTTCATAGGTCTGTTTTTATCTGCATTCATCTTAATAACACGCAAACAGATTGCCTCCCTAGTAAAAAAGTTCTTTTTTTTATGGGCAGCACCTTCTTCGGATACCCGTAATACATTTTTCTGAATGGTTTTTAAGTGAGGAAGTCATATAAGAAAGGGAACAAGACCAGATAGTCTTTCAGAGCTACACGAAGCTCTTTGGTAGCTTTGGAGATATGAAATTCAACGCCTTTTACAGTCATTCCCATTATCTCGGCTATTTCTTTGTGGGATTTATTTTCGTAACGGCTCAGAACGAAAATCCGGGCGGTATTGGCGGACAGACGGGAAATCACATGATCGATAATGTTCTGCACCTCTCCGGCAAATAAAGCACTGGGTTCACAGGCATCCAAAGTGGCGATACGATTGGACAATTCCCATTCTGAATGAGAACTGACGCGATCGGACACTTCATTGACCAATTGTAAATGGCGGAGATGATTAAGGCACTTATTCTTTACGACCGTAAGGACATAGGCAGAAGGATTGATCTCAGAAGAGATCTTAAGACGGTTTTCCCAATAGGACATTAAAGCCTCCATAACGATATCTTCGGCTACGATCTCGTCACGCGTATAAGTCCATGCAAACCGGATAAACCGTTGCTGATTTTCGGAAAAGAACTTGTTGAACCGGATTAAGTCACTGGAATTGGAGGGCATACGCTAAAATAAAAGTTAATTCATTTAGCACAAAAATAAAAAACAAAAGCTATATAAACAAACTTAAATACTAATAAATTCAGCGCGATTGCCCCTATATACCAATAATATACTACACCAGACTTATCTCTGACGAATCAGATTCATAAACTCTTCGCGGGTTTTAGCCTGGTTGAAAGCACCTGTAAAATCGGAAGTAGTAGTTACAGAATTTTGTTTCTCAACACCACGCATCTGCATACACATGTGTTTGGCTTCAACGACAACCATCACTCCCAATGGATTGAGGGTTTCCTGGATGCACTCTTTAATCTGGAGCGTCATGCGCTCCTGCACTTGCAACCGGTGAGAGAAAATATCTACCACCCGGGCTATCTTGCTAAGTCCGGTGATATAACCGTTAGGAATATAAGCCACATGCGCTTTGCCGTAGAAAGGCAGCATGTGATGTTCGCAAAGAGAGAAGAAATCGATATCTTTCACAATCACCATCTGGCTGTATTCTTCCTGAAACTTAGCCGAACGAAGCACTTCATGCGGATCCATGTGATAACCTTTGGTCAGAGTCAACATAGCTTTAGCAACACGTTCGGGGGTCTTCAGTAAACCTTCCCGTTCGGCATCCTCACCTAAAAGAGTGATAATACTGCGATAATGCTTCTTTAAATCCTCCAAAGCCGGAGAGTTGATTTCTTCTTTTTCTAACATAATTACAGGGGGATATTGATTTGATCTTTAACAATAGAGACTTCCTTAAACACACCGGTTGCTTTCAGCTTGCGCATCATGGCATCAGCTTCTTCGATACTACGAAAATCGCCTACCCTGCACAACCAGCGGGGAGGATTGAAAGAGGTATAAACGGAAAGTTCCGGAAAATACTCCTTAACCCGGGAGCCTACGTTATGCGCCTCGTTCTTGGCCTGGCGAGTATTATTGCCGGCATAAGTCTGTATCCGGTATCCGGAAGACTTGAGTATCTTCTGTTCACCGGTACTGGGAGGAACACTACCCAATAAAGCTGCAATGCGTGGATCTTGATGAATGGTCACTTTCCCTTGCCCCGGCACGTTACGTTCCAGACTCTTCACAATATCGCTTTGAGCCTGTACGCCTGCCGCAAGAACCAATAGTAAAAACAGTAAGCTCAATTTCTTCATAAGCTTGTCAATTGAGGAATGGAGAACTGAAAATTGAGAATGGATTGATTGGTATAACCAACATTCCCAACTTCCAGTTCTTAATCTTTTAATTAGTTGAATGCATCAATGATACCTTTGAAATCGGCAACCTTCAAAGCAGCACCACCGATCAAGCCACCGTCAACATCCGGGTTGGCAAACAGTTCTTTTGCATTAGAAGGTTTACAGCTACCACCGTAAAGGATAGAAGTGTTGTCGGCAATTTCTTTTCCATATTTTCCGGCTACAGCAGAACGGATAAATGCATGGATTTCCTGTGCCTGGTCAGGAGTAGCAGTTTTACCTGTACCGATAGCCCAAACCGGTTCGTAAGCCAAAACGATCTTAGCAAAGTCTTCTGCAGAAAGATCGAATACAGATTCTAACTGAGCAGCAACCACTTCGTTCTGTTTGTTAGCTTCGCGTTCTTCCAGAACTTCACCGATACAGAAAATAGGAGTCAAACCGTTAGCCAAAGCCAATTTCACTTTGTCTTTCAGGATTTCAACTGTTTCACCGTAGTAAGCACGACGTTCTGAGTGACCCAGGATGACATATTTAGCACCTGTAGAAGCAACCATAGCGGCTGAAACTTCACCTGTGTAAGCACCTGATTCTTTATCAGCGCAGTTTTCAGCACCAACACCAATCTTGGCAGCATCTACAAGAGGAGTTACAGAAGCAAGGTGGATAAACGGAGTACAGATGATAACATCACAGTTAGGCTTTTCGTTAGCCAATGCTTCATTCAGTTCTTTTGCAAGAGCAATACCCTCCTGGAGGGTTTTGTTCATTTTCCAGTTTCCTGCAACAATGTTTTTTCTCATTTTGTTTTTTATTAAAAGGGTTAATAAATTTACGATTCAATTATTCATTCTTCTGCGTTTCAGAAGAGACTTGTGAATTTCCGGCAGCTTTGTCAGCAGCCTTTTTACGTTTCTTTTCAAGACGCTTCACAACCAGAATATCAACTCCCAAAACCATCAATAAAGGGATAGCAAACCAAAGGAGTACATAACCGATCGTATGCACATCGCTCTCTTGTTTCTGTTTTCCCAGTTCAAGGTTTTCCAGTTTGTCAGTCAGGGCATATTCATCAGGCAATTCACTATCACTCCATTTATTTAAAATGGTACCTTCTTTAATCAGCATCAGTCCCGGATTGGAACGTATCATCGTTTTCAACGTAATATCATCCATCAGGCAGAACGGATATTCCGCTCCGGTTTTATCTTTCCATTGTTCTATCTGATAATCCAGCGAAGAGGTCAGGCAGTAAAAGCCATAACCATGCTCTACCGCATAATCATAAATCTCATTTATCAGATCAATGTTACTGTCATCTGCCTCTTCAATCCGATGGGCTACCAATAAGAATGTATAGTTTTTATCTGCCAGTACTTTATCTGTAATATCTTCACCTGTTTCAAGATTAGTCATTGAGAAATCATGGATAGAAGGCTCATAACCTTTCTCTTTCACAACGGTCCGCGCTTCAATGAATTTCCAGGTACTATCGGGATAATTTTCCAACGAAAACTCTTTCTTTTCACCATTCTTCTCCAACACGAAAACACTCTCGTAAACCGTCGGCTTTGCCCCTGCCGGGATACTCATGTTTTCCGGAATATTCTTCCCTATCTTATAAGGACGAAAATCCAGTATCGGCAAGTTGCCCAGACAATAGAACGAAAGCGCAAACACAAACAGGAAAGTATATAGAGATACGAGCCATTCCATCTTAGCACTGATAAAACGGATCATCTGATGCTTCCACCGGAAAACGGAAATTGCTGCAATCAGCAGAATAACATTCTTCCAAAATGTTTGCCAGTTTGTCAATACCCAGGCGTCACCGAAACAACCACAATCGGATACCGGATTAGCCAATGCCAAATACAGAGTAAGAGGAGTCATACAGATCATCAGCAACAAAGCCAACCAGGTAGCGGTTGTTTTCCGGATACCCAAAAACAGAAACACACCTACCGAAAACTCGACAGCTGACAAAACAATACCCGCCAACAAAGGGAAAAAGGCCGGAAACCACGTTCCCATCCCGAAAGCATCCAGATAATCTTGTATCTTATATTCCGATCCCAACGGATCGACTGCTTTCACGAATCCTGAAAAGATGAACACCCCTGCCAGCACGAAGCGGCACAGATTGGTCCATACTTTCTGAATAATATGTAGCTCCTTATCCTTCAAATTCTATCTTAATCAATCCGAAAACAGAATAGTTAATCATATCCATGTAATTAGCGTCAATGCCTTCTGATACCAATGTCTGACCGGCAAGGCTCTCTATCTGCTTGGTACGATAAATCTTCATCAGTATCAAATCAGTATACGAGCTAACGCGCATACTGCGCCATGCCTCATCATAATCATGATTCTTGGCAAGCATCAATTCCAATGCTTCCTTTGCATGCTTATCGTACAAAGCCAATGCTTCATCTACTGTTATATCAGCCGACTCTGCATATCCGAGTTCCAATTGTATCAACCCGATAATACCATAGTTGACAATAGCAATAAACTCGGAACGGATTCCTTCGTCGACAAGAGTCACCCCTTTTACTTCAATACTACGAATACGGTTGGCTTTGATAAATATCTGATCTGTTACGGAAGCAGGACGCAGAATACGCCATGCAGGACCGTAATCATGCAGTTTCTTAGAGAATAGGTCACGGCATAATGCTATGACATGTTCAAATTGTTGCCTGGTATCTTTCATTTCCTTACAAATAGTGTGCAAAGGTAACAATAATTAAAGAAAAATGAAAAGAGGGCACTCTAAATAATATTAAAGTGCCCTCTTCCGTCTATGTAGTATAACTATTATGAACAGCGCAATACTTGACCCGGACGAAGTGTTGTCTTCGTGGTAATACGGTTCAACTTGCAAAGTGTGCTAACTGAAACACCGCGCAGTTTAGCGATTCTGGACAAACTGTCGCCTTTCTTAACCTTGTAATATCTGATTTCACCGTCCGATGCTATATTAGTATCATGTGAACCGGCTTTGTTACGTTCGTAACCTCTTGTTTTTCTGAATGTATATGTATCGGCAACGATATCCTGTTTCGGGAAGTCGAACATTAATGCAGGATTGATGGCAATACCCAGGAAACGGGTCTCAAAATGTAAGTGAGATCCCGTTGAACGTCCGGTATTTCCTCCCAAGGCAATGGGTTCACCGGCTTTTACCAGTTGGTTCTCTTCCACAAGCTGTTTGGATAAGTGACCGTATACGGTTTCCAGTCCATTGTCGTGACGAATAACGACATATTTACCATAACCTCTACGTTCATACTTCACAATACGTACCTTTCCGTCGAAAGCAGCTACAATAGTATCTCCAATGTTCACTTTGATGTCAAGTCCATTATGCATTCTTCTCCAACGTGGTCCGAAGGGAGAAGTGATACGGGTACTGGGAGTAGGCATATGGAAACCCGTGAGATCGATTGTATAAGAATCGGGAATTATAGCATCCTTTCCGTAAGCATGTACGTACTGGTTGTTCCAATTAGGATACAGACTCAGTGCAGGATATTCAGACTGTTCTGCGCGAATCTGTTTCTGCAATGCTAATGAATCTACACTTTTTAATTTTCTGTCAATCGGTGCCTGACGGGCAATCAAATCCTGAGAAAAAGAGTTCAGGCTGATCATAGCCGCAGCGGCAATCATTACTGTTTTAATGCAATTGAAATTCATTCGTCTTGTTTAATTCAATTCAATCAATATTCGTCATTTGCATACAGGTAGTCAAAAGTAGCCTGTTTGTAATCGAATATTTCTTCCGGTTTAAAGAATCTGTTTAATTCGACAACTGCGGTTTCCGGCGAATCAGAGGTATGAACAATGTTCTCTTGAAAGCTCATACTATAATCTCCGCGAATGGTCCCCGGGGCTGCCAGACGTCCGTTAGTTGGTCCTGCCAATGCACGAACGGCTTGAATAGCATCCACACCTTCAAAACAACAAACGATAACGGGAGCCGTCATCATAGAATCTTTCACTCGCTGAAAGAATGGTTTCGAACTAAGGTGTGAATAATGCTCACTTAACACTTCATCTGTCAACTGCATCATTTTCATTCCCGCCAAACGCAATCCTTTACGCTCAAAACGACGAGTAATCTCGCCAACCAGTCCTCGCTGAAGAGTACAAGGTTTCAGAATGACCAATGTTTTTTCCATCATAACGTACAGTTTCAAAAGGTTAAAGTGCTCATTTATTTTAAAATTCCCCCAAAGATAGCATTTCTAAGCGAAACGTCAGGTATCCTCTTAACTATTTTTTATAAGGATAAATAGCAGAATTAAAGAAATATTTCTCTAAACCTCCATAAACAGAGGAAATAAAGAGAAATATGTTATGCAACATGTTTATGTAAAAAAGCTACATGTTTAACCGTTTTTCAGCTAATGGCAGCCCAGTTAACATTCGTCTTGCGCAATGCTTTCAGCTGCCGCCATAGAATTTCATTCTCCGGCAACACGCCCCCCGGATCGGCATCCGTTATTTCTTCTGCGATATTACGCACGTATTGCAAGAGTTGACCGTCACGGGCAATATCCGCAATCTTTAAGTCGAAAGCAATACCACTTTGCTGTGTACCTTCCAGGTCACCTGGTCCCCGGAGTTTAAGATCGGCTTCAGCTATTTCAAATCCGTCATTGGTGCGTACCATTATTTCCAGACGTTTCCGGGTCTCTTCAGTCAGCTTATAGGTAGTGACCAGAATGCAATATGATTGGTCGGCTCCACGCCCTACCCGGCCACGCAACTGATGTAACTGTGAAAGTCCGAAGCGTTCGGCATTTTCGATAATCATCACCGAAGCGTTAGGCACATTCACTCCTACTTCAATCACTGTGGTAGCTACCATAATCTGCGCTTCACCCGAAATAAAAAGTTGCATCTGCGCATCTTTCTCGGCAGGTTTCATTTTGCCATGCACTTTACAAACCTTACAGTCGGGAAACTCCTCACAAATATGCAAATACCCTTCTTCAAGATTTTTCAAATCAATCTTTTCACTCTCCTTAATCAAGGGGTATACAATATAAATCTGGCGTCCTTCTTCAATTTGTTTACGCACCGAACGATATAAACTTTCTCTCCGGTTATCAAACTGGTGAATAGTAGAGATCGGCTTACGTCCGGGAGGCAATTCATCTATGACAGAGACATCCAAATCACCATAAAGTGTCATTGCCAACGTACGTGGAATCGGAGTAGCAGTCATAACCAATACATGGGGCGGCTGAATACTCTTGCTCCACAGTCTGGCACGCTGTGCCACACCAAAGCGGTGTTGTTCGTCAATTACGGCCAATCCTAAAGAAGCAAAATTTACAGTATCTTCAATAACGGCGTGGGTACCGATCAATATATGTACATCTCCGGTCAGGAGTCCCGCAAGGATAGCTTCCCGTTTCTTTCCTTTCACCGAACCTGTCAGGAGTTCCACCCGCACATCCATTCCAAACAACAACTCTTTGATTGTATCGTAATGTTGGTTAGCCAGAATCTCAGTAGGCGCCATCATACAAGCCTGAAAACCATTATCAAGGGCAATCAGCATACTCATCAAGGCCACCAGTGTTTTCCCACTTCCCACATCCCCCTGCAACAGACGATTCATTTGCTTTCCGCAACCGACGTCCTGCCGGATTTCTCTCAAAACTCGCTTTTGAGCCCCGGTCAGTTCGAAAGGAAGATTCTTAGAATAAAATGTATTGAAGATTTTACCGACTGTTTCAAAAACATAACCGCGGTATTTACGTTGCCGGTCTTTGGCATATCTCAGAATATTGAGCTGTACATAAAAGAGCTCTTCGAACTTAAGACGATATTGCGCCTTCCTCAACAGTTCCGGATTAGAAGGAAAATGAATATTCCGTAAAGCTTCCGTCAAAGGCATCAGATGATGGTCGGCAATCAGTTTAGGTGAAAGTGTCTCGGGCAAAGGCTCCTGAATCTGTCCGATAATGGTTGCCATCATCTTTTCAATGGCATGGGAGTTGAGAAAGCTACGTTTCATCTTCTCCGTTGTATTATAATAAGGTTGGAGTCCCATTGATGACAATTTCAAATCAGCGGGATTATCTATATCGGGATGGGCTACGTTAATTCTTCCGTTAAACACGGTCGGCTTACCAAAGATAATATATTCTTCGTGAAGTTTATACTTACCTGTGACATACTTTATACCCTGAAACCACACGAGGTCAACGACTCCTGTACCATCCGAGAAATGTGCTAATAATCTTCTCTGCCGCCCTTCACCAAAAGTTTCAAAGCCAAGTATCTTTCCCTTCAACTGTATATACGGCATATTACCATCTATTTCATGAATGTAATAGATGCGACTCCGGTCTACATATTTATAAGGAAAATAATAGAGCAGATCATGCAATGAATAAATCTCCAACTCTTTATTCAGAACCGCAGCTTTTTGCGGACCAACACCGGATAAGTACTTTATGTCTCGTGTAGCTAAATCGAACATTACAACAAGGCTGAAGCTACTTTCAAATCAAATGGAGTAGTTATTTTTATATTTTCACGATTTCCCTCCACCAGATGGACAGGAACTCCCATAGCCTCTACCACGGAGGCATCATCAGTAAAAAAGGGAGTAAACTCTTGTTCATAAGCTCTTCTCAGTAAATCGGCATCGAATACCTGGGGAGTTTGAACCAGTTTATAATCATTACGGTTTACAGTCTCACTGCCTGATCCTGTGAGATGGCGCACGGTTTCTACAACATCGATGACAGGAATTACGGCTTTTCGCACAGCAGCTTCCCGGAAACAACGGGCAATCACTTCCTGCGATACGAAAGGACGAACACCGTCATGCACCCCCACCATACCACCGATACCGTTTATCAAAGCCAATCCGTTTTTAACCGAGTGGAAACGGGTTTCACCTCCATCGGCAATTTCATGCCTGATGTTAAATCCATGCGTTTCACACAGTTCCCGCCAAAACCCCTGCTGTTCCCGGGGCAATACGAGAATAAGCTGCATTCTCTTATCGAATCGATGAAAAGCTTCCAACGTATGCATCAATACAGGCTTTCCGCCAATGGGAAGAAACTGTTTGGGAAGTTCACTTCCCATGCGGAGTCCCTTCCCCCCGGCTACAATCAAAGCAGTCCGATACATAGGCTTAACGTCTTACGCACATGGCCTCTACCAGCTCGTTTACTTTTTCCTTGCCTAACAATGTATCTACAATAGTCAATGCAAATTCCATCGCAGCACCCGGTCCCATACCGGTAATGATGTTACCATCTCTGACAACCGGCTCGTTAGTACACTCCGCACCTTCCAGGTACTGTTCGAAGCTGGGATAACAGGTTACTCTGCGACCTCTCAGAAGTCCCAGTTTTCCAAGTACCATCGGGGCGGCACAAATAGCGGCAATAGGCTTGTTTTTCTCCGCAAAGCTAAGAATTAACTTACGCAACCCTTCATGTTTGTCCAGAGTGGCAGCACCCGGCATTCCTCCCGGCAAAAACAGCAACTCAGCATCAAAGAAATCACAATTCTCAAAATTCTTATCGCAAAGCACAGATACATCATGCGCACCGACTACAATCTCGTCTGGCGTAACAGATACAATTTCTACATCTAAACCAGCGCGTCTCAATGTATCAATTGTAGTAAGCGCTTCAATTTCTTCAAATCCGTCTGCGAAAAATGCATAAACTGTTCCCATAATCTATATCATTTAGATGTTATAAACTCAAAGCCCACCTTTCTAAAAACACGGTACTTTAAGCATTAATTATTTCAAATTAAAATAATAAGTAATCGTTCCTGTCTGGTTGTTCACTCCGTTTACGGCATTAAAACGTGCTTTTTTAGCCGCATCTTCAGCAGCTTTACGCAAAGTCGAATTTACCGTGTTAGTCAATCGGTTGATACTGGTAGCAATCACATGACCAGCTGGATTCACGGTAATAGAAACAACTACTCGCCCCTCTTCCTGAACGTTGTATACGGGACGGGGCAAACCTCCCTCTCCTATAGAACGTCCGCCAAGATTAAATGTTCCATATCCCCCGACTCCGGACTTTGCTCCGGTCGACGAATTGCCATCTTTACTTCCTTCTACTCCTTCACCCGAAGTAGCACTACCTTTGCTTCCCCCCATCTGCGAGCCTTTACCAAAGGCACCGGCTACTCGTTTACTGGCAGCTTCTGCAGCGGCCTTGCGCTCACGTTCTGCCCTTTCTTCAGCAAGTTTTTTAGCTTCGGCAGCCTTTTCTTCGGCTGTTTTTTCAGGCTTCTTCTCTACTTTCGGCTTCTCCTTCTTAGGCTCGACCTTGGGTTTTATAGCAACCGTTTCTTCTTCGGTCTGCGTAATCATTTCCTGTTCGGCTTCCACTTCGGGTACGGGTTGCAGAGCCGGCACTTCTTCAGGCATTACTTCCACGTCCACCATAGTGGAGGGATCATAATTTCCATAAGCCGCATCCACATTTCCCATCATCACCGGTACACCGCCGGCTTCTTCGTCCGGACGTGGAACAGCAAAACTTACCAGAATCAAAAGAGCAATAATAGCCACATGCACCAACAATGCACCCAACGCCCCTATATATTCACTCTTTCTTTTTATGTTCATTTCTTCCTTGTTTCCGGCGGGCGGGTAGCCAGCACCATTTTAAAATGATTCTCATTCGCGATATTCAGCACCTTAACGATCTCACGGTAAGGTACAGTTTCATCCGCATAGAGAGCAACATACATCTCAGGTTCTTTATCCGCACAGCTTTGCAGGAATGGAGTCAATTCCTCCAAGCCTAAAGCATGCTCTTTTTCATTACCGAACGCTGCATAATAGTTCAAGTCCTTATCAATGATAACTCTTGTCAACGGTTTAGCCGAAGTTTGCTGTTTGCCCTGTGGCAATAACACTTTAATCGCATTGGGCGACACAACAGTTGAAGTTATCATAAAAAAGATAAGCAACAGGAATATGACGTCCGTCATAGATGCCATACTAAAGTTGGGTGATATTTTTGCTCGACGCTTTAATGCCATAAAATAATTCTTCAATATGCCAATATGTCAATGTGCCAATTGGCTACGCACTCTATTTTATCTCAGCACCTTATTTCTGTGCAGGTTCATTAAGCAGGTCCATAAATTCCATGGTTCTGGACTCCATCTTATTAACCACTCTGTCTACCAGCATCACCAGATAGTTGTAAGCAAACATAGCAATAATACCGACAATCAGACCACCTACGGTAGTAATCATAGCTTCATAAATACCTCCTGAAAGCAGTGTGATATCAATATTACCGCTTCCGGCATTTGCCATTTCATAAAAAGCCCGCACCATACCGGTTACTGTACCCAGGAAACCGAGCATCGGAGCACCACCTGAAATAGTAGCCATCACAGTCAGGCCTTTTTCCAACTTAGCCACCTCAATATTTCCCACATTCTCAATAGCAACCTGTACGTCATTCACCGGACGTCCCAGACGGCTAATCCCTTTTTCGATCATACGGGCGGAAGGGGTATTCATCGTTCGGCAATAATTAATTGCCGACTTAATCTCACCACTATGGATATAGTCTTTGATCTTCTCCATAAACATCGGATCTTCCTTACCGGCTTTTCGGATCACATAGTTACGTTCAAACAGGATGTAGAAACAAACTACAGACAGTACTCCCAAAACAATCATAATCCATCCACCCTTAATAGCCATATCAAGCATATTCATTTCAGCCGGAGCAGATACAGGAGTCAGTACAGGGTTGGCCGATGCAACGGAATCAACCAGGTTGGTAGCCACTTGGGCTAATAGTAGCATTGCATTCATTAGCGAAGACAGTTTTTATATTCCTGAATGGTACGTTCCAATCCCAGATACAGCGCATCACTTATTAAAGCATGACCGATAGAGACCTCGTCCAGCCAGGGTATGTTTTTATAAAAGTAATTCAGATTCAATAAACTCAAGTCGTGACCGGCGTTCAGACCAATTCCCAACCGGCGGGCCACTTTAGCAGCTTCAACAAAAGGAGCAACAGCCGCTGCCGGATCTTTGGGATAAGCAGTAGCATAAGGTTCGGTATATAGCTCTACACGGTCGGCACCTGCTTTTGCCGCATACTCAATCATTTCCGCATCGGCTGCCACAAATACAGATGTACGGATACCTGCCCCGTTAAACTCGTCCAAAACTTCCGTCAGAAAATCAAAATTAGCCTTTGTATCCCATCCTGAATTAGAAGTTATCTGAGAAGGATCGTCCGGCACTAAAGTCACCTGATGAGGTTTCACCTTCAACACCAAATCAATAAACTCCGGAGAAGGATATCCTTCAATATTAAATTCAGTCCGAAGCAACGGACGCAAATCATACACATCCGAACGACGGATATGACGTTCATCCGGACGTGGGTGAACCGTTATGCCGTCAGCACCGAAACTCTCACAATCCAACGCCACCTTAACCACGTTCGGAACATTTCCCCCACGGGCATTCCGAAGGGTAGCCACTTTGTTTATGTTCACACTTAATTTAGTCATAGTTCTATGTCTTAATATAATACGGACCTTTTACCCATATGTTTTGCGCAAAAGTACAAATATTAGCGATAAGATAACAGCAATACCGAAAAAAAATCCCAAATTTGCGACACACTAGAAACTTTTATCAACATGAAATTTGCCATTTTCGGAAATACATACCAAGCCAAGAAGTCTTCACATGCTGCTACTTTGTTCAATTTGCTCGAAAAACATGGAGCAGAAATCTGTGTATGCAGAGAATTTCATCGTTTCCTGAAATCCGACTTAAAACTGAACGTCAAGGCGGATAATTTGTTCGATGAAGACTATTTTGATGCAGACATGGTGATCAGTATCGGCGGAGATGGTACTTTTCTAAAAGCGGCACGACGGGTAGGTAACAAAGGAATCCCTATTTTGGGTATCAATACCGGACGATTAGGGTTCTTAGCAGATGTATCCCCGGAAGAAATGGAAGAAACGATTGAAGAAATCTACCAGAACCATTATACAGTTGAAGAACGGAGTGTACTCCAATTGCTTTGTGACGACAAACATTTGCAAGATTCACCTTATGCGCTCAATGAAATAGCCGTATTAAAGCGGGACAGTTCATCCATGATCAGTATCCGTACTGCTATTAACGGAGCACACCTCACGACTTACCAGGCTGACGGGCTCATTATCGCCACTCCAACAGGTTCCACTGCATATTCATTAAGCGTAGGTGGTCCTATCATTGTTCCCCACTCCAAAACCATCGCAATTACTCCGGTTGCTCCACACAGTTTAAACGTAAGGCCTATAGTGATCTGTGATGACTGGGAAATCACTTTAGATGTAGAAAGTCGTAGCCACAATTTCCTGGTTGCAATTGACGGCAGTAGCGAAACCTGTAAGGAAACAACCCGCCTCACAATCCGGAGAGCTGACTATAGCATTAAAGTAGTAAAACGCTTTAATCACATCTTTTTCGACACTCTTCGCACTAAAATGATGTGGGGAGCTGACAGCAGAGTATAATATTTCATTTATCACTAATAACAGGGAGGCTTTTCTCATAGCCTCCTTGACTTTCGCCATTAGGGTTCTGTCCCACACAGCTTCTTTTAACCAGAAACATTCCGAATAAAGCTGATAAAATGATTGACAGGGGATGTTGTTTATCCGGAAGAGTAAAGTTCTTTATTTATAAACGAGTGCATCAGTTCGGTTGTTATCCTCCCTCCTTCTTTTCCTACGTCTATAAACAA
>NZ_JAFKPJ010000003.1:0-368886 GCF_019633765.1 Bacteroides sp. 11BF
TTGAAGTGAACTTTATCAATGACGGGCAACTTACTATCTTTTGATTTTATGTCGAACTCACGTTATTTAAATCTCAGTGTTCTGTCAGGAACGCTATCCGAATCTATTTTATGTTAATTGCCGTTACCTACAAAGTAACGGACGATCACACAACAAAACAAAATAGCTTATGCTTACGCCGTTAACTTTGACAGCCATATCTGTCTTGCGTCATATTTCCCTTCAGGAAACAGTAAACTTCCAGGAATTAGAATGTAGTTGTAAGCCTCTTGACGAACTTCTGGGGCAATTGGAATCCGCAGGGCTGATACGTGTCAAGGCGGATCATGCCGGTGATGTCACTCCGGAAATCTATGAGCTGACCCGTCCCCTCTTCCAAATTTCCCTGCTCCATGTAATGGAAGCCACGGACCAACATCTGAATTGCAATCAACCGGATTGTGAGAAAATGTACGCACGCTATCACCATGCTGCGCATAAGTTAGGGATCATCAACCAGATGACCCGCGTCTACCTGTCGGAGATACCTCTGACCGATTTATGAACGGATTGCCGGTTTGTTTCAGATAAACTAATAGAATGAAAAAACAACTATTCATATTGCTTTTGCTTGTTTCGGGCAACGTGCTGGCACAAAGGGCAGCAGTTAAAACTAATTTGCTGCACGATGTCGCGACCGCTCCTTCGCTTGCCGCCGAGTGGGCGTTGGCCTCCCGATGGACACTCGATGTTTCGGGAAGCGCCTGTCCGTGGAGCTTTGAGAACAACCGGAAGTGGAAATTCTGGATGGCACAGGGGGAGGCACGCTACTGGCTTTGCCAATCGTTCTACGGGCATTTTCTGGGCGTGCATGCCGGAGGGGGAGAGTACAACCTGAGCCGGGTGCGTCTGCCTTTTGTCTCCCATTCGGCCTCTTCCCGCTACGAGGGGTGGGCGGTGATGGCAGGGTTTTCATACGGTTACTCGTGGGTGCTGGGCAAACGCTGGAATCTGGAGGCTACCGTAGGCGCGGGATGGGTACATGCCGAGTACAAACGCTTTAATTGCCCTGCCTGTGGCGAATATCGGGGAGCGGATAAGAAAAACTTCCTGGCACCGACCCGTGTGGGCATCAGCTTGATTTATATGCTAAAATGAAAAGTTTTATGAAAGAGAAGATACGATCGACCCGTTTAAGAATATGCTTTCGGAAGGCTTTGGCGTCAGCCTGTTGCCTGGCGGCCTTTGCCCTGTGTTCCGGCATGCCGTCTGCCCGTGCGGCGGGGCCGTCCGGAGGAGTGGCCCTTACTGCTGTCCGAATGCAGCGTGCGGGTGGACAGGTATATGTCTCGTTTGCCATAAAGATAGCCCCCCGCGCAGTGCGTGCCCGTCACCGCTGGGTGATTACCCCTTGTCTGGGCAATGCCTCGGATAGTGTGTTGCTCAGCCCGTTTGTGGTGACGGGGCGCATCATGGCACGCAGGGCGAGGCAACAACGTCTCTTGAAAGGCAGTGCCGGTGAGGCGGGGCATCGGCTGACCGCCCGCAATGGAGATACCTTCTTGTATACCGATACGCTGCGCTATGCTCCGTGGATGGAGAGTGGTTTGAACCTGCGGCTCGACATCGACCGGGAAGGTTGCTGCCGGGTACAGACGGTGGGGAGCGTCGTTTCCTCCGGTGCTTTTCCGGTGGCTTTGCCCTATCGTCCCTCGGTTTGTGAGGTTGCTCCGCAGGTGAGCCGGTCGGTAGCGGAACATGCGGCTGACTATCCGTTCTTGTGTGAGGCAGGTAGCCGTCCCCTGCGTGAAAGCGGCATCGGTATTCGTTTCCGTGCGGCGTCGGCAGTGGTGGATACACTATACTCGGCCAATGCCGGAAACCTGCGCCGGATAACGGAAGCCATCGGATTGCTGCGTGCGGACAGTTGCGCATCCCTGCAAGGTATCTCGATCACCGGATATGCTTCGCCCGAAGGAGCGACGGAGCTGAACCGGAAGTTGTCGGCGAAACGTGCCGAGGCTTTGCGACATGCTCTCTCGGTCCGTATGAACCTGCCTGTATCGTTGTTTGAACTGAATGCCGGGGGAGTAGACTGGGGCAGGCTGGCCGAACTGGTAAATGAAAGCGACATGACGTATAAAGAGGAGGTGCTTGCCATTCTCCGCAGCCATCCGGAGGAAGAACGGAACGACAGGCTGAAAGCTCTGGCGGGAGGGCGTCCGTATCGTTCGGTGCTGGATGTGCTCTATCCGCAGTTGCGCGATGCCTGCTACATCCGTGTGGAGTATGCCAACCGTCCTGACAGTGTGGCGGATACGGTGAACCGTGCGATAGCCGCCATTCGGGTGCGGGATTATGAAGAAGCATTCCGGCTGCTGAAAACAGTAGAGGCGGACGAACGTTCGTGGAACGTACGGGGAGTATGCCATCTGTTGTGCGGAGACGACAAAGAGGCCGGGATATGGCTGCACAGAGCGGCGAAAGCCGGAAACCGGGAGGCGGAAGAAAACCTTAAAAAGATGAATGCGGAACAACGGGCCGCGACAACCGGTATAACGCAATAAGTGTATCACATAATATAAAAAGAAATGAAAAGACTAAAGTACATGAGTATGATGGGGTTGGCTGCTTTGCTGCTGACAACCTGGTCCGCCTGTTCCGACGATACGGACATCCCGGGCGGAGAGAATCCGGAAGAAGCGAGAGCTTATACCACAGTGACCATTGCCGTGCCGAACGGCGTGGCGGAAACAAGAGCCGGTACGACGGCAGATACTGACGATAACACTACTGAAGTCGGTTCGGAGGATGAATACAAAGTGAAGACCGCCAACCTGTATTTGTTTCCGGGAGGAACGGGTAGTAGCTTTGGTAGCGCTAAGTTGAAAGAGATTATTTCCATCAACCAGTTTACACAAATGACAGCCAGCACTGCCGACGCTAAAACGATTGTATGGACCAGTAAGAAAACAGCCTTGACACCGGGAGACTATCGTATTTACATTGTGGTGAACGGTACGGTCAATGGAGTGACTGACGGCAGCAAGAATAGCTTGACCGAAGCCGATTTCCTTGCAAAGACAACGGCTGACGCTACGGGCGTGATAGCCGCTGTGCCGGAGGCCGGACTGGTGATGGCGAGCCGTTCTCCCAACAATGATAAAACGAATACTCTTCCTTATATTGCCCAGACGATCACCAAAGATCCGGAACAAACCATTGCGGCAACGGTAGAGCGTATGATGGGAAAGATTACGGTGACGGCGGGAGGAGCCAATGTGGCTTCTGCCGCTAATGTGTATACCAGCTTTTCTACCACAGTGACTGCTATCGGCAATATTACGAATATCACCCTGAAAGGCTATTATGTAGTCAACGCACGGAAAGAGGGATATTATTTCCGTCATGTGGATAAAGAAGGCTCTGCAACGAGTCCTTTGACCGTGGATAATTATGGTAACTCAACCACTTCATTGCCGTATGTGGTAGATCCGAAAACGTATAGTAAAACTTACACCGGTGCTTTAGACGGTAGCTATGCCGACTGGTATCTGCAAGGATCAGGCGCATTCGGTTTGTTGTCCTTCGGTTCTTTTGGGGGAACTTATACGGCTATGCCGGGTTATTCTTCCGCTGCGGCAGAAACCAAAGTCGCCGCTTACTGCTATGAAAACACGATGCTGAAGGATAAACAGAAGAATGGATATACAACCGGTATCGTATTTAAAGCGGAAATAGCTCCGAGTAAAATGATGCAAAAAAAGGCTGGTAGTGGTGGTGTGGAAGAGAACTCCACATTTACCAGCATGTCTGAAATCTTCTATCATTCCGGCATCTTTTACAAGGATATTGCAGCACTGAAGGAAGCCGGCGTATTGCTGGCGGACGGAACTACTTCCAGCTCTGTCAGTGGTGCCCCTGCTGACCTGAAGAAGAACGACGTCCAGTGCTTCAAAAAAGGGAGTGCCGATGGCAAGTTCGTTTGTTATTATCCGTATTGGATCAAGCACATCCCTTCGGACGATGTGGCAGAAGACGTGATGGAGTTCGGCATTGTCCGCAACAATGTCTATAAAGTAACTGTCACTGGTATTCAAGGTGTGGGCAAAGACGGTGTAACCGAAGATATCATCACCGATACCGAAACCGATGATCCGACTACCGTATTGCTGAATGTGAAGTTAAGTATCAAACCCTGGACAGTACGCACGAATAGTGCCGTATTGGGACGTTAACCCACTGTTTTCTGTTATAAAGTAATTGCTTTGAGATAGGTTTTCACCACAGAGTACACAGAGGGCACAGAGAACATATTTTTCTCTTCAATACCCTATAAACAAGAGCTTAAAACTCTGTGTCCTCTGTGGTGCCCCCCCTGTTCAATCATAAAATTTTCCCAACCATGTCCGATAACTTTCAGACCTCCTGTTTCTCCCATTCCGGCAGTCGGCTTCTGCCGTTCTTATGGTTTTGCCTGTTGGCGGGCTTATCCGCCTGCTCGTGGACCAAGGACGATCGCGGCGACTGTCCCAGTGGTTTTCGTATTCGTCTTCAGCCTGCATTGCATGCACAGATACAGCCCGGTAGCGGGATAGGCATCATCACCGACGAGATTGACACATTGTCCCTCTACGTGTTCGACGCACAGGGACAGTTTGTCTGCCTGCACACTGAAAACAGGCAATCGCTGACTGAAAACGGATCTATCATTACCCTGCCACTGGAGTATAAAGACGGAGATGTTTACGAACTGGTGTTCTGGGCGGGAGGGGACAACCGGCATTACCGGATACCGCAGCTCACACCGGGCAGTTCGACCCGTGACGAGTTGGTCCTCTGGCTGGAACGTGACGGGGACGGACGTCAGGATGACGAACTGGGACACCTGTGGTATGGGCATGTCCGGTTGAGCCGGATACAGCCTTCGGAACTGACATCGGTCAGTGTGCCGATGCTGAAGGACAGCAACCGGTTCATCATCACCCTGCACGACACTTCGGGCGAGGGGCTGGATGCCGATGATTATGACTTTACCCTGTTGGCGGATAACGGTCACCTGAATGCCGATAACGAGATAATAACGGGCAACCGGGTGACTTATGCCGCCTACCATACGGAGTCCGCGTCCGAAACGGAACCGGCGGCCACCCGTACGGGAGAAGTCAGCCTGGCACGTGCCCGCTTGAATACATTGCGCCTACTGGCAGGGCAGGAGGCCCGTCTGGTGGTGACGGACCGCACCTCGGGACAGAAAGTAGTGGACGTCGACCTGACGCATTATCTGCTGATGACGCGTCCTTTGTTTGAAGAGAGCAGCGGTGTGGAGCTCAGCGACCAGGATTACCTTGATTACGAAGATCAGTTCAACGTGATTTTCTACCTTACCCCGATGGGAAGGCTGGAGGCGCTGAACATTAACGGATGGATTATCAGACTGAATGATGCACAACTGTAAAGGCAGCATATTTATCTTGTTTTTTCGGTTTCTGCTCTGCCTGCTGGCATGTGGATGCTCCGACGATACCGATATGCCGGGCACTCCGGCAGGGACGGATCGGGTGACGGCGTGTGTCCGTTTCTCGGTGCGGGTGGCGGGAGCAAGTACCCGGGCGGCCGTATCGGCGGGCGAAGCAGTTGAGGAGAAGATCTCTTCTGTCGCCGTTTTTCTGGTATCGGTCGACGGGAGCGGAAACGAAGATTGGAATGATGTGCAGTACGAAGTGGTTTACGGCGCGACAAGTGGTGCGACGGACGTGTATCAGGCCCGCATACCGACTGCTCCCGGACGGAAGAAGGTCTATGTGGGTGCCAATCTGTTGCCCGGCCAGGTGCATGCCATTTGCGGGCAGGCGGGAGGCCTGGGATTGTATACCGCTGCCGGAGACGGATATGACGAAGTGATCGGACAGTTTGCCCGTCAGGCGGAGGGCATTGCCATGACCGGAAAAGCCGCCGATGCCGTAACGGTCAGTGCGGGTACCGATGTGAATATAGATCTTACGGCCTCGCCTGTCGCGCTCGAAAGGTTGGTGGCTAAAGTACTGCTGGTGTGCGATACCTATACGGACGACGGAGGGGCGTATGTACGGATGTCCGATTATGCGGCTCGTCCGGCGGATGCTCCGGGCTGGATTCGTTTGTCGGAAGTGCGGTATGCCCTCAATACGGTGAACCGGAAGGTGTATCTGAATGCGCCTTCGGATGGGAAAGATCCTAATTATGAAGTAGACCCGTATGTGGTAAAAGATGGTGGCGGCAATTATGTGTCGGCACCCGATGTGCCTGAACAGCAATTCGCTTACCGTACCTTGGGCAGTGTCTGGGCAGAAGGTAGCGCTCCGGAAGCGTATGACGCCCCCCGGTACAATGCTACGGCCACTGTCCCCTCGACAAGCGGCGCTTATACCGGTGGACTGTATTGTCCGGAGAACACGACTGCCACTTCTACCGCCTCTCTTGAAGGTGGGCTGGATCTGACAGGAACGCTCAGTTCAACCCAAGCGGAGATTCCCCGCCTGGTGGCTACCCATCTGCTGGTAGCGGCGAAGTTTGTCCCCAAACAGATTATTACCGGGGCCGGAACCACGCAAACCCTGACATCTCCCGTCGATGCCGCTACTTACTTGCCCGCAACGACGACACCTGCCGAGGCGGAAGCACATGCGGCAGGCACTTACTTTACCAACGGGAGTGACTATTACAGCTATGCGGGCATGAAGGCCGCCATCGGTGCGGGTACCCTGAAACGTACTGATTTTACCGCTTACGAAGGCGGGATCGGTTATTATTACACTTATATAGACGGCACAATTGCTACCGACGGCACAATCGCTTTCAGTACGGATTCCGGCATTTTGCGCAACCGTTATTATCTGCTGCGTATTACCCGGTTTAGTCTGCCTTCGGCCGCTTTGCCGCAACCGATGCGTGCCACGATGAAAGTAACGGACTGGGTGACGAGTTCGGGTAATACAATTATAGTCAGGCCGACGTAGAAAGGAAAATGTGGTGAAAAAGAAAGCATACAACTATGAATAAAGAAGAAAAAAAGAGTGGATTCTGCCGGGCATGCCTGCTGCTTTGCCTGTGTCTGCTGTCTGCCTCGTGTGCATCCGGAGAAGGAGAGTACGAACAGGAGATACCCATGGAGGTAGCTCTCACCCGTACGGATGGGGTGGCAGGCAGCGAAAGCACTCCGTTACTGCTGTTCTGGAAAGAGACGGATTTCAGTGCGGGGACATTGGGCTCTCCTTATAAAATCTCCACTCCGGCAGGAGGGATCGGTGATTACGCCGATGCACCCTATAATACGGAAGCGGATTATCCGGCTGATAACTCCCGGGTGGTGGTGATGGGACTTTGCCCTTCGGTCATGACTACGGCAGATGGTCACGGCACCTATTCGTTACCGTCTTCGGGAGCAGGGCTGACCGATGTGCTGGTTACTCCGAATGGAGTTACGGGCAGCAGGAAGCAACCTTTCGGACGGGCGTTGGAGTTCGCGCATGCTACTGTACGCATCGTGCTCAAGGCAAGGCGTACGGACAACACGGTCGGTAAGCTGTATGTCAAGAACCTCAAGTTGACAGTACCCTCACGGTTAGTGTGCGGAGGGGTGAAATGGGATACGGGGGTGAAACACTATGTAGGGGCTCCGGCTTCCGCCGATTTGGTTATCGATCATCCCGGTCAGATATTGAGTACGGAAGATACGCAGATTGCGGTATTCTATCTGATACCCTGTGCGACGAACGACTTGCTGACCGATATTTCCTCTTTGGGTACACCGGGGCTTACGTTGACAGCGGATGTGGCCAAGGATGTAAATTTTACGACAGGAGCGCGAAAGGCAAGCTTTCCTGTTTTGGATGGCAACCTGAATTTCATGGATCAATCCGGAGCCCCGGTAACTCAGTTGCAAGCCGGAGAGTCGTATGGAACCACTCTCAATTTTGATATCGACTCTTTTACGCTGGAAGGCGAAGAGAAAGAGTGGGGGGATGGAGGAAAAATGACCATTCCCGTGGTGGTTCCTGAACCGGTTCCAAGTACATAGATGAACGGTGAACAGGGAACGATGAACAGGGGAGGGGCTGTAAACTTAAATACTCTAACTCTGTGCCCTCTGTGTCCTCTGTGGTGAATCTAAATAAAAAGAGCTGAATATATGAAAACAATAATACGATTCTTTCTTTCAACCGTAGCCGTGACTGCTGCACTGGTTACCGGCTGCACTCCCGAAGAGGAACACATACCTGCGCAGGGTGGTGACAGCTTTACACTCTCCTCGAGTGAAGAGCAGGCCATCACCCGTGCGGGAGATGTGTCGGTGAATCATTTCACAGTCGGCACTAAATACCGGCTATACGGACTTATAGGGAGTTCGTGGAGCGGCAGACTCTCTACGATGAATGGGCAGGAGGGCACGGAGGTCGTGGATGCGGACGGCACACATCAGATAGAATATCTGAGTACAGATACTGACGAAGACCGTTTTGAAGGCCGAATCCTCGACTTTTATGCACTGACATACGGTAATACGACTCTGCCGGTATGCGGTTCCGAAGCAGATGGCGTACCTGTTTGCAACGTCACTTCCTCTGCCGGAGGAGCACTGCCCGACTTGCGCCGTGCTGTGCTGACAGGACAATCGGGTATCAACTCGGGGGTGATTACCTTACCCTTCAAGCATACTTTGTCTAAGTTGAAGTTTGAGGTGGTGAAGCAAAAGCCGGA
The DNA here is from genome assembly GCF_019633765.1 of Bacteroides sp. 11BF. Classification (NCBI taxonomy): domain Bacteria; kingdom Pseudomonadati; phylum Bacteroidota; class Bacteroidia; order Bacteroidales; family Bacteroidaceae; genus Bacteroides; species Bacteroides sp. 11BF. The sequence continues at coordinate 8,719 of NZ_JAFKPJ010000003.1, forward strand.
AAGCGGTTCAACGGATACGGATGTATTGCAAGATATCCGGTTGCAGGGTATCTCTGTCGGTGATTATAGCGAAGGAGCGCTCTTGCTTTCGACCGGAGAATACAGCCATACGGGAGGGAAAAGTGACCGTGCGGTTCTGGGCAGCGGATTCTCTCAAGCTGTGACGGAAAGTGTGCAGTCTGTAACTATAGACGGGCAATCGGGCAGTGCGGCTGCCGAATGCCTGATATTCCCGACTCTAACCACGGCTACGGAGGGACTTAAAATAAATGTAGCTACGACGGGAACGAACAGTGGAGATCGAACGGATACGTATGAAATTCGTGTTCCGGTTATGGGAGATGACGGGATCGTTCAGAAAGATGAAAGTGGTCAAACCGTGACGGAGCCTTTCCGCTTCCTGCCCAATTACGAGTATACACTCACCATTACGATCACTAACAGTGATGTACAGATTATTACAATTATTCCCCGCCGGTACGATTGGATCGAACATGATGATGATTCGCAATATCTGGGGCAACCCCTGACTTTTAACGGCTTGATGTGGATGGACCGGAATCTCGGAGCTACCAGTGCGGATATGACAACCGCCGAGGGATGGGAAGGAGCCAGAGGATATGTGTATCAGATGGGAAGAAGTATTCCATATTATCTGCCTAAAACAGTAAACTATAGGGGAAGTGACGGAGTGACGCGTCAAAGACCTAAAAGTATGGTTGATAGAGACGGGGGTGCAAAACCTTACCCACAGATAGTGGGACATGAGAGCGATGCTCCTATCGGGCGGCCTACGGCGGTGGAGACCTTAGCGCTTAATCCGGGAGATGTCGGTAAGACATTTAGTTACGTTAGGGTCGGCGGTGATTGGGATTATACTGCCGCTACCAGTTCTACTTATTGGAAGAACACAAAGAATGACCCTTGTCCGACGGGCTGGCGCGTGCCTACTAAGGCGGATTTTGATGGAATTATGCCTACGGCAGAGAGATATGGCGACTTGACATTTGCAAACCATAGCGGGACGTCCTGGAGGGAAGTTGCTTCGAATGACCCGGAGGCAGGTGCCCGAACAGTTTATGTATGCCAACGGGCAAGTGGTGCATCGTATGGAGTCATTTATGCAATTAAGTATCAGGGAACTCCACAAGCTTACCGCCTGATGTGGACAGTGGGGATGGTTGGAGACGGGCAGTCTGTAACGGATTATGGAACACGCTATCGCGCCTATGTTACAATCTCGAGGTTTCCATGTGATAAAGATGCCGACCTGAATATAAGTACCTGTAATACGGATTATGACTGGAAGCATCCCAGTGATTTTATCAATCTGCCTGTTTCCGGTTATATTTATCCTGATCAAGCGGCACTGTATAATGCCGGTGCTGAGGTAGTGTATGCAACATCGACCCCTAACGGTGCTTATATGTATGCTGCTTCTTTTAAATATATAGGCAATACCGGCCGTCGTTACTTTGCGGTATACTCTACGAACAGGGCTGCCGGCGTTTCTATCCGTTGTGTGAGGGATGTCACTTCAAAATGAAATGGAGAGTAAGTATGAAAAGAATGATTGTCTTCAAAAGTTGGTTGTATGTAATCATGGTTCTGCTCTGTACGGCATGTGTCCCTGCCTCTCCCGAAGAGGAGAATACGGAGGAACTGGTACAGGTGAATCCCATTGCCGGTGGATATTACGCTTCTATGCTTCCTTCGGTCCGTACCCGTGCAACGGCACAGGATAGTGAAACATTGCAGGATAAACCGATTTATCTGCTGGAAGACGGGAGTACGATACGACTGGTGGTATATGATAATACCAAGAACTTAATGGAAGAGTATTCCAAAGCCTATCTGGTACGTAACGCCGGTACGTCAGGCAGCAGTTTGCTTTATCCCTGCGAAGTAGACGACGACGGGACGGTAATATCTTCAAGCAGCACTCCTCTTTATATGAAGGCGGGTACTTATTACTTCAGAATCCTGTCACCTGCCAAGGCCTTAAACTCAAAGGGTTTTGTCAATATCGGTAATGGAGAATATCTGCTTGCGACCGACGACCGGTATACGCAAACAGCCATGACGGCGGTGACCATTACGAAAATTGATGAAGGGGGTACATTGAACAATGTTCAGACCCTGTATCTGCCCCCCATCATCAACCAGACGGCACGGATGCAGTTTACTGTCAAAGCGGGTGAGGGTGTACACTCCTTGGAGATGCTTGCCGAAGGAATTGAAATCAGTGGCATACAGCAACCACTGGACAATACAACCAGTTTTGACTGGGTGAATGGAGAGGTGCTGCCCGTGAAAGTGGGCGACCAGAGTGCATCGGTACGTATCACACAAGCCACCCAAAATGCTGATAACAGCCTGATGGCACATACCGGCATATTGCCCACAGATGCACGTTCGCACTCTATCAGCGTGTTGCTGAATCTGAAAGTGAATGGTAACCCCACTCAGTATCAGATGTTGCTGACCGGTTTGTATCTGACAGCAGGACATTCGTATAACTATACCGCTACGGTGAAGATCAGTAACGGGGTGACTGTGCTGACCTGGCAAAACCGTTCGTGGACGGAAAATGTGGAAATGGATACATAAGAGCTCACCACAGATTACACAGATTAACACAGATTTATAATTTATCTCGTTGATATCTACGATTAAAAGTTCTGTGTTAATCTGTGTAATCTGTGGTGAAATGAACAAATTAGAGTAATACTTAATAATAGTCCCATGAAAAGATTTGGATATATCGTTTTTAGTGTTTGTCTGCTTACGTTGGGTGCCTGCATATCCCATGAACCGATGGATCAGGAAGAGGACGTGGTAAAAGTGTCGGTTGGGCTCACTGCCGCTTCTTTTACCAATGATGCGGTTACCCGTGCGGAGCAGCCGATGGCGCCCGATTATGAAAACCTGATTGGTAATTTGTGGATTCTGCAGTTTGACCGTGAAGGCATCCTGATCGGCAGTGAACGGATAGTGCTGACCACACCGGTGCTCAATACAACGCTTGAAGGAGTCACACTGAGGACCGGGCGCAGTACCCTTTGCATAGTAGGCAATCTGACGGATGCGGAGACTCCCGCGTGGCCAGATAACCTGAATGGTTTCAAAAGTCTGGTGGTAGATATGGGCTGGATGAAAGAACGGAGTGCTGACCGGAATGTATGTCTTTTCGGCTATTATGAAGGAGAGATTACTACCGGAACCACCGCTGTGAATGTGGTATTGGGACGTCTGGTATGCAGGCTCAACATAGCTGTTTCGGCCAAGACGGCAGGAGTATTCAGCAACGTGAAAATTCAATTGAAGCGGGCGCAGACCAAAGGTTATCTATTCCCTTCGGATACGTATCTGGCACCGGAAAGCGGTGATTATACGGAAGAGGTGATCACTGCCGGAACATTGGGAACAACTTCTTCTTATCGTTATTATTATATGGCGGAGAATGTAACCACAGGAACAGACCAGAATGAACGCACGCAACTCCAAATAAAAGCAACGAAAGGGGGGACTGAGTATACAAAAAACATTGATCTGGGCAGGAGTGATATCAATGACTATTCTCTCCGCCGAAACAATAACTATACATTCAATATCATTTTAGAGTAATCATATATCTTAATCGTGTGGAAGCTATCTGTGACAGACGTTTCCCCTTGCTTGTTTTGTTTGTTGCAGGTCCATGCTTTCCCGGTGGGGAAAGGTGGACTTGCTCGGTTTATATAGATTCTTATATTCCTATAAAGTAATATTCCCATATTCCCATATTATATTAATCTATATTTGTATATTTGCATGAACCTTTAAAATAGAGGAAAAATGATCGACTTAGACCGTAAATTTCCGATAGGGATACAGACATTTGAGAAACTCCGTGAGGGAGGATATCTGTATGTAGATAAAACAGCACTATTGTGGAAAATAGCTTCCACCAGTATTCCGTATTTTCTGAGTCGTCCTCGTCGATTTGGTAAGAGTCTGTTGCTTTCTACTTTCGAAGCATATTTCAAAGGAAAGAAAGAACTGTTTGGAGGACTTGCCATAGAGAAGCTGGAGACGGAGTGGAAAGAGTATCCAGTGTTGCATCTGGATCTAAATGCCGAAAAATACGATTCGCTTCAGGCGTTACATGCGATATTGAGTAGCCAGTTGACGCAGTGGGAGTTAAAGTACGGACATGGGGTGGATGAAGAGACCTTGTCACAACGTTTTATCGGTGTGATCCGTCGTGCATCCGAACTTACCGGTCGTGGAGTAGTCGTGCTGATTGACGAATATGACAAGCCTCTCTTGCAGGCATTGGACAATGGGGAATTGCTGGATGAATATCGTAATACTTTAAAAGCGTTTTATGGAGTATTGAAGAGCGCTGACCGCTATCTGCGTTTTGTTTTCCTGACCGGAGTAACAAAGTTCGCACAAGTCAGTGTATTTAGTGATTTAAACCAGCTGAACGATATCAGCCTTGATTTTGCGTACTCTACTGTATGTGGAATTACGCGAGAAGAGCTTACGACAACTTTTGTACCCGAACTTAAACAACTGGCAGAAGCAAATGATATGACTCCGGAAGAGGCTATTGAAATGATGGCCCGGAAGTATGACGGTTATCATTTTCATCCTAAAGGAGAAGGAGTATTCAATCCATTTAGTGTACTTAGTTCATTCAGTAGACTTGAATTTGGCAATTATTGGTTTCAGACGGGTACGCCCACTTTCCTGGTCAAACTTTTGCAGAAAAGTGATTACGATCTGCGTACATTGATAGATGGGGTGGAAGTAGCCGCTTCATCATTTATGGAATATCGGATCGAAGTTAATAATCCGATAGCATTGATTTATCAAAGCGGTTATCTGACGATTAAGGGATATGATAAAGAGTTTGAGCTTTACCGGTTAGTTTTCCCTAATGAGGAGGTTAAGTACGGTTTTCTGAATTTTCTTGTATCTTATTATACTCCTGTAGCTGAGGAAGAACAGAATTTTTATATCGGAAGATTTGTACAAGAGTTACGGAAAGGTGAAGTGGATGCTTTCCTTACACGCTTGCGAGCTTTTTTTGCCGATTTTCCTTATGAACTCAATGCCGCCACCGAACGTCATTATCAGGTTGTTTTTTATTTGGTTTTTAAATTGATGGGGCAGTTTACCCAAGCAGAAGTCAGAAGTGCCAAAGGGCGTGCGGATGCTGTGGTTAAAACAGCTGATTATATTTATGTCTTTGAATTTAAACTAAACGGAACGGCCGAGCGGGCTTTGCAACAAATAGATGATAAAGGATATCTGATTCCTTATCTGATGGATGGAAGAAAACTCGTGAAAGTTGGGGTGGAGTTCAGTGCCGAAAAAAGGAATTTGGATCGGTGGCTGGTAGAATAAGGGATGTTAAAAGTCTCTTTCACCACAGATTACACAGATTATTAATAATGACTTAATATTCACTCTGTGTTACTCTGTGTCCCTCTGTGGTGAGTTTCGGACTTATCTAAATAGTATGTGGGTTATTCTTTTCTTTAACGAATCACTTTCCCTTCTTCCGTTATCAGCAGAATAGTCAGTTCTCCGTTGGGCAACAGTGGGTCGCAATGGTGATGGCATTGTTCGATCAGTAATGAACAAAACGTCTGAAGTTCCGCTTCGGGCAGGAGTTCCCAAAGTTCCCGTGCCAACGTGATGCCTTCGATGGCTGTTACAGTGGCAGTGTTGCACCCGGACTGACGGGCTATCTCTTTCAGGAATTCTTTATTCATCGTTACTTTTTTACTATGCGTGTCGAGGTGTCCTTCTGCCAGCTTTACGGCTTTACCGATCATAACCCCCAACGTGAGTTGCCGGATGCCGAGTTCGGCAGCGATCCGGATGGTTTCACCAATGAAGTTACCATAATGGACGAAAGCCTGTGAGGGTAATTCAGGGTAGAGGCTGCGGATGTATTTTTCGCTCTTGGCACCCGAATTGATGACGATGCGGGGAGAACCTGTAGCCTGGGCTACCGACATTTCTTTACGAATGGAATTGACAAATGCTTCGGAAGAAAATGGCTTCACAATACCGCTGGTGCCGATAATGGAAATGCCACCTACAACACCGAGGCGGGGATTGAAGGTGCGAGCGGCAACCTCTTCGCCTCCGGGGACAGAGATGGTGACATGTATGGGGGCAGTGGGCACGGGGGTGTGTCTGTCAAGGATGTGCAGCAGATTTTCTGTAATCATTTGCCGGGGAGTGGTGTTGATGGCCGGTCCGCCTACTTCCAGTCCCAATCCGGGTAGGGTGACGGTACCGACACCCTGTCCGCCGTGGATTTGTATAACCTGTTGCCGCTCACCTCCGGTGTGCGGCTTTTCTTCAGAAATATCGATGGATACGGTAGCTACAATGGGTAGCCCGTTCGTGACATCGGGATCATCGCCTCCGTCTTTGATCACAGTGCAGGAGACTTCCATGCGCCGGTCAGTGAACGAGCCGGTAACGGAATGGACAGGGACGGCAATCTTTTCTCCGTTGGGGAGCAAAACGGAAACATCTTTTATTATATTTCCGGGTATGGGCGACAGGAGTTTCCGCAGAGCTGCGTTGGCGGCTGCGGTTGCGCATGTCCCGGTGGTAAGTCCGCTGCGCAGGGGCAGGAAGTCGGGCAGAAAGTGCTCGATGGCACGGCGCATTCCATTCACTCCATTCACTGTCTGGTCATACGGGGGCAGAGAAGGGCGAAGAAGGATATAAAGACGGATTCCCTGTTCGGTAATGATGTTCACTTTCTCGGAGAATCCTCCGGACACGCCGCTTTCTTTCAGAAGAACGACTTCCGGAGAGAGTTGCCGGAGGAGTTCGGGCAGGTTCTCTTTGCCGGGAGTATAATAGACCAGGCGGTCTTCGGGAAAGCCTGCCTTCCGGACTATCTCGCGGGAGCTTTCGCGGTCGAGAATGCGGAAGTAACACTCACTTTCCTTTTTCTTCCAGAAGGGTTTTAGTTTGGGGATGGACTGGACCCCGGTCAGGGCAAGTACCCGATGTATACCTTCTTCGTTGAGTAACTCTGACAGTTCTTCGTACTTTTCCCTCAGTTTGAGCGGATATTCATCGTACATCTCTTCATTAAACAGCTTGAACAGGTCATCATACATGCGTTCGTACCGAATGCAAGGGATGTCGAGCGCCTGTGAAACGGCGGTGACCGTTGCGTGCAGTTGTTCTGCAAAGGGATGGGCGGCATCCACCAGCAGGCGGATACCGTTCTCTCGGCAAAAGGCTTTCATGGTGGTCTGGGTCAGCGCACCTGTGAGCCGTATTCCGTGTTGCAGGCTGATTTCCTGTTCGTCTCCTTTGGTTGAATAGTAATAAGGTTTTCCGGCTTCTTCGGCAATGCCGACGACCTTCCTTCCTTCGGTTGTTCCTCCTAATATCAGTATCATTTTACTTACGGAATAGATGTTTAAATTGGTGTGAGTACAGGCGTGATAATCCTTCACGGTTGTCGATGGCGTCGCCTACGACAATCATGGTGGTCAGTGTCAGGTTGTTCTCCTTTACGATTTGTGCCAGATCCTTCAGCTCGCCACGATAGATGCGTTCGTCTTTCCACGTCAGATGATAACAAGCGGCAACGGGGGTAGTGGGAGGATAATGTTCAAGTAATTCCTGTTGAACCTGATCGATCACACCCGCACTGAGGAAGATGCACATGGTGCTTTGCGAACGTGCCAGCAGGTTGAGTTTCTCTTTCTCGGGCATGGGCGTGCGTCCTTCGCCTCGGGTGAGGATGATGGTTTGTACTTTCTCGGGGATGGTGAACTGTGATTGTAAGGCCGCGGCCGCGGCCTGGAATGACGAGATGCCCGGAGTGATGTGATAATGCATGCCGTATCGGTCGAAGAAGTTCATCTGTTCCTGGATAGCACCATAGATGCAGGGATCGCCCGTATGCAGGCGGACTACCAGCTGTCCGCGGTCGTAAAACTCTTTCATCAGGGCAAACTGTTCTTCAAGAGTCATGGACGCCGAACTGCGTATGGTGGCTCCGGCTTTGGCACATTCGGTCAGTTCGCGCGGGACGAGGCTGCCGGCATAGAGAATCAGGTCGGCTTCTTCAAGGAAACGGCGTCCGCGTACTGAAATCAGTTCGGGATCGCCGGGACCGGCTCCCACAATTTCGATGTGCCCTTGGCGTACGGCTGCGCTGTCCAGGGCGATGGCAACGGTAAAGTTCTCACATTTCTGCTTCGGCAGAATCAGCGGGCCGCCTCCGGCTGTCAGCAAGGCTGAGGCTTCGGATACGCTGGGCGTACCCATGTATTTATCGACTACCTCGCTTGGGGTAGGTACATCTACCTGGCTGAGTTGGCTGGCTGTGTACAAGTGCAGTTCATAAGCATCGGCAAGCAGTTTCAGTACTTCTTCATGCTTTTTCTCTTCAATGGAGGAGATGGTCCGAATGGCGGCAGGTATGATGTTTGCCTCCAGTAATGTGTTCATCAGGCGGGTGATGACGGCATTCTTCGGGCCGGCGTTGCGTGCCAGTCCCATACCCATGTGCAGCACTTTGGGTACATAGTAGAGTGCTTGCATGCCGGAAGTTTCATACAAATAAGGAGTGATGAGCAGCAACAGGCGGTATTTGCCGGTATCTATGTCCTTGAAGTTATAGAACACATCTACGTGTGACGGCAAGGTGTGTTCCAGTTGGGCAGTGCCTTCGTCACGAATATCGAGTAACAGGGCAGTCGGTGCACAGTCGACGAAAAGGGAGATCAGGTGGTTCATGTCGCTGTTTTCGCTGGGGATTGCCTGCCAGTCGTATTTCTTTCCGAGGGTGTCGAGTGCCCAGAGTCCGGTGCGGTCGCTACGGGTGGTGATGACAGGTTCGGCACCCAGAATGCCTGCCACATATTGGGTGAGTCCGTTGGCACCGCCGACGTGTCCGGAGAGTACGGAAATGACGTAGCGTCCCGTACTGTCTACGCATAGCACGGCGGGATCTGTCTTCTTATCTTCAATGCAGGGAGCGATGGCACGCACACAAATGCCCATCGCCCCGATAAAGATAAGTGCGTCGGAGTCGCGGAACAGTTGTGGAACTGCCTCCTGAAGGGCCGGGATATGCCGGCAGTCGGCATTTGCGATGGTAGAGAAAATTTCAGATTCAGGTAGTTCCTGCTTGAGGGTTTTCGCCATGGATATGCTGGCTTCTGATATTACGATAATAGCTGTTTTCATTGTTGTTCGGCTTTGAGTATTTCAATGGGGTTGTATTCATTGACGGCAATTCTTGTTCCGCTGAGGAGCCGGAGTCCGGCTTCTCTTATCCCTTCGATAAAGAGCGACTTGCTTTCTTCGGATACGGAGTTGAAGACAATGCATCCTCCCGGAAGGAGGTAATGGGAGATGCGTGCAATCATCTCCTTCAGATGTCCGCCATGCCCGCCGATAAAGACGGCATCGGGGTGGGAAATGGTGTCGAGGTCGGCTTCAAGGAAATCACCAATGAGGATGGTGATGCCCGGAGTGCCGAAACGCCGGCTGTTGACCTCCATCAGTCTTTGTCCTTCGGGACGGATCTCAAAGGAGGTAACGTGCAGGTGCGGGAATTGCAGTTTGGCTTCGATGGATACGGAGCCGGTACAGAAACCGACATCCCAGAAAGAGACGCGGCGATTCAGTTCCAGCGTACTGAGTGTAAGCAGACGGATGGGAGCTTTGGTGATCATCCTGGTGCGCCCGTCCAGCAGTTCGAACTCTTCATCGGGGATTCCGAGTGGAGGGAGACTTATACGCGCTCCGGGGTGGGTGGGAGTATAGGTGTCGGGGTACTGATGGACAATCAGGCAGTTGGGATATTCAAAGGTCAGTTCTGCCGCCTCTTGAAGTTCCAGCCGGCGGATACGTTCCCGTTCCGGGTTGCCCAGATGTTCGCCGACGTACATCGTATAATGAGTGTAGCCATAGTCCAACATACGTCGGGCTATAGCGGCAGGGGTGTGTTCCCTGTCGGTGAGAATGCCCATTTTCGGTGTGCGTTCTATCAGTGCCCGGTCAAATTCATGCCAGGGACGCCCTGTGAGGGATACGGTGCGCATGTCGTCATAAGGCATGACTAATCGGTGAGCCAGTGTTTGCAGGGAGTTGAAGGTAGGATAAAGTTGTATCCTCGCCTCGGGCAAACGCCGGCGGATGGTATTGGCGAATCCGAAAAAGAGCGGGTCGCCCGAAGCGAAGACAACAATGTGGTCGTAGGCCTCGTAACGGGCAAATACCGCGTCGAGAGGGACAGTGATATCGATCCATTCCGCCCCTTCGGGAAGGAAGGCGGAGATGATGTCATGGTGACGCAAGCCCCCTGAAAAGACCTTACCCTCGCGTATCAGTACCTGTATCGAGGGTGGGAGATAAGGAGCAGGGCTGTCGTCCAGACCGATGACAATGAATTGGGTGGGATGATGGTGATCTGTCATGTCTTTAAGTTTCTAATGGGTTTTCTCTCCTTTTAAACGTCTCTTCCTGGTCTTAATTGTTCGGCATCCGGATAACAGAGGATAGCGTTGACCAGTGTGGCTGCCAGGTTACTGCCTCCTTTACGGCCTTCTACAATCAGTTTGGGGATGTGAACGAAGGGTTTGGTCATGTGCTTGGACTCCTGTACGTGGACAAAACCTACGGGAGCGGCAACGATGCCGGACGGCTGCGCTTTTTCTTTGCGGATCAGGTCGCACAGTTCCATGAGTGCCGTGGGAGCATTGCCAAATACGAATAGAGCGTCCGGGTGTTCTTCTACGGCCAGGCGGATACCGGCTTGTGTGCGGGTGATGCCTTTAGAGGCAGCCATTTCTGCTACCCTTTCATCATTCAGGTAACATTTTACCTCGACACCCAGACGTTGCAAGGCACCTTTGCGAATGCCGGATGCAGCCATGGTCACATCTGTGACAATCGTTTTCAATTTTCCCTCACCGATGGCATGATAAAGTGAAGCCACTGCACCGGGGTCGGTGTAGAGTAGTTTTTCCATATCAAAGTCCGCCGTTGTGTGGATGGCATGGAGCAAAGCCCATTTATGGTCGAGCGGGATGTTTTTGTTTTTCAATTCTCCATCGATGGTACGGAAACTGCGTATCATAATATCCTGTCCGATGCCGGTTGCGTCTTCTTTTGTCTCACGATAATACCCGCGGGGAGTAATCATCGTTTCACCGAAAGAGTAGGTTTGCGAATTACCAATGATGATGACCGTGAACATGTCTACTTCTTCCGGATCGAATGCGGAAAGAGTCGTTACGTGTATTTCTTGTTCATCTCTGCCTGCCTGGCGGACATATCCCACCGGAGTCTCCGGCGAGCGCCCTTCCTGCAGAAACAATTCCCGGAGGCGGTATAGCTGCCAGTAGCGTCCTTCGCTTTTGGGGTTGTAGACGGCAGTTACAAAATCGGCTTGTGCGGCGGCGATGATACGGCGTTCGATGCGTTCCCACGGAGTCATCAGGTCGGAGAGGGAGATGACGCAGAAATCGTGTCCTACCGGAGCACCCAGCAGGGAGGCAGCTTTTTGGAAAGCACTGATTCCGGGCAAGGCGATGATTTCCACATCGCTCTGTCGTTCGCGTTTCATTTCATATATCAAGGGAGTCATGCCATAGATACCTGCATCGCCCGAACTGATGACGCAGACTGTTTTGCCTTGTTCGGCGTATTCGAAAGCTTGTTCGGCACGAACCCGTTCGCGCTTCATTCCGGTGTCGATACATTCGGCATCCGGACGGACAAAGTCACGGATAAAACGAAAATAATACTTGTATCCCACCACTACGTCTGCTTCACTCACGGCAGCGAGTACCGCAGGGGTAATATCTTGTTCACTTCCCGGCCCGATGCCGGCTACGATTATCTTGGGTTGTTTCATAATTTATCGGTTTTGAGTATTATTCACCACAGAGGACACAGAGGGCACAGAGTTTTAATCTCTTGTTTATATGGATGTTTAAGAGAAAGATATTCTCTGCGTCCTCTGTGTCCTCTGTGGTGAACCTGATTCATTTCCTATTCCTGATTTAGAAAAACTATGTAGCAAAGATACGGATTAATCCGTTTTTAGCCTTTTATTCGGGAACATAAATGATTTCTCCGTTATCCAGTTCGTAGGCTACACCTACTTTCCTGCCCCGCTTGCCGGACGATTCTTTTTGTTCGGAAGGAGTGTATCGTTTAATCTCTTTGCCTTCTTTGGTAATGATTTCCATGTTTTCCTTTCCGGGATTCTTTACCATGGTATAATCTTCCTTTGAGAAGATCTCGGTCATATTGAATCGGCTGACGAGTGCTACCATCAGTGCCACGGCAAATACCATTGCTACATCAAATAAGTTAGCTACCGTTCCCATCGGGTCGGTATCATTCTGGCTGTGCAGGAGTCTGTTTCGCATTATAAAGGGTTTTACTTATAAACTCGAGATCGTTCATTTCGCGGGCATACCAACGTTGACGGATTTGTAGGGTAATCACGCCAATGGCGGCTATTACCATGCCTACAACCGTGGTTGCAAAGGCTACCTGCATGTTGTAGGCCATCGAGGCAATGTCTCCTGTAGCCAGGCCGACAAGTGCAGGCCCCATGGGAATCAAGGTTCCCATTAATCCAAGCATCGGGCCTAATTTGACAAAGGTACGCGACCGGCCTAATTCCTGTTCTGCATCTACCTCAAAATTGGCAAGCAGACGTTCGCAATAGGCTGTATTCTCCCGGTGGGAGTATAGCTTGACGAGGCATTGTTGCAGAAGAGTGTTGTTATCTCCCACAAGAAGTCCTATCTTTTCTCCGGCGTTTTCGGGAGTTAACTCTTCCAATTGCCGGGCAAAGTTCTTCTGGGTATTTATTCTACGGTAGAATTCTCCAAAAAAGCCCCCTGCCAGCAGGATTGCTCTTGCAAAAAACAGCAATAGCAAAACTACCACCGGAACGAGTAATCCGTTGGATATCCAGAATAGTGTATTTGATATTGTTTCCATTAATTATATTTGTTATTTAGTTATTTCCTGTGACAATGATACTCAACAATACAACAAACAAACTGGTGATGAAGAGCATCTCAAGCCGGAGTCTTGTCTCTCCCAATATACTTTTCAGTAGTAAACTGATGATGGGTATCAGTATGAAAACCGATACTGAACATACGACAGTGATAAGCCTGAAACTGATTCCCGGAAAGGTAAAAAACAGTTGGGGCAACAGATAGGCGAGAACAACTGCCATAAGTAGACCGGGATATAGATTCAATATCCGGCTGACTGTCTTCCGGAAGAGAGTCGGGTGTGGTAAAACTTTAGCGAAACAGTTGAAGCAGAAGGCAATCATTACGGAGGACTCAAGTGTGATGTACACAGAAAAGGTCAGCATCCGGGAGCGGGAAGCAAACAGGGAGGCTATCTCCGTAGCTGATTGCTCCGTAGCCCACTCGCCTATGGCAAGTAGGAAAACTGCACAGCCAATACCTGCCAGCCAGACTCCCCATCGTGGATAGAATCCTATCTTCAGGATGAAATTCAGGACAATGAAGCCCATCAGCAGATGAATGACAGATTCCATGATTACTTCTTCCTTTTTAATAGAAATATCACTCCGGCAAAGATAATAAGAACAATTCCCCCTGTCAGTATACCATTGACGACATTCTTTTCCCGGCTTTCGGCTTGGGTCAGTTTCTCCTCTTTCAGTACGATGTTCTTTCCGTCTGTACCGGTTCCCTGAAGAATGTCCTGCATAACTTCCCGGTAGCTTCCGGCTTCGGATGGCGTCAACTTATTCTCTATAAATTGTTGGAGTTTCCGGTTGTCACAGACAAATTCCGTACAGGCTGCTCCTGCTTCACGGGTGATTTCCGCATGGAGCTGTGCGGTTGTTCTCAGTTGTTCGTCATCTGCTTTCCAGTAACCTTTGCGGGCACTTTCGAGCATGACCGCAGTCATTGCCTGATAGGAAGCGGGGTTTACCTGTTGGAAATAATTTCGGATTCCCAGATGGTTCTCGTCAAGGATATACATCTTGTACAGGTCATTGAAAATCTCCTTGTCTATAGCCGAAGGGCGGGTAGCGTGCCACCCGAAGATGTTACGGAATATCTCACCGAACATTTGGGCCGTGGTGGCACCGCCTTTCATTCGCTCTTTTATGAAAGTAGGATTTAAGATGGTAGCCCTTGCTTCTACGGCAATGGCTTCGTTGACGTTCTGTATCCGTTTGTTATTCCTGTTCCGATAGTCTGCCATCAGTGCATCGGGCTCTTTGCCGGTCAGTGTTTTTACTGTTAGCGAAAGGCCTCCCATAAATTCATATACATGGTCTAAGGAGAGTGGACCCCAAGTATTGCTTTGCCGGGGTTGTATCACTACGTCTGTTTCGGAGAGTGCCGAGGCAAAGAGGTCTTTTTGCATCTCTCCCCAGTTTTCTTCATCTCCGTAGGCTGCCCCCATATTGTTGAGATAGCCGTCTGCCAGTTCCGATTCATTATCCCATCGGTCACTCTTTTCCGTATAGGCCATCATGCCGGTGCTATATCCGCTATTGACAGGACCAAACACACGCATGACTGACATTTCACGTGCCTTCTTGGGGGAAACGCCTTTTTCAACCAGTAGCTTTTCTTGTAGGCGTGTGCCCGACGACACGTAGTTTGGGAATGATTCGCTATCGGCAGATGAAGCCAGTCGGATGGCATCGGTAAGCATGGTCAGCCGCGATCCCGCTATATCACGCAATTGACCTGATACTTGTACGACAACGTTGATCCTTGGACGTCCTAATTCTGCCGAAGGTACCAGGCGTAGGTCGACTACACGCCCCATTTTATCACGGATGGGTTCTACGCCGAGCATCCAGAATACTTGTGCCAGTGTAGCTCCTTCGGTAGTGATAAATTCACCTGCCCAAAAAGAATAACTTACTTTACGCGGATATTCTCCGTCGTGGTTCTCACGGTATGCCTTCAAGGTGGCTTCCGCCAATCGTTTCCCGTCTTCCCACGAAGCTACGTCGGGAGTAGTTTCCACATTGATGCTATACATATTTCTTCCGGTAGGTAGCACGTTAGGATTGAGAACAGGGTCTCCTCCCGGTGCAGGGAATACGGTTCCTCCACTGAGACCGCGCAGCATGGCAGACAGCTCGTTATCGGTGGAGGCTATCAGTTGCGAACGGTAACGAAGTGCGTCCCGAAGTTCAGGGGCAATGCTTGCGGTATCTTTGGGCGGATTCTGTAAAAGGGGAATCAGCCGTTGTTTGGCAACAGGTAGATAATGATGGGCTATGTAGCCGAAGTCTTGCAACTGTTCAGTAGTGATTTTCCCTTTATCACGGTCTTGCTTTGCCATTGAATAGGCCAGAGGGTCGGCACTGACGGCAAGAGTGGTAGTCAGTAAGTCTCTGGCCGAATAAGTTTCTCCCAATGTGTAGTAGGCCCCGATTGTCTTTTCATTGGCTATTTCTTCGGCAAAGAGATCGATCTGCTCCAGCTCTTCGTCTGTATAAGGTCGGCTGAGTGTGGAGTCGAGTTTGAGATCACGGTGCAGTCCAAGTTTAACCACTTCTTTTTTGATGCGTAATCCAGATATTCGGTTCTTTTCTGTTCCTTCGGCAAGTATCTTGTGAATGTCTTCCAGCAAAGACGCATATCGTTGGCGCATTCCGCTTTCTACATAAGGGGGAGTCAGATGGGTAACAAGTACGGCATGAGTACGGCGTTTGGCGATGATACCTTCGCCGACATTTCCGGTTGTATAATAGTAAAAGTGGGGTAAATCTCCCACTAATGCGTCTGCCCAGTCGTTATGCGAAAGAGCTACATTTTTTCCGGGGGTATACTCCAGATTTCCGTGAGTGCCGAAATGAATCAAGGCATCCGCCCGGAACTCCTTTTGTACATATAAATAAGGTGCCAGGTAACTGTGCGGTGGTGCTACAGGCATACCATGTACCAGTTTGAAATCGTCATCGCCCAGTGCCGGACGGGGTTGGGGGAAGAGAAGTACATTGCCGAAACGAAGACAAGCGATGGCAAGTTGCTCTTCGCCCTGTTCGTTCTTTCCGGTCAGCAAGTGGCCGGGGGCTTCGCCGTAACGTTCGGTTACTTCTTTGTATTTTTCTGCATCAATCACTTCGTGAGCCCATTTTTCATACTGCGTTTTGGTCAGCCAGACAGGATGTGCTGTCGACAGAAACTTTTCCTGGGCTCCTGCCGCATATGGCCCCATAACGGCTCCGTCCCGGTAAATCTGTTTGCCGAACTCTTCGACAGTGGGAGGGAGATTGCTGACATCATATCCTTCGGAGCGCAGCTTTTTCAGGAAGTTATAGAGAGAGGGGATTACTTCCATGCCACTGGCAAGCAGTGCGTCTTTGCCCGGTGTCTTGAAATAGCAGATAGCAATTCGTTTATCGCGGTTGGGCTTCGTACGCAGATCCAGATACTTGCGCAGGTGACTGATAAAGTTGTCAACCCTTTCCATTTCGGGTTCGTGAAGATAATAACCGCTTTCGTGAAGGTTTTGTGTAGCAATCAGTAGGGGAGTCATTCCTCCGTCTATTTCGGGAACAAGCACACGGGCTGTCAAGGTTCCTCCGCTGACGGGCTTCATCGGATCGAGCCACTCTTCCCGTGACTGGATCAGGGGGAAAGGGTTGAAAATCGGGATGTTTTCTGTATGTAACCAGTTTATCAGCGAATCGTTGCCTAATCTACCCATGGGTAGGTATACCATTGCATCCGGATGGAGGTTACGCAGCATTTCGGTACGTTTATCTTTGCCTGCAATGGGATAAACATTAAATCCGGCTTGTGTCATTCGTGATATTAAGGTATCCACATGGGCACGGTTTCCTTCCATCGGGAAACTGATACCTGAGATAAATGCGATTTTGCGTCCCCCTTCGTGGTAGATTCCCTTTTGTCGCAAATATTGTTCCAAGTCTTCGGGAGTGTTGAAGTATTTGCCATATTCCTGATGGTAGAAAAGATTGTTCGGTAAACGCAGAGGGGCGTCAAACGCTTCTGTACTCCAACGTGAAGGAGTGGCAATCCGGCGAAGGTAACGTAATCCGTTCCGGTAATTCTGACGACAGGCATCGCCAAAATAACGGAGCAACATCGCTTCTTCGTCGGAGGTAATGTTACGGTTAATGACAGTATTGAAGTTGCGTAGCGAGACTGTGAAAACAGGAACACCGGCAGAAGCAGTACGTTCTATCTCCTTTGTTTGGCTGTCGGTCAGGTTGAGGCTCCGCCCATAGAGCACAACAGCGTCATAACCTTTGAGTGATTTCAGATCTTCGGTTTGTATGCAAGTGACCTGAATGTGACGGCTGTCATTGTTCAGTACAATGTCGGCTGCCTGTGCGGGCAACGGATTTACGATCAGAATCTGTGTCGGAGCCATCCAGTGCAGATAACCGATAGTAAAGGCAATAGCCAGAAGCAGTATGCTTCCGGCTATATACAGTGTTTTCTTATGGTGAAAGAAGGTCAGTACTTTCATTTTATCTTTTTATTTTCTTTCTGCATTTACGTTCGATGTACCTCACTCCGAGCACTACACCACTCAGCGAACAGACAGTACCGCCCAGCAATAGTACCCAAAGAACGGTTTTACGGAGTGTAGGCGAAGAGTTCAGCCCCTGTATGCGTAAGCGGTGCAGGGCAGTGTACATCCAGTATTTCCAACGGGCCGTATCGTTCACATATCGTACGGTGGCCGTTTCCGGATGGATGTAGTAACAACTCTTGTCTGCGTCGCCGACAGTGACTTTCCAGACGGGCAACAGACTGCGGTCACGGTACATCCGACTCATATCCCTGTAGTAGGTTTCAAATTCGTTGATCAGTGTTACATGTAGCCGGGCACTGTCACCATGTATGGCTCTCACGGCATCCGTTATCTGCTTTTCGTCCAGTTTCAGCGGGCGCGACAGGGAGTCCGATGCATCGATATATAGATCTCCTTCACTTCGTTTTACTATATAGTAAGGTTGCGAGCGGAAATTACTCCATTCTATCTGGCGTACGTCGGGATATTCGGTTAATATCCGGCGGTAATCCAGCACATACTGCTCTAACCTCGGTGCTCCTTTCTTTATTTCGCGTGTGGGATTTTTATCCAATACCGGTTTGCTGATCCAGGACGGAACTTCTGCCAGCGACATCATTCCGCTGAAACAGAATGTCAGCACGAAGAGACCGAAAACGATTCCCGTCACATAATGCCAGTGATACCACTTTTTGCGATAGGGCGAGAAACCTTTTCCCTGTTTGCGTGAGCGGCGCCAGATGTCGATACCTACCCACAGTCCTGCAATCGTCATCAGGCAGCCAATGCCCGACAGCCAGATCACCGTGACGCTCCATAAAGCGGCATCTTGCCGGAGCCAGGTGAAGTAAACCCAATGTGGAATAGCCCCCAGCCATGCCCAGAAACGTTCGTTACGGGTGGTGAACTGCAATACTTCTCCACTTTGTGAGCCGATGTATAACTGGTGTCTCTCCGCATCGGCAAAATGGAACTTATAAATGGGAAACTCCTTCTTCAGGCTACCGAACGGAATCCATTGGTCGAGCCGGTTCAGCGTATCTATCCGCTCCACCGGCGCACTGCACCATAGGGACGCTGTCCGGCGGATACGGGATCCGTCTACAGATGGTAGTACCTGAGCAGAGTCAGCGGGCAGATTATGTTCACCTTTGTCCGTGCGGATGTGGAAGACGGTCTGTCCGAGGTATCGGTCTATCTGGATTCCTTTCACTTTTTCACCTTCGGGCAGTCGGGAAGTGATTTCGCCGACAGAAGGCAGTGAAGGAGACAGGGGTTCCAGTTTCTCTAATTTTTCAGCTTGAGATGCACGTGGAAATCCGTGGTACATCATGACAAAAGCTGACAGGAACCAAACTAAAAACAGGATACTGAGCAGTGTGCCCAGTACCCTGTGAATGGTATACATCAATTTCGTGATCATCATTATAAAGTATAAGACGCAGAAAGCATGAAATTACGTGGCATGCTTGGTATCAATTGATTGCCAAGTGCCTGGTTGCAGTATTCCTTGTTGAACAGATTGTTGACATTGACTCCCAGACGCACATTGCTCTTTAATGTATAAGAGAGACCGAGGTCGGTCAGCCAGTAAGCATCGAACGAACTTGTATTGTCCGAGTTGCGGTACACTTTGTCCTGGAAACTGGTAGAGAGATTCACTCCCAAACCTTTCAGCATACCTTTTGAAACCGTATAGGCACCGAAAGCGTAGAAAGTATTTTTAGGGATATAAGCATACTGCTTGCCTTCGCTTGCGTTTGTCTGCATATAAGGGTTGTTGGCCAGGTCACGCACTTTGGCGTCGGTGTATCCGTATCCGGCACTCATAGACAGGTTGTAAATAGGACTCCAGGTAATATCAATATCGAATCCTTTGGAATCCATTCTACCCACTTGCCCTACAACTTTTTTGTCCAGTTCTACACCATTGGCAATGTCTCCTTTGTTTGCAAGAGTCTGGCGGATATTATCTTTATTAATATAGAACAAGCTTACGTTAGCCTGCAACGTACGTGTGATCTCGTATCGTGCTCCCACTTCTACCTGGAAACCTTTCTCCGGCTTGAATACCTCTTTACCATTTATCGGAATAAACTCTTTACCATCTTTATCAATGTAAATGGTATTAGCGTCATAAAATGCGCGGATAGGTTTGAAGTAAGTACCGTATGAACTATAAATGGACATTTTGTCAATAGGCAGATACACCAATCCGGCACGAAACGTGAAGGCACCGTTGGTGATTTTGTTATATGCATCGTCATCCGGTTTGTCATAATGGCGTCCTCCGTCGCTGGTGTTCAGGTTGGCGGTCTTGTACATGAACAGGTCATAACGTCCTGCCAGCATCATTTTCAGTTTATCACTGAACTCCACCAGGTCTTGCAGGTAAAATCCGTGGGTGAATGTTTTCTGTGCGGTGACAAATCTGAAAGGCGCTTCCATCCAGCCAATGCTGTGTGGATTATATACCGAACCGTGTCCTGTGGTTCCGGGGCCGGTGGCTCCGGTACTTCCGCCACCATAAGCCATGTAAGAGTCACGCATCAGGGATACAAAAGAGTAACCGCCCAGATAGTTGTGCACAACGTCTCCGGTATAGAACTTACCGCTTGCTTCCA
This sequence comes from Bacteroides sp. 11BF, assembly GCF_019633765.1. Taxonomy (NCBI): domain Bacteria; kingdom Pseudomonadati; phylum Bacteroidota; class Bacteroidia; order Bacteroidales; family Bacteroidaceae; genus Bacteroides; species Bacteroides sp. 11BF. The sequence goes on from NZ_JAFKPJ010000003.1 coordinate 28,923, forward strand.
GTTGGTTGTTCACAGTTTTAGCGATATGTGAGAAGCGTAGCGGATAGCTGTAATAGATGGAATCCAGACAGATATACTTTTTGGTGTCGTTACCTTGCTTGTCTTTGGTTATGTAATAATGATCATAGATAGGGCTGTCACTTGTCAGATAGTCCAATGACTCAGTACCGAAGTAATCAATATCGTCATAAGTATAAGAGAGTTTGTCCATCAGCTTGAACGCTTCGCTGAAGGTGTGTTTATACATGGCGGATACGTTGAAACCACGGTTGTACATAAAGTCCGATTCACTGTTGTAGCGGGCTTTTTTGTTCAGTCCGGGCAGGGCATCTCCTTTGCTCAGGTATGTGCTGCCGTCTGTGGCTGAGAGTATATCATAAGACATTGTGGGAGGTAAACCGATCTCGGTCGGATAGAAATCGCGGTTGGCGCCGATACGGATGTCCAGTTCGTCGCTTTCAGTCAGATGTCCGCCAAGGGACAGGTATCCGGAAAGACGTTTGGTAGCATTACTTCTCCATCCTTCCTGATCTTGCCAGTTGACGCTTGCACGATAGTTTAGGGGACCTACCAGTTTGCCGCCTAACGCCATTGTAGCCTGTTTGTTATAGTAACTGCCATAAGCGAGACGTGCGTATACGCTTTGTTTGCTTACGGGAGCTTTACGGACAATGTTGAGAACACCACCTACGGCGGACTGTCCGTAAAGTACCGAAGCCGGACCTTTCAGCAATTCGATACTTTCAACGGAAGACAGGTCCATAAACGGATAGGAATTGTCGATGGATGAACGTTCGTCACGCACTCCGTCCACCATAATCACGGAATTATCGAACCCGCGGATGGAGAACTGCGTAAAGGCTCCGTAGGAGGTGCGGAAGCGTACACCTGGGAGGAAACGGGCAGCTTCCTGTATGTCCCGGATGTTTCGTTTCTCAAGCATTCCGGAAGTGATTGAATTGGTTGAAATAGGAATGAACTTGGCGGGAACATCCAGTTTCAGGGCATCGGTCTTTCGTCTGTAGTTGGTTGCCACTACTACTTCGTTGATTGAGAATATAGAATCATTGAAGTTGGTATATTTTTTGTTTTGCAGCTGTGCCTGCGAGGGGAGCAATAGTGCACTGCCTATTGCCATTAATATTACTCTTTTCATTCGTCTTTTTCTTTTGCATATTTAGCTTTTTTCTTCATAATGTCCACCATTTTGTGCTTCAGCATAAACCGGGCATGGTCGATAAATAGTTGTTGGATAGCGGGTATTTCACCCAATCCCTGCATACGTACATCTACTTTCAAGCCTTCCTTTTCAAGAGCTTCTTTCCAGTCGACAGCAATGTCGTTGTTGGCATGGTCACCTGCTACAAACATAAAGGGAACCAACGTCACTTGCTTGGTTTTGTTATCCTTCAGTTGCTGAAGCATGGTGTCGAATGTAGGGTAACCTTCGATGGTACCTACATGAAAGTTTTTCAATCCTTTGGCTTTCAGCATATAGTCGATCATGGCATAAGTAGCTGTACTTGGGGTATAAGTGCCATGTCCGACGAGGACCACACTGCCTTTTTCCGGCTTGCTGTTGCCCAGGATATCCACCACAGCCTCAGCGTCTTCTACCGAATAAAGAAGCGGGTTACCTACCCGGATCTCTTTAAAGAATGGCGCTACTGAGGCTACGTCACGTCTCAACGACTCCATCTCAACACCTTCTATAATGTTAGTACTCTGCACAATGACATGTGTATAGCCATCTCCGAGAAGTTTCAACAGTGCTTCCAGTGGACTGGGTTTCTCAATGCCGCGAGCTTTGAGGCGGCGCATGACAATACGTGAAGTATAAGCCTCGCGCATTTCCAGTTGCGGGAATGCTTCTTTGGCTTTGGCATTGATAGCATCGATGGTTTTGGTACGGGTGTCATCGTATGTAGTGCCGAAATGTACCATAAGAAGGGCGGCTTTATCGCCCGGTTGCATGGTGGCCAGCATATCGGAGGCCACGAAGTTTCCCCCTTCGTGCGCGGAGCAGAAGAGGGAAACTAACAAGAGTAAAGAGAGAATAGATGTTTTCATTGGTTATTTCTTGAATCGGAGAGTTAAACTTACATATGCCATACGTCCCGGAGAAAGAAGTGCGTAGTTAACGCCATTGGGACGGGTATCACGTTTGTTGAAAATGTTGTCGAGACCCATGCCGAAGTCCAGTCCCAAGTGTTCGAATCCTGTCAGTGAATGTTTTACGTTCAGGTTCCATACCCCATAACCCGGAGCGTCACCATAGCTGTGTCCCGGATGGAAGCGTTTGCTCTGGAAACGTCCGTTGATGTTGATGTTCAGCAGATAGTCATCCCAGGAATGGCTGTAATTCCCCGCTACGGTTCCTGTATGGCGTACCGAGCGTTCGATGTTACCCCACACACCGTCCACACTTTTACCACGTGCATAAGCGAAAGCATAGTTTCCATTCAGGCTGAAGCCTGCACCGAGGTTGCTTGCTGCATTTATTTCAAAGCCACGGATAACACCCTTGTCGAGATTGCCGTAGAGTTTGTAATTGGAGAGCTTTTTGGCTTCGGCATCTGTCAGGTTGAAGTCTTTCTGAGCTTTTGCACGAAGTTCTTCACCATTGGGTAAGTCTTTGAGGGGAGTGGTGGTTGCGTTAATCATACCATTAATGTAATTCAGATAGCCCGTAACAGATACATTCAGATGGTTCGTGTTATATTCCAGATTGATGGAGTAGTAGTTACTGTGTTCTGCTTTCAGGTCTTTGTTACCTTGGGTAATGGTACTCCCCCCTGGCTTTACGAGATAATAATATAATTCATCCAAACCAGGAGCACGGTAACCGGTAGAGTATGTACCACGGATATTGAAAGCCCCCACGGAATACATCAGAGCTACTTTTGGAGTGAAACGTCCCCCGGCAAGTTCGTGATAATCGTAACGCACACCGGCAATACCTTTGAGGCAGTTCCATAATTTAATTTCGTGTTGTGCATAAGCAGAGGCCGTATAGATTGCTTTATCAACATTAGCACTGGGACGGTCCAGGCTTTCCGAACGGTAGTCTACTCCGAATACCGTCATGTTGTCTTTCGCAAAATTGAAGATACCTTTCAGTTCGGCATCATAGAAGTGCTGCCGTTTTGTTTTTGTATAATCACCAATTGCAATATTTTTTTTAGTGTCAGCAACCAGGTACTTGTAGTTCTGCATATAATTGTCGTTTATCAGGTCGAGTTGGATAGAAGACCGTTTATTGATTTTATAGCGTCCGCCTACACCGAAGTTATATGATTCGTAATGCAAGTCATATTTAGAACCTCCGTCGATACTTTTATCGTATACAGGGCGATCTGTTAATTTCCAGTAGTAACCTCCATTAGCATAGAAAGAGAGCTTCTCAGTCGGTTGGAAAGTGAACTTTTGATTTACTAAATTTGAGTGGAAGCCATTGGATGTAGGCGATACGGTGGGAATAGTTGATACTGCTCCTGTTTTACTATCTGTCACGTATGCTAAGTCACTGTTTCTCCACCCTGCGCTTTGTTCATGTTTGTAGGAGGTATACGAACCAAACTTTTCAGTAGCGATGTCCGCATTTACCATTTGTGTCAGTTGGCGATGATCTTCATATCGGGTGGTAGAAGTCACCTGCATCAGTTCTTTCGGTTCATTGGTGATGATGTTGATTACACCTGCAATGGCATCAGAACCATAAAGCGATGAACCTGCGCCGTCAAGCACCTCGATACGTTTCACGCGGCTCATGTCGATGCGCGAAAGGTCGATGTTATTGGATATGTCCCCTATCAGTTTTCGGCCATTAATTAAGATGAGTACATATTTGTTGGAGAGGCCGTTCATCATCAGGTAAGAACCCATTGAGTTGGTAGAGAATGAAAGGGAAGGAACGAGCATGGTCATTGCCTGCTGAAAGTCTGTGATACCGGCTTTCTTTATTTCGTTGGCAGTTACTACTTCCACCGGAGCCGGTGTGTTTTTCAGTCTTTGGTGTGTACCGGTACCTGTCACAACTACAGGGTTCAGGTCCACAGTCATCTCTTTGTCTTTGCCTGTTGCGTGTTGCTGTGCAAACGCACCCACCGCTGCACATCCTCCCAAGAGAATGGTCAGTAAGCATCTTTTGTCCATTGATGTTTTTGAATAATGTGTTAATAAACGGCCTTCCTGACCCCGGGACGGCACTGTTATCTATGTCTGCTCGGCAGGTTTCCTGACTATCCCTTTTTTAGAAAGCAACCTTCCCGCCTTGCCTTCCGGCATCGACAGTGGTATGTGTAGAAATGCTTTCCTTTCCTCCTTTGAACAGAATGCGGAGTATATGGGCATCACAGTAGCGGGCACTGTTCCGGATTCTCACCGGATTCCCTTTTATGCATCGAACGGAATGCTTCGACTGCATCACCTAAGCGGGGACAAAGATATACATTTATTAGTTTATATAGAAATAAATTAAAGAATATACTTATTTATAGGTATATCGGAGAAGTGAAGCCTTTTATATTGGGAAAGGCGGATGTCTTTCAGTCAAAAGGACGCGGTTTACTGCTTATTTGTAGCAGAAAGAAGGGATTTACTCTGTTTTTAAAACAAGGGAAGAATTCTATATGTGTGAAATAGAAAAGTAGTCCGCATAAATATGGCATTAGTATACGATATCCGGACTGTTTTGTGATTAAATATACTTTGGATGATCAGAGATGATCGATTTCTTGCCTTTAGGAAGTTAATATTGTCTTTATATGAAGTTAACATCGTATTCGGAGGAAGTTAACATTGCGTTCAGAGGAAGTTAACATTGTATCCGGGTGAGGTTAACACTCTAAAAAAAGGCACTAAAAGCTCTGTTTCTTATGCTGGTTGACTCCGTCTCGATGCTCGGCCGGATTAATCGTTTGGATTGTAATATCAGTTATTTATATTCTTTATGCTACAAAATGCAGTGGATATATTTTAATTTGCTTAGAAGATATGTTCACGAATGTTCTTTTGTTTTTGGAGAATTGTAAATACGGCGCTTTTTCCGGAGAAGCCTGGGACAGACTCCGAAAAATGTGCTACAAGCCACATAGAAAATACAAGATGACAGAATGTCAAAATGTCAATGATGGAAGATGCTGAATGGGATTGTATTTTACATTTCTTATTGATTATTCTTCCCCGCTCTGTTTTTTTCTTTATCTTTGTCCCGAATTGGTTTCGGATGAAGATTCTCGTCATTCGGATTAAAAGGGAATTGGGTGTAAGTCCCAAACAGTCCCGCTGCTGTGAAGCTCCGTTTATATATCTTGGAAACATCTTTTGCCACTGGTGTCGGATTTGAAACATCGGGAAGGCTTCAGGATAAGGAGTAAGTCAGAAGACCTGCCATTCATCAAAGGCTGTTTTTACTCGTGGGATTAGGAAAGCAGTACGAAAAAAGATTAACTTCAAAAAAGATGGAAAGGTGGTATGCCGATGAAAAAGGTATGTCCTCGTTGTGGTGTTGCTTTTGAGTGCCGGCATGACAATATAATGTTGTGTCATTGTGCAAGTGTGAAACTGGACGCATTCCAATACGCTTATATTAAAGAAAATTACACAGACTGTTTGTGTCATTCATGCTTGGAGGACATTGCACATAGCGTGAAGGACGACACATCTTCCGGAAAGCTAAGTATTGAACGAATCTAACTATATTATACTATGGAACTTTTAAGAAATCTTTTTGAAGGTTACCCCAACCTATGGGGTGGAGGAGTGGCACACTCCGTACTTATTTTGTCGCTTGTCATTGCATTTGGTATCATGTTGGCTAAAATAAAAGTGGCAGGTATTTCTTTGGGAGTCACCTGGATTTTATTTGTCGGCATTGTATTCGGGCATTTTAATTTGAACCTGGACGAGCACTTACTTCATTTTCTGAAGGAATTCGGACTGATTCTGTTTGTTTATTCCATTGGCTTACAAGTGGGACCGGGGTTCTTTTCCGCTTTCAAGAAAGGAGGTTTTACACTGAATGTATTGGCTATGACGGTTGTTTTCGCGGGAGTCATTATTACGGTTTCCATACATCTTATAACAGGTATACCTATAACGACCATGGTGGGCATCCTTTCAGGGGCGGTAACCAATACTCCCGGACTGGGTGCGGCTCAACAGGCAAATAGTGATTTGAATGGAATTGATGCCCCGGAGATCGCTTTGGGATATGCCGTGGCGTATCCGTTGGGAGTGGTAGGGTGTATTTTGTCTTTGCTGGGACTAAAATATCTTCTTCATATTAATACAAAACAAGAGGAAGCCCACGCAGAGCAGGGGTTGGGACATCTACAGGAACTAACTGTCCGGCCTGTTTCTCTGGAAGTCAGAAATGAAGCCTTGGAAGGGAAAAGAATCAAAGAAATACGTCCGTTGGTAAACCGCAATTTCGTTGTATCACGTATCCGTCACCATGACGGAAAGAAAGAGACGGAGCTGGTCAACTCTGATACGGTATTGCACCTGCAGGATAAAATATTGGTGATTGCCACTCCAATAGATATGGAGGCTATCACAGCTTTTTTTGGTAAACCGATTGATATGGAATGGGAGCAGTTGAATAAGGAGTTAGTGTCCCGCCGTATTTTGATAACTAAACCAGAATTGAACGGCAAAACACTTTCACAGCTAAAGATCCGCAATAATTTTGGTGCCAGTGTCACTCGTGTCAATCGTTCGGGAGTTGATTTAGTAGCCGCCCCGCAACTACAGTTACAAATGGGAGATCGTGTTACCATTGTGGGGAGTGAGTTGGCAGTAAGCCACGCTGAGAAAGTATTGGGTAATTCGATGAAACGGCTGAACCATCCCAATCTGATTCCTATTTTTCTGGGTATTGCTTTAGGATGTATTTTAGGTAGTCTTCCTTTTATGTTTCCCGGCATTCCTCAGCCTGTCAAGCTGGGATTAGCAGGAGGACCATTGATTGTATCCATCCTTATCAGCCGTTTTGGACCGCAGTATAAACTGATTACCTACACTACAATGAGTGCTAATCTGATGATTCGCGAAATCGGCATATCACTTTTTCTGGCTTGTGTGGGACTGGGAGCCGGCAGAGGGTTTGTAGAAACAATTATTTATGAGGGAGGCTATGTGTGGATTGGTTATGGCATCATTATCACTGTGCTTCCTCTGTTATTGGCAGGAATCATCGGACGTTGTGTCTTTAAGTTAAATTATTACACGTTGATCGGTGTGCTGGCCGGATCGACCACCAATCCGCCGGCATTGGCTTATTGCAATGACCTGACTTCGTGCGATGCGCCTGCGGTTGGTTATGCCACGGTTTATCCATTGACCATGTTCCTGCGGGTACTTACTGCACAGATCCTTATTTTGGCATTAGGTTAACTTTAGAAATAACAACATTACGCGGCGCGAAACAAGATTTGGATAAAATGAAAGGTTGCATCATGTCTCTCTTTCCTATCTTTTTTGTACTTTTGCGCCCGATTTTAAAAAGTGAGCATTATGACTACAAATGAATCTTTGATTTCCATATCCAAGTTCATTGCCGGATATTCGGCCCATCTGATGGGAGCAGGTGTGCACACCTCACGTGTCATCCGTAACTCGAAGCGTATCGGAGAAGCCTATGGGGTGGATGTGAAGTTGAGTGTTTTTCATAAAAACATTATCCTGACCATTATTGATAACGAAACGCGTGAGGCTTGTAACGAAGTAATTGATATTCCTGCCCATCCGATCAGTTTTGAACACAACTCTGAATTGAGTGCTTTGAGTTGGGAGGTTTATGACAAGCATCTGCCTTTACACGAGTTGGCGGACAAGTTCAATAAAATTATATCGGCACCGAAAATAGATCCGTTGTTTGTGCTTCTACTGGTTGGATTCGCCAATGCTTCATTCTGTAAGTTGTTTGGTGGTGATATCATTTCTATGAGCATTGTCTTTTCGGCTACTATCACGGGACTTTTCCTGAAGCAACAGATGCAGAAGAAGAAAATAAATCATTATATCATTTTTATTGTTTCCGCTTTTGTTGCGTCATTATGTGCGTCGACAGCACTTATTTTTGACACTACCTCTGAGATAGCCCTTGCAACCAGCGTGCTTTATCTGGTACCGGGCGTGCCGCTGATCAATGGTGTGATCGATATTGTAGAAGGATATATCCTCACGGGATTTGCCCGGTTGACGGAGGCTGCCCTGCTGATTGTCAGCATTGCGATAGGTCTTTCGTTTACATTGTTAATGGTTAAAAACAGTTTGATATGATAGCTTTAGATATTCTTTCCGATGGATTTTTTGCCGCAATTGCGGGTATTGGCTTTGGGGCTATATCCGATCCGCCGTTGCGGGCTTTCAAGATGATTGCGTTACTTGCGGCTGCCGGACATGCCTGCCGTTATTGCCTGATGACCTTTCTGGGGGTGGATATTGCTACGGCTTCTTTGTTCGGAGCATTGATTATCGGTTTCGGCAGCTTGTGGCTCGGGCAGAAAGTATATTGCCCGATGACCGTACTCTATATACCGGCATTGCTTCCGATGATTCCGGGTAAGTTTGCTTATAACATGGTGTTTTCACTGATTATGAGTCTGCAAACAATGAACGAGCCGGAGCGGCTGGGTAAATACATGGAGACATTCTTTGCCAACGGACTGGTGACTTGTACCGTTATCTTTATGTTGGCGGTGGGAGCCACTTTCCCCATGTTCCTGTTTCCTCACAAAGCATTTTCCCTGACGCGGCATTAATAAATTAATCTGTTTAATAAGAATCTATATTTTATGGAGATATTCTGGAAAACTATTGCGTATTATAATTCTGCTACCTGGATCTATCAGTTGCTGATCATTGTTGCCGGCTTGCTGCTGACAGTGATGCTAATAAAGAATCCCCGTCCATGGGTAAAGATGGGCATGAAACTGTATATGGTTTTTCTGTATTTGTGGATTGCCATCGCATACTATGCCATCTGTTGTGACGAGCGCAGCTATAACGGGGCATTGGCTATGTTTTGGATTGTTATGGCTACGATATGGGTGTGGGATGCCATCACCGGATATACCACTTTTGAGCGTACGCATAAATACGATATGCTTTCGTACGTGCTGTTGGCTTTGCCATTCGTATATCCTTTGGTGTCTGTCGCAAGGGGACTTGCTTTTCCCGGCATTACATCGCCGGTGATGCCTTGCTCGGTAACCGTTTTTACTATCGGTCTGCTTCTGTTATTCTCGCGCAAAGTGAATATGTTTCTGGTATTGTTCCTGTGCCATTGGTCTCTTATCGGTTTGTCGAAAACTTACTTCTTTAATATTCCGGAAGATTTTCTGCTGGCCAGTGCAACGATTCCCGCATTATACCTCTTTTTCCGGGAGTATTTCCTCAACAATCTGCATGCCGATACCAAGCCTAAAGCAAAATATATTAATTGGTTACTTATTCTTGTCTGCGTATCTATCGGGATTTTACTGACCACGACCATGTTTTTGGAACTGGTGCCGACCCAGCAGCCATAGCGCATTTTTACAGACAAAGATATACCCTTAGAGAGAAATATCCGTATCTTTGCAGGATAAAAACTGACAATATGGAGTGTAGGATGATTTCTCAGTTTCTGATAGCAGCCCCTTCTTCGGGCAGCGGAAAGACAACGGTCAGTCGCGGATTAATGGCATTATTGATAAAGAAAGGGTTGAAAGTACAACCTTTCAAGTGCGGGCCCGACTATATCGATACCAAATATCATACGGCAGTTTGCGGGCGTCCTTCCATTAACCTGGATACCTTTATGGCTTCGGCAGAGCATGTGGGGGAACTTTATGCCCGCTATGCTACAGGGGCCGATGCCTGTATTGTGGAGGGAATGATGGGCATGTATGACGGATATGACCGTGACCGGGGTTCTTCGGCCGAAATAGCCCGCTTGCTGAATTTACCCGTCGTATTGGTAGTCGATGCCAAGTCGGCGGCCTACTCGATGGCTCCTCTGCTTTCGGGCTTCCTTCATTTCCGTCCTGAGATAAGAATAGCGGGAGTTATCTTTAACCGTGTAGGGTCTCCCCGTCATTACGAAATGCTACAGGAAGTATGTAGCGAACTGGGTATTTCCTGTTTAGGATATTTGCCTAAGCGGGAGAATCTGGTGCAGGAATCCCGTTACTTGGGGCTGGACTTCAGCCGTTCGGGAGGGACGGATGCACTTGAGGAGTTGACCGCCTTAATGGAAACACACATCGACTATACCCGCCTGCTTGAAGAGACAATGCTTCCTGCCCCCATACCTTCTACTCCGGATACTTTCCGACAAGGAGATTTAAAAATATCCGTGGCATGCAGTGCAGAGTCTTTTTCTTTCATCTATCAGGAACATCTGGATATACTTCGCCGTTTGGGAACCGTTACCTTTTTCAATCCTGAACACAATCGTCCGTTGCCGAAAGGAACCGATCTGCTCTATCTTCCCGGAGGCTATCCGGAGAAATGTCATACTCGGCTGAGTCGGGCTTGGCGAAGAATGCAGTCTGTCCGTAACTATGCAGAGGCGGGCGGGCGCGTGCTTGCCGAATGCGGAGGGATGATTTACCTTTCTAAAGGTATCCTCTTCGACCGGCCGGAACATCCGGGGATTGCGACCGGACTGCAAACAGGGGTATTTCCTTTCTATATTTCAAGCCGTAAAGCCGACAGGCGTTTGACGTTGGGGTATCGGTCTTTCGATTATAACGGACAGCATCTTCGCGGCCACGAGTTCCACTATACGCAATTCGAACCGAAGACGGAAGAACTGCCGGAGTCTGTCACTCAGGTATACAATGCCAAGGGAATACCTGTCGGCACACCTGTGTTCCGATACAAAAACGTGATAGCCAGTTACACGCATCTATACTGGGGAGAGATTGATTTACTTAAATTATTTGAATAATGAAACGAATCTATACACGGACCGGCGACCGGGGAACAACCGGTATTCATGGTGGAGAACGGGTAGAAAAAGACGATATCCGGATTGAAGCAAACGGAACCATCGATGAATTGAATGCGGTGATCGGCATAATCCGTTCATTGCTTCCGCAAACACATGACTGGCAAAGGTTGCTGCATACCCTCCAGCGGGAGTTGATGGTGGTTATGAGTCATTTAGCGACTCCGTCGGCCATTCGCGACAAGAACCCGAACAGTCTATCACCCCATCTGGCAACCTTCTGTGAGCAGGAAATGGATGCGATGACGGCCGAGCTGAAAGAGAATGGTTACTTCCTGCTGCCCGGAGGCACACCGGTTTCTGCCCAATTGCAGTTTGCCCGCACAGTTGCCCGAAGAGCAGAACGCCGTCTTTGGACTTTGAACCGGCAAGATGCCGTCCCGGAAGAAATCCTGAGCTTTATCAACCGCTTGTCCGACCTGTTTTTTGTTATGGCACGCTATGACATGCAACAACAGGACTGGCCGGAAGAGCGCTGGCAGTCGTTCGCATATAAGAAAAAGAAAAAATAAGAAGCCTATCCCAAATTCTGTCAAAACAAAGCAAACATAATGATTAGCAAAACTCCTTTGGACAATGTAGCCAAACTGAATAAGATTTGTGCCGATGCACAAATCGGATGGTGGGAAGTGAACTTTAACACAGGACAATGCCTTATTGCGGAAACCCTGCTTAAGGCGCTGGAAGTCAGCAGTGAATTGTTGAGCATAGACGAATTAATGTCCACTGTACGCCGGGACTATCGCAAACGCATTACGGACGAATTCATGTCCATTCCCCAAAAAGGAGTATTCGAACAGACCTTTCCCGTATCTTCCAGCCACGGTAACATCTTCTGGATGCACTGCGCACTGAGCATGGAAGAGGAAAATGAAGAAGGACAGCTGATTGCTACCGGATATAGCCAACGGATAGAAAACCCGGAGACAGAAGGCTATCAGTGCGTATGGAGCCAACGTAGCGATAAGTTGTTTCACGATATATTCAACAACATTCCGGTCGGTCTCGAGCTATATAATAAGGAGGGCGTGTTGCTGGACTGCAATAACCGGAACCTCGAGATATTCGGAGTAACAGACAAGAACCGGATCATCGGCCTGAGCCTGTTTGAGAGCCCCAATGTGACTCAGGATATGCTTGAAAGCCTTCAAGCCGGCTGTCCCGGCAGTTTTCATTTGCATTATAACTTCGACGAAGAACGCAGGCTCTTCCGGTCGGAACGGAAGGGGATGGTCGATCTTGATGTGCGGAGCCTGATGCTCTATGATGCGGAAGGGAATCTGTCGAACTATCTGCTGATGAATATAGATAATACCGAACGCAATAATGCACTGAGCAAAGTGCATGACTTTGAGAACTTCTTCTCTATTATTTCCGACTATTCCAAGGTGGGATATGCGAAAATCAACCTGCTGAATCACACCGGATACGCTATCCGCCAGTGGTACAGGAATCTGGGTGAAAGCCATGACACGCCGCTGACGGATATTATCGGTGTGTTTTCGTACATGCACCCCGATGACCGGAAGTTGGTACTCGATTTCTATGAAAAGGCCAAAGCGGGTACGGAACGTTTCTTTGATGGTGATCTGCGTATCCGCCGGGCAGAGGGTTCGGACGAATGGAACTGGATACATAAATCTTCCATGGTGACTTCCTACCAGTCGCCCGATCCGAGACTGGAATTAGTAGAGGTGAACTATGACATAACGGTCCAGAAAGAAACAGAGGCAGAGCTCAGGGCAGCCCGCGATAAAGCGGAAGAGTCCAACCGGTTGAAGTCCGCTTTTCTGGCAAATATCAGCCATGAAATACGTACGCCGCTTAATGCCATTGTCGGCTTTTCCGACCTTCTGATGACAGTGGACGATCCGGCGGAGCAGGAAGAGTTCCGTCAGACCATACAGAAAAACAACGTATTGCTCCTGCAACTGTTCTCCGATATCATCGACCTTTCTAAGATCGATGCAGGTTCGTTTGAGTATATGCCGAAACCTGTTTATCTTTATCAGTTCTGTGCCATGATGCTACAGAAGATGAAGGACAGAGTACCCGAAGGAGTAGAGTTACGGATCGATGAAGACTCACCGCTCGATGCCTGGTTCAACGCCGACAGCGGATACTTGAACCAGGTGATTACCAATTTCGTGAGCAATGCGATTAAGTTTACGCACCGGGGCACTATCACCATCGGTTATCAGATCGATGCCGCCCGGCAGCTTGAAATGTTTGTAGAAGATACCGGCATCGGTATCTCTGCTGAGAATCAGACGGCAGTTTTCGACCGCTTTATGAAAGTAGACAGTTTCGTACAGGGTATGGGCCTCGGCCTTCCTTTGTGCAAGAGCATTATCGAAAAGATGGGCGGACGTATCGGCGTCACTTCCGAATTTGGGAAGGGCTCACGCTTCTGGTTTACGCTTCCAGTTTCTTCTTGTATACCCACACGCTAAGTCCGAAATAAACAACGACCTGTATCCATAAGGTAATGTATTCCGGTTGTATGTCTGCCATATCGGCCCCCATCGAGTTCAGCTTGACGAAGGCGAGAGTGGCGGGTGCGGCCGGGATGATGTAGTGCATCATACGCCAATACCAGGGCATCAGTTCCAACGGATAGGAGACTCCCGACAGGAAAATCAGTCCCACCGAGAAGAAAGCGATCATCAGCAGTGGGGCTTCCGAATCGGTGAAGAAACGCGAGGCGGCCAACCCGAAGAAAGAGGTTGCCATCAGGTAAGGCACCATCATGGCGGTGATGTACAGTCCGTTCCCAATGTTGGGGATACTGAAGAAGTGGGGTAACAGCCCGAGCAGGAACATGGAAAAGATCGCATAAAGCCCGCAATATACAAATGTTTTTCCCGCCACAAGGCGCGTTGCCGCTTCCCAAAGCCCGTTTTTACCGGTCGTCCTGAATCCCGGAAGTAACGGCTCTGTGGCACGGTGCTGATATTCGTCGCCCGTCAGCATACCGATGACCATCAGCAATGTCTGAAAGATAATGACCATCATGACAGCCGGAATCAGATAGGAGCCATACCCTTCGGTGTGGTTATAGAGTGCCGTGCCTGCTATGTTGACAGGTTTAGCCATCATTACGGCAAGCAGTCCCTGCGGAGGAAGGAATACGGCACCATCCATGCGGTGGGCATCATTGAGGGCAAGGTATACACGTGAAGTGGCTTCCTGCAACGCCTCGAAATAGAGAAAGGCATCTGTGGTGGCGTATAGCGAGAACACTGCTTCCCGTCCTTGAAAGACGCGGGTTTCGAAATCATGCGGAATATATAGAATGCCTTGCACTTTGCCTTCTTTCATCCATTCGCGGGCTTCCCGGTAGTCCATTGCCTGTGCATAGACGGCTACTTGCGGCGTGGCGTCCAGCCAACGGATATATTGGCGGCTAAGGCTGCTGTGCGAGTTGTCGACAACTGCTACGGGAGCGTCGGTCACGATGTTGGGAGCATACATATAATTATAGAGCAGCCCATAAACAAAGATACCTCCCATCAGCACCAACAGTACGGCATAACTGGTACTGATGGCACGGAATTCACGTGTGATGATGAAGGAAATCTGCGATAGTTTACCGGATATTTTCATATTTACGACTGATTATGGCTCGTCTGAGGTGAGGGAGCATCGCCAATGCCAATAGCGGGAAGATACAAAGTATCACTGCCGAAGGCCATAGGTGGATGAATCCGCCACCATAGTAGAGCATGGTTTGTGTAATCTCGGTGTAATGGCGCACGGGGAACAGATAGGAGGCGTCTCGCACCAACGGATACATGTTGAGTACCGGGAAGGTGACGCCGGACAAGGTAGCCCCCAGCGATCCGACCATGGATACGATACTGATGATGATTGCCACGGCAGGAAACAGGGAGAAGATGAACAGAGCCAGTGCCTGGGTGGCGATAATGAAAAGTACCGTCATTCCATTGAGTAGCAACCAGCTCCCTTGAAAAGGTATGTGCAGGATGCCGAACATGACAAAGTTGCCCAGTATGCCGATCAGGCTGAAAATAAGTGTATAAGGCAGCAACTTGCCGATAACGGCTATCGTGATGTCACCCCCGGCTGCCTGTAACCATTCGCCGGCCGTACGGAACTTGATCTCGCTCCCCACGGCATATACCGTGATAAGCAGTACCAGCACCTGGAAGAGTACGAAAAAGAAGGGCTGGCTCAGGTAGACTGAGTAGTCCAGCGATGGATTGTAAATCGGGTGATTGTTGGCTTGTACGGGGAGTAGGAAGGTTTCTATCTGCTGTTCGTTTACGCCCAGCGCCACGGCCTTCATCACGATAGGTGAGAGGGCTACGGGAGCAAGCGAGCTTTCGAAGGCGGCCATCAGCTCGCCTCCCACTGAGAGCAGTGCATAGTGATAATAATAATTCAGCGTAGCGTCCTGTCCCGATATCATATCTTGCTCAAAGCGTGGAGGAATGGAAAGGTAACCATATATTTCTTTCTGCTGTACCGCTTTGCGTGCTTCGGCTTCGTCGACGAAGTGACGAACCACCCGGAAGGTGGGTACGGCAGACATCCGCCGGGTAATATCCCTCGAGGTGGCCGTATTGTCCTGGTCGACAATGCCGATGGGGATGTTCTCCATCTGTCCGTTGCCGAATATGGTAGCCATGAAGAAAAGCGTGAATAGCGGAAGCACCAGGCAGACGCCGAAGTAAAGGCGCCGTGAGGTCATCCGTCGCCACTCACGTTGTACGACACGGGTGATAGGGGATTGTTGCATAATGATTGGTTTTTGAGTTTGATTCACCACAGAGGACACAGAGGGCACAGAGAAAATATATTTTTCTCTTTAATATTCTATAAACAGAAAATTTAAACTCTGTGCCCTCTGTGTCCTCTGTGGTGAATCGTATTCATTTCTATTCTCTATTTGATCTCCACCAATACCGACATCCCCGGACGCAACCCTTCCACTTTCCGGGTAGGGCGGGCGTGGATCTCGAAAGTCCGTAAGTCGTAGCTTCCTGTTTGTTTGGTCGACTTCCAGGTGGCAAAACTCCCCAGCGGACTGATATAGTAGATTTTAAACTCGATTCCCTTTTCGGCGAGGGCCGGCACGTCTCCAATGAATGTACCTCCCATGCGGAAGTTTGGCATCAGGTCCTCCCTTACATTGAGAACGACATGCACGTCGTCCATCACTACCAGATTCATGATCGGAGTGCCCGGTGCCACAAGTTCGCCCCGTTTGGGGAAGATCGTTGCTATCTGCCCGTCTTCCGGCGCAATCAGGCGGGCATCCACCAGCAGTGATGAAACTTCATCGACCGTGCTGTTGGCCGCGTTTACCATGGAGCGGGCCGAAGCTTTATCTTCACTCTGCGCCCCGTCCACTGCCATCTGGTATTGTTCGTAGGCCGCACGCTCGGCTGCCTGAGCCGCTTTATACATGGCTTCTACCTCGTCCTTGCGTTGAGAGGTGACCACGCTGTCCTTGTATAAGGTGAGGATGCGGTTATACGTTGTCCGTGCCAGTGCCAGGTCACTCTGGGTTTTGTTCCACAGTTGCTGCGCCGTAGCTATGATTTGCCGGCGGGTTCCGGCATCTATCTTCTTGTTTTGCTCTACAGCCACTTGCTTTAATGCGTCCACCTGGCGGTATTTCGCCTCTACGGTGGGACTGTTGATGACCACCAGCGTATCACCCTGTTTCACCCACTCGCCTTCGTCCACCAGGAAGGTGTCGATGCGTCCCGGCAGTTTGCCGCTGATACGGATTTCGGTTGCTTCGGCCTGACCTTGCAGGATCAGGGGCTGGCGGCGCATGGCAATCATTCCGATGGCAGTGAACAAGGCTACTGCCACAAGTACGGCGATGAAGGCGATGCTTAAGGTTCTGCCTTTTTTAGATTCTGACTTCTCCATCTCTTTATTATTGTTTTATTGATTATTTTGCAGGTTCGAGTATTGTTCCGGTATGCCGCACAGTGCCAGCAGATTCATCAGGGTTACGTCATACTCGTAGTAGGCTGCCAGTCTGGCCACCTTTGTTTTCGATAGCAGAGTTTCTGCGTCTACTACTTCTGTTGAAGTTGCCATTCCCTCGGCGAAGGCTTTTTTCCGCATCCGCACCAATTCTTCGCTCAACTCGATGGTAGTGTTCAGTGCCCGCACGTTATCGAGCGCCTTTTGCAGACCGGTGTACAGTTTGTCCACTCCGACGGAAAGATCGTCACGTGCTTTCTCCTGCCCCAATGCGAGAGTCTGTTGGGTCAGGCGCGATTGCCGGATCCGCTTCTCCCGTTCCAGTCCGTCGAAAAGGTTCCAGGTGAAACCTATGCCGACCATGGTGCGAGGCAGCAGATTGCTTTGTATGCCATGAGAGTAAAGCGTCTGCTTACCGAAGAGGGCGATATTGGGCAGATAGCCGCTCTGGTCTATCCGGACCTGTTGCTTGGCCATGCGTTCCTGAAGGTTCAGTTGGTTGAGCAGGTAGTTGCTGATGCCTACCACCTGCAAAAACTCCATCTTGGGAGGTAGGGTATCGTTGATAAACAGGGGAGAGGAAGGTGTGATATCTCCACTTGTTTCCAGATTGAGCAGGGTTTTCAGCGTACGTTGCACCACGGCCTCTTCCTTGCGGGCGGCTTCCAGCTCGCGCAGTGCCTCGTCCATGTTGACTTGGGCAAAGAGGCGTGCCGCCTTGTCTATCATGCCGGTGGCCTCCAGCTTTAACGCATTCTCGTAATGGAGCTTCAGTGCCTGGTACGATTCCCGGCGGACACTGACGACTTCCTGCGCCAGGCGCAGGCCGTAATAGCTTTCGGCAAGCAGCGTGCGCTGCGTGGCGTCTACCTGTGCCCGGTTTTCACGGGCGAGGTCTATCATTGTGTTGCCTATCTTGGTGGCATGAATACGTTTGCCCCCGGCAAAGAGCACCCATTCCGCGGTGAGGTCTACAGTGGTCAGGTTACGCGGCGCCAACGGGAAAATAAGTGTGTTCGTACCAATCTGGTCGAGTATGGACGATATGATCTTATCATCCGGCAGGATGGTATGTACAAAGTCTTTGGCCGGATCGGTGAACTGGGAAAGGGGTTGTTTCACTTCGATCTTTTCGGAAAGGTGCACAAATGCACCGGTCGATTGCAGGCTGGGCATCCAGAAGGCATTGAGCTTTCCCCGTTCGGCACGGGCTATGTCGATACCTTTGTCGGCTATCTTGAGGCTTTGGTTGCCCTTGTGCAGCAGTTGCAACGCTTCATCAAAGCTGAGTTGCTGCTGCGAAGTTTCCCGCGTGGGAGGGAGGCTTTGCGCCAGAACGGTGTTGCTGTATAAGAGTATTCCTGCCGCTATCATCAGCGCGACCGGTATTTTCTTTTTTTCCATACGTCTGTTACGGTTTAGGTTTATGAGTCCTTGTAACAGACGAGGGGGGAGGTTTGTTCAGAAAATGTAAGGGAATGCCGTCTTTATAATTCGACTTCTTTGTCCAACTTAGAAGGATGTTGGTGAGTATGGAACAAAGTTACGATGTATATGCTTTCTTCCTTTTCATCTACATAATATATAATTTTATAAGGATTTACGAGTAAGTATCGGCAGCTAATCTTTTTCTCTTTGGCAAGTATCAGTTCTACAGGTCCTCGGAATGGGTTATTGATTAGTTGCAATGTTTTTTGTTCAATGGTTCTTGCCAGGCGATCGGTTGCTTTGTTACCAAACTCTTGTTGGCTGTATTCTAAAATTTCAATAACCCTTCTTTGTGCTTGAATTGTCCATGCTATCTTCATCATAATAGATAGTGTTTAAAAGTAGTGTGCATTTCTTGGCTGCTGATGATTTGTCCTTGTTGTATTTCATCTATTGCTTGTTCTATTTCTTCTTTAATTTCATCTTCTGTGAGCTGGCAGGGAGCTGCTTTCTTAACAGCAGTTTTCTCTCTCAAACCGAGCACATCGTGAAGTTTCTGCTTCACTTTGTCGATGATCTCTTTACTGTCTATATTGGCAATAGTCCGGATCAATTCTGCTTTCTCTGCTTCCAATTCAAGATAAGCCATACTATTGTAAGCTACTACCGGTTCGGATACTTTGGTTGTTTCCTCTTCTTGTTGCTTGTATTTTTTAGACTCCTTCATAATGCGTCTTGTTTTTTTAGTATGAATACAAAGATAATAAATTAATTGATAGCGAATAAGGTTCCGTTCAGAATTAATTTCATTTGCCTAATTGATATCTATAAAACGTTTTCGGAATCAAAAAGACGGCTAATGGCCTTTTCCGCTAACTATCCCTTTTCATCTTCTTGCCCATATAGGAGAGAATGTCCCGGAACTTTCCGCTTCTTCGCCCGGAAAGCCGGGCTTGGGAGGAGGAAGAGCCGGCGTTTTCACCTTGAAGAGCCGGCATTTCGACTAAAAGAAGTAAGCATTTGCTCCGAAAGACGGTTGCGTTTTTCAAAAATGAATAAGAGTTTTGCCCAATATCTCTATATGTTTTCTTCCATTACATATATTGTTCTTGTTTGGGAGTGAAAACAGTGGTCCTATTTCTCTGGTTGCTTTCGTAGAGTGATAGGTTGATGATTGATAAAAATATGATATTTTATTGGTTTTTGTTTCTGCTGTTAAACGATAATGCAAAATAGGTATCCTTTTGTTCTCGTAATTGATGTATTGGTTTCTAACGGTATTCTCTTGATGCGAAAATACGGCGATTTTTGCCCATCCTTGGTACTTTGTACGGGAAAAAGCGAATCTGAAGCGTTTGGATTATCATTTTGATAAAAGGGTACTTTGTGTCTGGCTCAATTCCCTTCGGGATACTCGGTTCTATCTTTTTTATATTACCAGCGCAGCGATCTCTGGTGACAGCTCGATGTTTCCGTCTTTGCGGACAATGATGAAGTTGGCATCCCTTAGTGCGTTCATCACACTCTTATACGTAACCAGTCCCATGCCCTTGAAGCGTCTCAGGCTTTGCCATCCGTTCTGGGTGGTGTATTGCAGAAGGTCGCGTACTGTCCTGAATCCCATCTCTCCATATAAAACATTATAGGCATGCGCGCCGACAAGGTTTGATAGGGGAGTATTTACGGGTGTGACCGTATTGCATTTATCGAACATCAGTTCCATCGTCCGACTGCGAAATGTGGCGATTCGCCCCTTATGTTCGCCCAGAGTCCGGAGGATGGAACTATAGTTAGTCGCCACTCGTGCATACGTCATTTTGTTACGTTTCGCCACCCGTGCGATGGGTTCGCCACTGGAGACGGAAAGGAATATTTCCCGTTCGTGATCGTCCGTAATCAACTGACCGAGTTCCTGAATGAGGATATGGAAAAGCGGTTGGTGTAGTTTCTGGGTTTTCAATAGAAATAGTTCGTCGTCACATTGTGAGAGGAGTACTTCACGTTCCAGTTCCTTTTCTTTGATGATCTTTTCCAGATAATTCTCACCTAAATCTTTGGTCTGGTGAACATCAAGATATTGGGTCAGGCTTTCGTCATCAATCATTAGGACGTTCTCTATCCTCGATGAAGCGATATATCCCAAGTTTGCCCATGTGCGGAGGTCGGATTCGGCAATACCGCGTTTCTCCGACAGTTGTTTGAGGGTTATCCAGTTAGCCATGCCTGCCCCTCCTTGTTACTTCTTTGATTGGTCTGTTCATACCTTTCTGATTATTATGAACGTCCACATCCTTATGGTATACCTTATATATATAAGAAGTCGGGCGCTGAGTTCATATTTACGCGGAAAGAGGTAGTACCAATACCTAGAACTTCATAAATATGTTCACACGCCCGACCCTACGTCGCACGTATGAAACTGATTTATTGAAGTTCTTGTTTTTATGCATTAATTAAATTTGGTACTTTTCTTTCCGCAAAAAACGTTTCAATATGCCGCATTTCTCTTCGGCTTTCAAGTGACAAAGATAAAGAATCTTGTGGGAATAGCAAAGAATGTGACAAGAAAGTTGAGACTGTTATGACTTCCGCATGGAAGCACTCTGCATGGATTGGGGATGTGTCATTATTCACCACAGAGTAACACAGAGTTCCATAGAGCAAACTTAATCTGTTGATAACTAATGATACTTATCTGTATAAATCTGTTGTGAATACGAGTTTCGACACCCCCCCCCTCTCTGTGTTATTCTGTGTTCTCTGTGGTGAGTTTTTGATACCCCCACTTGTCCCCCCCGAATATTTTCACTAAGTTTGTCGCCCATTAACGTGACAAACACGATATGAATAAGAACTTACACCCTTTAATGTTGGCCGGAACCGGTAGTGATGTGGGTAAAAGCATCATTGCCGCAGCTTTTTGCCGCATATTCCTGCAAGACGGTTATCATCCGGCGCCATTCAAGGCACAGAACATGGCATTAAATTCATATGCCACTCCCGAGGGACTTGAAATAGGAAGGGCACAAGCTGTGCAGGCCGAGGCCGCAGGCGTGCCTTGCCATACGGATATGAACCCGTTGCTACTGAAACCATCGTCCGATCATACTTCACAGGTGGTGCTCAACGGGCGCCCCATCGGTAACCGGAATGCTTACGAATATTTCCGCCGTGAAGGACGGGAGGAATTGCGAAAAGAGGTTCATGCCGCATTCGACCGTTTGGCTGCCCGATATAATCCGGTAGTGATGGAGGGGGCGGGGAGCATCTCCGAGATCAATCTTCGTGACAGCGATCTGGTGAACCTGCCTATGGCTATGCATGCCGGAGCAGATGTGATTCTCGTGGCGGATATAGATCGTGGGGGAGTGTTTGCCAGTGTTTACGGTTCGGTGATGCTGCTTCGGCCGGAAGAGCGGAAGCATATCAAGGGGATATTGATTAATAAATTCCGTGGAGATATCCGTCTTTTCGAGTCGGGGGTAAAGATGCTGGAAGATCTCTGTGGTGTTCCGGTGGTGGGAGTCGTGCCTTATTACAAAGACATTTATATCGAAGAAGAAGATTCGGTGATGCTGCAAACCAAGAATATCCGTGCCGGACAGGGGAAGGTAAACATAGCCGTAGTGCTGCTCCGGCATTTAAGTAACTTTACCGACTTCAATGTATTGGAGCGCGATCCGCGTGTACACCTGTTCTACACCAACAATACGGACGAACTGATGAAAGCTGATATCATCCTGTTGCCCGGTTCGAAAAGCACTTTGTCCGATCTGTATGAGTTGCGCCGTAACGGAGTGGCACAGGCCATTGTCCGTGCCCACCGCGAGGGTGCCACGGTGATGGGCATTTGTGGAGGTTACCAGTTGATGGGGCAGGAGGTTTGCGATCCCGATCATGTGGAAGGTGAGATAGAACGCTTGCCGGGATTGGGATTATTGCCCGTCAGCACCCGTATGCAGGGGGAAAAGATTACGCGGCAGGTACGTTTCCATTTTCTTGAAGGCAGCGAGACCTGTGAAGGATACGAGATACACATGGGTACAACGACGCCCCTTGCCGATGTTCCCGCTTCGCCACTCAACCATCTGGCAGACGGAAGGGAGGACGGATATTTTGCCGACCGTACCTGTATGGGGACATACGTACATGGCATTCTCGACAATCCTTCGGTCATCGACTATCTGCTGGAACCTTTCGCCGATAAGCTGAAGGAGACCACTTTCGACTATAAAGCGTTTAAAGAAGAACAATACGATAAACTGGCAGCCCACGTCCGCAAGCATGTCGACCTGCCGCTTATCTATCAAATATTGACAGACAATGATTGAAGGACACGGAGACGATTCTTATAAATACCTCCGCCCGATACGGAGTAATTTCAGTTCGAACGTATATAATAAGGTAAACCTTGACGGGTTGCGGACGCATTTGTGCGGGCGTATCTCCACCATTTCCGCTTATCCCGAACCGGAACCTTATACATTAGAGGCCCGTCTGGCCGACCGTCACGCTTTGCCTGCCGCTTCGGTTTGCGTGACGAATGGTGCCACAGAAGCCATTTATCTGATAGCGCAAACCTTCCGGGGGACGAATACGGCCATCCTGATGCCTACGTTCAGCGAATATGCCGATGCCTGTCGCATGCACGGGCATAGGGTCACATCCCTGTATACGCTGGAGGCAGTGCCGGAGGACGTGCGTATGGTATGGCTCTGCAACCCGAATAATCCGACAGGAGAGGTGCATGGTAAAGAGCTCCTGACCGAACTGATCAGGAAACATCCGCAGGTTTGCTTCGTGATCGATCAGTCGTATGAATACTTTACGTTGGAGGAACTCTTCACCGCACGTGAAGCTGCCGGATTTCCCAATGTGATCCTCTTGCATTCCATGACCAAGCGATATGCCATACCGGGGCTCCGTCTGGGATACGTAACTGCGCAGCCGGGGCTGATGGCCCGTCTGCGTACGAACCGCATGCCTTGGTCGGTCAATCAGCTTGCCATCGAGGCAGGTCTCTACCTGCTTTCCGAGGGCATTCCGGAAGCTCTCTCCATGAAGGACTATCTGGCAGAGTGTGCCCGTCTGAAAAGTTCGCTTGAAGCGATAGGCGGACTGGAAGTATGGCCTAGCGATACGCACTTTATGCTGGTTTGTTTGCGATTCGGTAAAGCTGCTGCCTTGAAAGAGTATCTGGCCCGTGAAGAAGGAATTCTGATTCGTGATGCTTCCAACTTCGAAGGGCTGGACGAACGTTTCTTCCGAGTTGCCACCCAGACACCGGAAGAGAATGATGAACTGGTGAGGGCCATTGCGAAGTGGATGGCGGAATAATGACAGATTAAGGATGTATCAGAGTATGGACGAGATGTTTTTTTGGTTTGTTTGCCTTGTATATTTCTGCCGGCTGTCCCCCTTGCCTTTGGCTTGGCTGCTGGATCGCTGGTTGGGAGACCCTGCCTGGTTGCCGCATCCTGTGGTGGGATTCGGCAAACTGATAGCCTGGGGAGAAAAGTCGATGAATGTGGGGAGTGCCCGCGTTTGGAAAGGTGGGCTGGTATCGGCAGTGCTGATTGCGGGAGTCTATCTTTTCACTTGCTTCTTTCTCAGGGTGACCGAAGAGTATTCCATCGTATTGACGGCTCTGATAAAGACCCTGCTGATATTCTGCTGCCTGGCCGGAACGACGTTGATACGTGAGGTCCGGATGGTTTTCGAGGCGGTGGACCGTTCGTTGGACGAAGGACGCCGACAGGTGGGGCGTATCGTGGGGCGGGATACTTCTGCTTTATCTGCGCAGGAAGTGCGCACGGCAGCTTTGGAAACCTTGGCGGAAAATCTGAGTGACGGAGTGATTGCGCCTCTTTTCTGGTATGCCGTGCTGGGAGTACCCGGCATGATGGCGTATAAGATGGTGAACACGCTCGACTCGATGATTGGTTACCGAAACGAGCGCTATCGTCAGTTCGGCTGTATAGCGGCCCGGATAGATGATGTCGCCAATTACATTCCTGCCCGCCTGACGGCTCTGTTGATGATAATCGTCAGCGGACGGCTTTCTTTATTCAGGTTTGTGGGTAAATACGGCAGTCGCCATGCCAGTCCCAACTCCGGTTATCCGGAGGCGGCATTGGCAGGTATCCTGAATTGCCGGTTCGGCGGTCCGCATTATTACTTCGGGGAGGAGGTATGGAAACCGTTCATCGGTGATAACGAACGGGTATTGACAACAGCGGATATGAGGAAAGCGGTATCCGTCAATCAGAAGGCAGAGGCGTTGATGGTCGCGTTGGTGTGGCTGACTGTTCTGCTGTCTTTGGGTTAAGTTGCAGCCGGACTATTCCACCGTAAGGTGTCAGTGCGCCGAAAGCATCTTCCATCTTTAATGTTCCTGCATAGATCTGTGCACAAATCAGTACTCCGCCATGTGCGAAGACAGCCACGCGCCCGTACTTTTGCCTGCTCACTTCATCCAGAAATTCGGAGACCCGTTGAAGTTGCATTATAAACGATTCTCCGCCTGTGGCTGCTACATGGAAATAGTCGTCATACCACTCTTGCAGTCGCGGATCATCTATTTTGTCGAACTCCTTCATTTCCCATTCACCGAAGTCCAGTTCTTTCAGACGGGCATCACGAATGGCATCCGGATAGCCACAGTGCTCTGCCAGACGGGTGCAGCGGCTCAAAGGACTTGTGAATACGGCATCAAACACATCATCCTGCAACTGTTGAGCCGTGATTGTGGCTTCTTCTTTAAAACTATCCCGTAAGGGAACATCGGTCTGGCCATAACAGACGCCTTTGGGAACATCGACAGAGGTATGTCGGATCAATATGATTTCCATGATCTTATTGGTTTAAGTATGAGTTTGATTCACCACAGAGTAACACAGAGTTTTACCGGTTTTTAAATTCTTGTCTATAAGATGTTTAAGAGATAAATCATCTCAGTGGAACTCTGTGGTGAATCAAACTATATGAATATAAGAATAACTACCCCCAGGTAGAAGGACAGTTCGCTTAAAAGGAACAGTGCACCGCAGCAATCGCCTGTATACCCTTGTAACTTTCGTTTCATCAGCCTGTATAGTAGATACAACACTGCCAGTGGGAATATAATGGCAATCCAATACCTGTACGGAAGCAGGAGCGTCAAAGGAAGTATTCCGCATAAAAGTCCGAAAGCAAATTCTCCTTGCGACATTCTATTATAAACCACCTTCGCCTTACTCTCTTCTTCTTTCCGTGCGTAAGGCAGGAAGTTAATGATCTGTGATGAAGTCAACTTGCTCACAGTGTCGCCTGCAATCAGTACAGAGCAGGCGAAGGAGAGAGGAAGACTTGTCAGGAGATTCCATAGCAGGAAGAAGTATACGATCAATCCGATGACCCCATAACTGCCGATGTGCGAATCCTTCATAATAGAGAGGATACGTTCCCGGCTGGTTCCTCCGCCGAATCCGTCAAAGAAATCCGCCAGCCCGTCTTCGTGCAATGCGCCTGTAATCAACAATCGGCTGGTAAGTGCCAGCAATACGGCAACGGTGAAGGGGAGAACCTGTGCGGCCGACCAGAGTACCCCCGCCATGACGCCGCCCGTAAGCCATCCTGAAAGGGGCCAGTAAGGCACCACGTGCTTAAAACATTCTGCCGGAACTTCTCGGATGCGCCAGAAGGGGAGACGGGTGAAAAAGATAAATGCTGCTAATATATTCATGTGGGGCTTCTTTAAAAGTATTTGGTGATGGACGCATGCGCAAAGTTGTCCATTTCGTTGATCATCCGCACCGCAGAGTCTACGATAGGATAGGAGCAGATGGCCCCGGTCCCTTCTCCAAGGCGCAAACCCAGATTCAATAACGGCTTGGCTCCCATGGCATCAAGCAGAAGCTTGTGTCCAGTCTCGTCTCCCTGATGGCCGAAGATGGCGTAGTGCATTACTTCAGGGTAAAGCCGGGATGCCGCGAGGATGCAGTTTGTCATGATGAATCCGTCCACCAGGATAATCATTTTCAGTTCGGCTGCCTGAAGCATGGCACCTACCGCCATTACCATTTCCAGACCGCCGAAGTAACGAATCAGGTCGCGTACGCTTCCGTCTCCCTGATAATTGTCCAGTGCCCGCTGCAATACGCTGTATTTATGACGGATTCCGGCATTGTCGAGTCCGCTTCCGGCGCCGACGCATTGTTCGAGGGGAATACGGGTGAAGCAGGTCATCCACATAGAGGAGGATGAAGTGTTGCCGATTCCCATTTCACCCAGGGAGAGCACATTGCATCCTTCGGCGTGGCACCGGCGGACTATCTCTGCCCCACGGTCTATACACAAGTCCATCTCTTCTTCCGTCATGGCCGCTTCATGCAGGTAGTTGCGTGAACTTTTGCGTACTTTCATATTGATAATTCCCTTGTCGTAAGGCAGATCGTAATCCACTCCGGCATCCACGATCTTTAATTCGAATCCGTGTTGGCGGCAGAGGAAGTTGACACCTGCCCCTCCATGAAGGAAGTTGCTGATTTGCTGCCAGGTGATCTCTTTGGGAGAGAGGCTGACACCTTCGTCGACAATGCCATGATCGGCTGCAAATATAATGTTCTGCGGACATTTCAGCGTGGGAGTCAGTGTCTGCTGGATAAGCCCGATTTGCAAAGCCAGTTCTTCAAGTGTTCCCAGAGAACCTTTGGGCTTGGTCAGATTGTTTATTTTGTCAGTCAATGCTTCCCGGATTGTTTCGTCCGGTCTGGTGATTTGAAATGTTTTCATTTTATATAGGGTTAGTCTATCGTTTGTTTTTCATCTTTTACTTTTACGGGAATGCCCGATACCATTAATAAGACCTGATTGGCCCGGGTGGCAATATACTGGTTCATCCACCCCTGCATATCGGTGAACTTTCGTTGTATAAGGTTTTCTGAGGTGCCTCCCATGCCGATCTCGTTGGTGACGAAGATAAAGGTGGCTTCCTGTTCTGTCAGCCGGTCAAACTCGGCTTTTATGGCGGCGAGTGCCTTGTCTGTATCCGCTTCAAGGTCGAAGAAGTAATTGGTACACCAGAGTGTTACGCAATCGATCAGCACTACACGCCCTTGCAAAGAATGGCGGCTCAGTTCCTTTTCTTCTTCTATGTTGGTCCATTCCGGTCCCCGGTTGGCCTGATGACGTAACACCCGTTGACGGAACTCTTCGTCCCAGATGCGTGAGGTGGCCAGGTAGACCGGATTGGGGGAGAGAGATAATGCTAACCGTTCGGCATAGCTGCTTTTGCCCGAACGGGCCCCTCCGGTGATAAGTATGATCTGTTTCATGAATCTATCTGTGTATTTTCGGTTAGCAAATGTACGGTAATATTTTATATTTCCGTTCCCGGATGCAAAATATTGTGCCATTGCCATGGGTATTTCAGAAACAATATTTATCTTTGCACTGCTTTACAAAACGGAAGCAATTACATTGCGGTAGTAGCTCAGTTGGCAGAGCGGCGGCTTCCCAAGCCGCAGGTCACGAGTTCGACCCTCGCCTACCGCTCAATTCATGTTTTCAAGTCAAAAGTAAATATCGCAGGTTTCCTTGATCTTTTTGTGAGAAAAGAATGATGGAATCTGCGGTTTTTTTGTGTATTTCCTCTTTCACTCTTTGTTCTTTTCTTACCTTTGTGAATCAATTTTAATAGATAATCACATGAATAAGAAACTAATCTTATCTATCTTCGTTCTGGCGGGGGCTCCTGTACTGTTATCGGCTGCGGGAGAAGCACGATTACTGCGTTTTCCTGCTACGAACGGAAAGGAAATCGTATTTTCGTATGCGGGCGATTTGTATAAAGTGCCTGCTGCGGGAGGTGAGGCACAGCGTCTGACTTCCCATGTGGGATACGAAATGTTTCCCCGGTTTTCTCCGGACGGCAAAACGATTGCATTCACCGGACAGTATGATGGAAATACAGAAGTGTATACCATGCCTGCGACAGGGGGTGAACCGTTACGAGTTACCTATACGGCTACCAATAGCCGCGATGACCTGGGTGACCGTATGGGACCCAATAACATTGTCATGACCTGGACACCGGACGGACAGCGCATCGTATACCGTAACCGTATCAGTGATGGATTTTCCGGCAAACTGTTTACAGTGGACAAGGAAGGTGGATTGTCAGAAGCAATTCCTCTTCCGGAGGGCGGATTTTGCAGTTACTCACCGGACGGAAAACAATTGGCATACAACCGGGTGATGCGCGAATTTCGTACCTGGAAGTATTATAAAGGCGGTATGGCGGATGATATCTGGGTGTATAATCCGAACAGCAAAACAGTGGAAAACATTACCAATAATGTAGCTCAGGACATTTTTCCGATGTGGATTGGCGATGAAATCTTTTTCCTTTCCGATCGTGACCGCATCATGAATATCTTTGTATACAATACGAAGACTAAACAGACTGCCAAGGTAACTGATTTTACTGAGTATGATGTGAAGTTCCCAAGTGCCAGTGGAAATACCATTGTCTTTGAGAACGGTGGATATATTTATAAGATGGATGCCGCTACCCGGAAGGCTGAAAAGGTAAACATTACACTGGCTTCGGATAACATCTATGCCCGTACCGATTTGAAAGACGGAGCGAATTATGTGACTGCGGCCAGTCTGTCGCCGGATGGAGCACGAATGGTAGTGACAAGCCGGGGTGAAGTATTCAATCTGCCGGTAGAAAAAGGGGTTACAAAAAATATAACTCGTTCGCCGGGAGCTCACGACCGTGACGCACAGTGGTCGCCTGACGGAACACAGATTGCTTATATCTCTGATGCTACAGGCGAAACCGAACTTTATCTGCAGAATGCAGCAGGTGGCGAACCGATGCAGTTAACCCATAAGAACGATACATATATCCGTGGCTTTAAATGGAGTCCGGATTCTAAGAAGATAGTGTATATGGATCGTAAGAACCGAGTTAATCTGCTGGATGTGGCTTCCGGGAAAGTTTCATTATTATTGCAAGATCCGATGGGAGTGCCGGGTGGAGTTACTTTCTCTCCGGACAGTGAGTGGTTGACTTATACACGGATGGGTAAAAATGAAATCAATGTCGTATATGTCTACAATATTGCGGAAAAGAAAGAATATCCGGTGACCGACAAATGGTATAACTCTTCTTCTCCGGTGTTCAGTGCCGACGGAAAGTATCTGATATTCTCTTCTGCCCGTGATTTTAATCCGACTTACGGATCATTGGAATGGAACCATGTATATAATAATATGTATGGTGTGTACATCGCTTTGCTGTCTAAAGATACATCGTCTCCTTTCATGCAGAAAGATGCGGAAGTGGCTGCATCTAATGCTACACCCAAAAGCGGGGATAAGAAACCGGTAGATAAAAAGGAAGTGGCTGATGCTTCGTTGGTGAAGTTCGATCCGGATGGCATTACCGATCGCATTGTTCGATTGCCCTTGTCTCCGTCTTATTATGGTAACTTCTATTCGGATGGCAACAAGGTGTACTACTGGGGACGCGGTGGTACGAAAATGTATGACTTGGCAAGTCAGAAAGAGGAATCGATTGCCGATGGAGCTTCGATGGATGTTACTTACGATGGTAAGAAGGCACTTTTCTTTAAAGGCCGTCAGATTTATGTGACCAATCTTCCTTCGGGTAAGACAGAACTGACCACTCCGGTCAATTTAAGCAATATGAAGATTGCTGTGGATTATCCGAAAGAGTGGGCACAAATCTTTGATGAAGCTTGGCGTGCCTATCGTGACGGATTCTATCAGGAGAGCATGCACGGTGTAGATTGGAAAGCAATTAAAGAAAAATATGCGGTCTTGCTGCCTTACGTTAAAACTCGTTTAGACCTGAATTACATTATCGGTGAGATGATAGGTGAATTGAACTGTGGGCATGCTTATGTCAATCCGGGAGAAACGGAACAGCCCAAACGGATCAATACCGGTTTGCTTGGTGCGGAGATTACCCGCGACAAGAGTGGCTTTTTCCGTCTGGAGAAGATATTCCCCGGAGCATCTTGGAGCAAAGAGCTACGCTCTCCGCTTACGGAACCGGGGGTTGATGTGAAAGCAGGAGAGTACATCGTAGCTATTGACGGTGTGCCGACCAATACAGTTAAAGATATGTATTCTTTACTGGTGGGTAAAGCAGAGATACCTACTGAAATTTCGTTGAATGCCAAACCTCAGCTTTCCGGAGCACGTAAGGTTGTGGTCAGTCCGCTTGCCAATGAATATCCTTTGATACATTACAATTGGGTACAGGATAATATAAAGAAAGTGGACCAGGCTTCCAACGGACGTATCGGATATATTTATATTCCGGATATGGGACCGGAAGGCTTGAACGAGTTTGCCCGCTATTTCTATCCGCAACTTGATAAAGAAGGGTTGATTATCGATGATCGTGCCAATGGTGGAGGTAATGTTTCACCAATGATCCTGGAACGTCTTTCCCGTGAACCTTATCGCCTGACTATGGGTAGAGGTACCAGCCATGTGGGAACAGTGCCTGATGCTGTACAGGTGGGACCGAAGGTTTGTTTGATTAATAAATACTCCGCTTCTGATGGCGACCTGTTCCCGTGGGGCTTCCGCGCACTTGGATTGGGTAAGTTGATAGGTACGCGTACCTGGGGAGGTATTGTTGGCATTAGTGGTTCATTGCCATATATGGATGGAACAGACATACGTGTTCCGTTCTTTACCAGTTATGACCCGAAGACGGGACAATGGATTATCGAAAACCATGGTGTGGACCCGGATATCCTGATCGATAATGATCCGGTGAAAGAGTGGAATGGAGAGGATCAGCAGCTGAACAGAGCCATCGAAGAGGTTATGAAACAGCTTCAGGACCGTAAACCATTGGCTCCGGTACCTGCTCCGAGAGATTTTAGCAAATAAAAAACTTACTGAGATTGCAGTAAGAGGTTTTCACCACAGATTCCACGTACTTTTACAGACTCATTATCAGTGTCATGTATAGAATCGCGTAATCTGTGGTGTTTCTTTTTGATACATACCTTCTAACGTTTATGAAACAAGAACTAAAGAATAAACTTGCATTTTTGGCAGATAAATACGAGGTAGCCGAATTTATTATGGACGACCCTATACAGTTTCCACATCGCTATACCGGCAAGGCCGATATTGAGATCTCTGCCCTGGTAGCCTCTTGGATTGCTACCGGAAACCGGAAGGCTATTATCAAAAGCGGCGACCGGATTGACCGTGAACTGTTCTCGAATGCTCCTTACCGGTATATACTTAGTGAGGAGTGGAAGAAATATCGAGGAGTAAAAACCAGCTTCTATCGTTATTATTCCTGGAATGATTTCTATTTACTTTGTCAGGCTTTGTATGCGGCCTATCAAGAACATGAAGACCTGGAGTCGCATTTGTGCCATTCGCTTTCTTCGGGTACTCCGTTGGAAAGACTGCAATCCGTGTTCGGACATATCAATGGGATGCCTGCTTTGGCAAGTGCTTCCGAAGCGAAAAAGATGTGTATGTTCCTGCGCTGGATGATTCGTCGGGATTCTCCTGTGGATCTGGGTATCTGGCGGAGTTTTGATCCTTCGGATCTGATTATTCCTCTCGACACGCATGTGCATCGCATTTCAGTCGATCTTGGACTGACCGATGCACGTAAATGTCTGAAGACTGCGCGTTGTATTACCGATGCATTGCGGGAGATATGGCCGGATGATCCGGTGAAGGGAGACTTTGCACTTTTCGGGTTTGGTATCAACGAATCCGTAAAAAGTTAGACGGTGTTATAAGAAACTTTTTAGCTTGACTATCTGTTCTTTAAGCGATAAAGGATATGTTAAACCTCCTTATGGCGTAAAATTATGACTAAGAAAGAAGAAGTTTTAGTAGAAGAGGGCAGTCGGCAAGCACCCGAGAAGTATTATATCAAAATAACTCCTGACGGCCCTTATCTTGTTTATGGTAATCCTCCCATTGACCAGGAAATTATTCTTCCCAATGAAGAAGGTTCTTCGTGGGTGTATCAACGCGGGCTGAGTTTCGACAGTTCGGCCACTCCGGTAGCTCTGTGCCGTTGCGGGCATTCCCGCCATAAACCCTTCTGTGACGGTTCTCATAAGCGTGCCACCGATTGGGACTCTAATGAAACCAATAACAAACGTCCGTTACTTGAAGAAGCCGAGGAATTGGAAGGCCCCGCCATGGTGCTTGCCGATAACGAAAAGTATTGTGCTTTTGCCCGTTTCTGCGATGCACGCGGCCGAATCTGGAATCTGGTACAACTCGCTGAAACGGAAGAAGAGCGTGAACTTGTCCGTCGCGAGGCCAGCCATTGTCCTGCCGGGCGGCTCGTCGTTTGGGACAAAGAGACGCAAAAAGTCTTCGAACCGCCTTTTGAGCCCTCTATCGGTATTATTGAGGATCCCGGAATCAGAGTGAGCGGACCTATTTGGGTAAAAGGCGGTATCCGCATAGAGAGTGCGGATGGCAAAAGCTATACAATCAGAAACAGGGTGACTTTGTGCCGTTGCGGACAGTCGTCCAATAAACCGTTTTGCGACGGTACACATGCTTCCATGGGATTCAGCGACGGACTTCCGTTGGAAGAAAAAGGCAAGAAGTGGTGATTCTGCTTTCTGAAAAATCATAAATAAGCCGGTTGTCAATCGATAAACTGGCTTGTTTATGAACTGCCCTGCCGGGTTCCCTCTTAAAATTATAGATAAAGAATGATCACAGTTCACCCATTTTTAGTATTTTTGCATCCTGTTTTGAAGATAGAAAACTTTAAAAGAAGAAAAATATAATGGCAAAAGAACTGAAAGACCTGACCAAACGCAGCGAAAACTATTCGCAGTGGTATAATGATTTGGTAGTGAAAGCCGATTTGGCAGAGCAATCGGCTGTACGCGGATGTATGGTGATTAAGCCTTACGGATACGCTATTTGGGAGAAAATGCAACGTCAGCTGGACGATATGTTTAAGGAAACCGGACATGTGAATGCTTATTTCCCGTTGCTGATTCCAAAATCATTCTTGAGTCGTGAAGCTGAGCATGTGGAAGGCTTTGCCAAAGAGTGTGCCGTAGTTACTCACTACCGCCTGAAGAATGCCGAAGATGGTTCGGGTGTGGTGGTTGACCCTGCTGCAAAGTTGGAAGAAGAACTGATTATCCGTCCGACTTCCGAAACAATCATCTGGAATACTTATAAAAACTGGATTCAGTCTTATCGTGACCTGCCTATCTTATGCAACCAGTGGGCAAACGTTTTCCGTTGGGAGATGCGTACACGACTGTTTCTCCGTACAGCAGAATTCCTGTGGCAGGAAGGCCATACGGCACATGCAACACGTGAGGAGGCAGAAGAAGAAGCAATCCGCATGCTGAATGTATATGCTGACTTTGCAGAGAAATACATGGCGGTTCCGGTGGTGAAAGGGGTGAAGTCGGCCAATGAACGTTTTGCCGGTGCGCTCGACACCTATACCATTGAAGCGATGATGCAGGACGGCAAGGCGTTACAGAGTGGTACGTCTCACTTCCTGGGACAGAACTTCGCGAAAGCGTTTGATGTGCAGTTTGTTAATAAAGAAAATAAGCTTGAGTACGTATGGGCTACTTCATGGGGTGTTTCTACCCGTCTGATGGGTGCATTGATCATGACCCACTCGGATGACAACGGTCTGGTATTACCTCCGCATCTGGCTCCGATTCAGGTAGTGATCGTTCCTATATATAAGAATGACGAGCAGCTGAAACAGATTGATGCCAAGGTAGAAGGTATTGTAGCGAAGCTGAAGGCATTGGGCATTTCGGTCAAATATGATAATGCCGATAACAAACGACCGGGCTTCAAATTTGCCGATTATGAACTGAAGGGTGTACCGGTTCGTCTGGTAATGGGCGGACGCGACCTGGAAAACAATACGATGGAGGTGATGCGTCGCGATACATTGGAGAAAGAGACCGTTACTTGCGATGATATCGAGACATATGTTCAAAATCTGTTGGAAGAGATTCAGGCCAACATCTACAAGAAAGCGCGTACTTATCGCGATTCACGTATCACTAAGGTAGACAGCTACGATGAATTCAAGGAAAAAATCGAAGAGGGCGGTTTCATTCTGGCTCATTGGGACGGAACTACGGAAACAGAAGAGAAGATCAAGGAAGAGACAAAAGCTACTATTCGTTGTATCCCGTTCGATTCGTTTGTTGAAGGTGACAAAGAGCCCGGTAAGTGTATGGTAACCGGCAAACCTTCTGCTTGCCGTGTGATATTTGCTCGTTCTTATTAATAATTAATATAAGGTATAAGGAAAAAAGGTTGGAGGTACCGAAATGAACTTCCAACCTTTTTCTTTACTATCGTTATTCTAATAGCCTATGAATCCATTCTTGAATCTTATTTGGCTGCTGTGCGGCGGCATTTTTACTGCGATAGAGTATCTTATTGCAAGTCTCTTGATGATGGTTACCATTATTGGTATTCCATTTGGCTTTCAGACTCTGAAACTGGCCGGGCTTGCTTTATGGCCGTTCGGCAAAGAGGTGAGGAGCACCCCCGATTCGGGAGGTTGCCTCAGTATAATAATGAATATAGTCTGGCTGTTTCTTGGTGGAATTTGGATCAGCCTTTCTCACCTGGGATGGGGGATTCTGCTTTGTATCACAATCATTGGTATACCATTCGGGAGACAACACTTCAAACTTGCCGGACTGGCTCTGACTCCCTTCGGAAAGGTTATTGTCGATAAGGGCTTTTAATCGTTCTATCTTCTTCACATCCCTTTTCGGTATTCATACACTTTCCGTTTTTGTATTCTTTCTTTGTAAGAGAGACATACGAAAATAAAGACTGAAGAAAAGAGAGCGTCACATCGGATGCTCTCTTTTCATTTCCGATTTAGCTTTGGTGATGTCCTTTACCGTGTCATTCGGGATGCTGTCCCGTGCGGTAGCCTGTTTCTTTCTCAGGTTTCTCAACTTCCATTTATTCCAGAAGAGAAGTTCACTCCATTTATTAAAATCTTTTTTGTACATGATACCGATTCCTTGGGTAGTCAGGTTGGTCCGTGTATAATAACGGTCGTTCGTTTCATTATACGCCTTCAGACGTATGTCTCCTGAGCGGTTGAGCAGCCATTCCGCTTCAAAGTCTCCGATGAAATTGGTATTAGCTAACGGATTATCCCGGTAGCCGAAATTACCATTAATAATCAGACGGTTGTTCAATAACTGTCCGGACAGGATACCTTCTATTTCCATGTCCGTCCAGCCTTTGTCACCGGTACTGAGATTCGTTCCGATGTTCCAGTTGTTGTTATCGAATACCTGCGATAACAGATTGTTTAACTGTCCGGACAGAGTAGAGAATAGGGCTGACGATGTCATATTAGAGTTTTGGGTGCCTCCGGTACTCTCCTGTGGATAGAACTTGCCGATACCCAGCAGATAGAGTATCTGTATGTTCATCTGCTCTTCCGTACTGATGTAATTGCGTACCAGCGTTTGTATCTCGTCCCGTTCGTTGGGGAGTTCGATACCTAATTTAATATTGGGGCGCCAGAGAATTCCGGTCAGGTTCATGATGCAATTCACCTTTACATTGGGTTGCTGGGTGATCGGGTCTGCAGCATCGGGGATCAGGTCATTCAGCGAAGCAGAGTTCACCGTATAACTGGCTTGTATATCGAGCGTCGCATCCAACGGGGGACCGTTGAAAGTGATACTGCTTCCGTCTTTTATGATAAAGTCCTTGCGGATGACTTCCTGCAAGCTGAACTTATAAATACCCTGGCTGATGCGGTAGTTTCCGAACATTTTCACATCTCCTTTATTAAAGAACTCTGTCCGTATGTTGCCGGAACCTTTACCGCTGATGTAGTCTCCGGCAATGGGGTCCATGATAATTTTCATAGTAGCGTCCGGAGTAGCATCTATCAACAGATTCAGGCGGATATCCGTTTTTGTCTCTTCCTCCTCCATCTCCTGCTGCAGCCGCTCATATTCTGATATTACATTGATGGAATCCTGAACGAATCTGCGCGGAGTTTTGTCGATAAACTTAATGAACTGGTTGCTGGCTGCTGAAGCAGTGGCATTGGTTATGTAGACAAAATTGGTATTGCGGTTGGTCGTGACGGCTGCATTGACTTGCAGTTCCTGCGGATTGCCAACCAGCATCGCATTGCCGGTTCCATACACTTTTCCGTAGAAGTTGATATCAGAACTTTCTTTCGTGTCCATCAGCAACATGTTGTTCACGTTGAATTCGAAGTGATAGCTCAAATCCCTGAAATGCCTGAAATTCAGTTTGCCGTTCATCGTGCCCTGGTGCCCTTCCATATCTGCGATATGTATATTGTCGAAAGTGATACCGGTGGTGGACAGACGGATAGTGTCTTTTACGGCAAATGATGTGTTTAGTATTCCTATCTTCAACGACGCATCTGTCATCAGATCCCCTTCGATGTTGAGTTCCTTGAATTTTCCATAGAAATGAGCTTTGCCGCTGGTACGTCCATGCAGGTCTTCGACAATGGAGCGCATGAAATATTGGAGGAACTGAATGTTTGTATGCTCCGTTTCTATATTCAAATCCAGTTTACTTTCCGGCTTTAACGGATAGACGTGCCCGATGACGTGCGTTTTCGATAGCCCTTCTTCTTCCATGTGAGCATCCAGGAAGATGGCACGTTTGTCGTTCTCCCATGCTCCGTAAATATCCATTGCTCCCAAAGAAGCATCATTGAAAGTGAAGTTTTTAAAATGTAAGCGGGTATTCATGACCGGCTCCTTCAAAATGCCACTGGCATATGCCGTTCCGGTGGCATCTCCTTTAAAGTCCACATCGTCAAAATCTACCACATCGAATACGTAACCCACATTGATGTCCTTCAGGTCTACCTTCAGTGTATCTTCGGCATGTTCCGAGATGCGTCCGTCGATGCGGATGTGACGGTCTTTATGCGAGAAATAGAAATCGTTTACATCTACTTTGCCCGAATCTACTACTACTTGTGACGGATGAATCTGCCACAAAGTGTCGTTCAGGATAATGTCTGTCTGCTTGATGTCTACGACTGTTTTCAGTGCCGACTTTTCTTCGGCCTTGCGGAAGAAGCTGGCAGCAGCGGATAATCGTCCGCTATAAGTATTGATGGTATTATTGCCCCAATTGATGTTGGCACTTATGGTATCATTTTGGGCTTGCGCATCCAGTGAGATGCTTACGGCACTCTCTTTTTTCAGGTTATTGAACCGTATCTTGGCCTTGAATTGGTCAGTAGGATTTTCACAGAGCACCAGTCCGGACTCGATAAACGTGTTTTGATATTGTAGCCGGGGGAAATAGCCCTCTACTCGCAGCCGCTGTGCCTGGTCATTGAAGTAACCCTTTACAGTCGAGTGCGTATATATCTTCAATGGGATGTCGAATACGGTAGACAGCAGTTCTGTATTGAATATGTGGACATCGAAACTGAAGTTGTTATTCGTTTCAATCGGCTTCTTATCCGGCTGGATCAATGAAGGAATGTATCGCCGCATAATATTCATTACGCTTGCCGGAAGTGTGTGATACAGATAATTACCTTCAATACTTGCTTTCAGGAAACTGGAGGTCAGTTTCAGTTGGTTTTGTTTGTCTTGTCGAGTGGCTATGATGTTGATATTATCCAGAAAGTAATTCTTTTCGGGTGCAGTGAATTGTAGACTGTCTATGTTGATTTCACCTATCATTTCATCGATGGAACCGCCACGGAAGTTAGCTTTCAGCTTCAGAGAGAATTCTGCGTCCGGATAATCCTTGGTCAGGTTCAAGTCGTGCGGGCGTACTTTATCTATTACAGCATTGAAGTTGAAAGTCGGGATTTTCTCGACTACATTGATGTTACCATTTAAATGTATCGAACCGTTTTCATCATCCAGTGCCACCTTTCCGTCGAAGCCGCCACGTTCGAACTCTCCGTCGAGTGTGATATTCTCATATTTATAATTACTGTATTCGAGGGCAGCTATCAGGCCTTTTAGCGTGATGGCGGGGTACTGGTTACGGTAGTGGCTGCCTTGAACATTCAGATTAAAGGTAATTTTGCCCAGTTGCTTGTTATCCAGCAACTGTCCCAGCTCGAAGTCGGTGGTCTTTACACCTCCCGAATAAGAAAACAAGGCTTTGGCTTTATCGGAACTGAGCTTTAAGTCAGTTTGGACAGAACCAATGTTGGTACGAAACAGACCGTACATGACCAAATCTGTGAAATACCCCGATATTTCACCGTGAAAGGAAGCATTTCCTAAACGCTGCAGAATAGGAGGAACCCCATTGTAATGCGGACTCAGGTTGCGTACCAGGAATCCGATTCCATCGTTATTGGCAGATAGATTGGCAAGATGCCCGTATACATAGGCATCTTGCGGGCGTGATAGATCCTGTAAAGAGACATCTCCCTTCAGTCGGAATTTATCGCCTGCATTAATTTCCAGCGTTTTGCAGTTCAACTGGTTGAGTGTACCTTCTACATCGATGCCCAGATCCAGCTTTTCTTTAAAGTTGGATAGTGCCGGAACAAAAGCTGAAATATCATTCAGGGTCACGTAGGATGGCAGAGTACGGAAAGAGAAACGGACTTCATCGGCAAAATGATTGAGTGCTCCCAAACTGTCATATTCCATCCGAATGGTATCCATTTTCATTTCGGTACCCGGCATTTCTATAGCAAAATTCTCTATTTTCATGCCTCTGTCATTAGCTATGACTTTCAGGCTCAACTTTCTCAGCTCAAAGCCCGATTGTTCATCCACGCTTAGCCGTTTGATGGCCGCATTGATCGAATCGCCTTGAAGTGCTTTGAGAGAGATGTTGGCAATGATATTATGCAATTTGACATGCTGGGGGTTGAACTTTCCGGGAGTTTCTTTTTCCGACAGTACATCGTAAGCCAACTTACCACGGCGTATCAATATAGAGTTGATACGCAAGTCGAGGCTCTTGTCTGTTTTTACTGTGTCTTTAGAGGCAAATGCGTCAAGGACAAATTTGAAATTAGGGTCCGTATTCGGAGTAGGTTTGTTCAGGTTGATGTTAAAGCCGAACAATTGTACACTGCTGATTGCGATTTTTCCGTTGAATAGGGGGATAATATCAAACTTGGCGGAAAGACGAGTAATTTTAAGCATCTCTTTGCCCGATTGGTCGTCGAGCAGCACATCGTCTATGATGATACGATTCAATAGTCCGATATCTATCTTACCGATAGTCAGTTCAGTACCTAATGTCCGGGATAGTTCTTTTGCGACAAACGTGGTCATGTTTCGCTGAATAAAAGGAATATTCAGCAAAATGATAGTTCCGATATATATACCTAATATAATACCGATAACCCAGCGTACAGTCTTCTTCAGCGTTCTGATAAGCGGTTGTTTTTATTTTGCGAACAAAAATATAAAATAGTTCGTTATGAATCCTACTTTTATCATTACTTTTGCATCGTTTAAATATCAAAAAGCGTATGAGTACAATTATATTAGGAATTGAGTCTTCCTGTGACGATACGTCGGCTGCGGTAATAAAAGATGGTTTTCTGTTGTCGAATGTAGTGTCCAGTCAGGCGGTGCATGAAGCTTACGGTGGTGTAGTACCCGAATTAGCATCACGTGCGCATCAGCAAAATATAGTACCTGTGGTGCATGAAGCATTGAAACGTGCAGGGGTGACGAAAGAGGAATTGAGTGCGGTAGCTTTTACGAGAGGTCCCGGACTGATGGGATCGTTGCTGGTGGGAGTATCTTTTGCGAAAGGGTTTGCCCGCTCATTAAACATTCCCATGATCGATGTTAATCATCTGACAGGACATGTATTAGCACATTTCATTAAAGAAGAGGGTGAAGAGAATGAACAACCCACTTTCCCATTCCTTTGCTTGTTGGTGTCCGGAGGTAATTCTCAAATCGTACTGGTGAAGGCATACAATGATATGGAGATTTTGGGACAGACAATTGATGATGCTGCCGGAGAAGCTATTGACAAATGTTCAAAAGTGATGGGGCTTGGTTACCCGGGCGGTCCTATTATTGACCGTTTGGCACGTCAGGGCAATCCGAAGGCTTATACATTCAGCAAACCCCACATCCCGGGGTTGGACTATAGTTTTAGTGGATTGAAGACATCGTTTCTTTACTCGTTGCGTGATTGGATGAAAGAAGATCCCGATTTCATCGAACATCATAAGACTGATTTAGCCGCTTCTCTTGAAGCGACTGTTGTAGATATATTGATGGATAAACTCCGTAAAGCAGCCAAACAGTATAAAATTAACGAGGTAGCTGTAGCAGGTGGTGTGTCCGCCAATAACGGTTTGCGTAATGCTTTCCGTGAGCATGCGGAGAAGTATGGCTGGAAGATTTTTATTCCAAAGTTTAGCTATACCACGGACAATGCTGCAATGATCGCTATTACGGGATATTTTAAATATCAGGATAAAGACTTCTGTCCTATGGAATTGCCGGCTTATTCACGTGTGACTTTATAAAAGAAAAGAGGGTAGATCTTTCTTCTTCTATCTATAATATTGAGAAAGTTAAATAAAAAAAATCATGTTTGCAGAGATAATAACCATCGGTGATGAGTTGCTGATAGGTCAGGTGACTGACACTAATTCGGCATGGATGGGACGCGAATTAAATAAAGTCGGTATCGAAGTTATTCGTGTAGTGTCTGTACGTGATCGTGCAGAAGAGATAACCGAAGCAGTGGATGCCTCGATGAAAAGGGCGGATATTGTATTGATGACAGGTGGTTTGGGTCCTACTAAGGATGATATCACCAAACAAACCCTTTGTGAATATTTTGGTACCAAACTGATTTTTAGTGAGGCTGTATTTGAAAATGTGAAGCGGGTATTAGCTGGAAAAATACCGATGAATGCGTTGAATAAGAGTCAGGCGATGGTGCCAGAGAATTGTACGGTCATTAATAATCGGGTGGGAAGTGCCTCTGTCAGTTGGTTTGAAAAGGATAGTAAAGTGCTTGTTTCCATGCCCGGTGTTCCTCAGGAGATGACTACGGTAATGAGTGAAGAAGTGATTCCTCGTTTGTGCGCAAAGTTTCATACAGATGCCATTGTACATCGTACTTTTACTGTGCAAAATTATCCGGAATCAGTGCTGGCTGAAAAACTGGAGGCTTGGGAGGTGGCGCTGCCGTCTTGTATTAAACTTGCTTACTTGCCTAAACCCGGTTTGATTCGCTTGAGATTGACAGGACGTGGACAAGATCGTCAGGAAGTAGAGACATACTTAAATGTTGAGAGCGCCAAATTGGAAGCCATTTTAGGTGAAGATATTTTGGATGAAGAAGATACACCGATTGAGATTCTGATTGGGGAACTTCTGAAAAAGAAGAAATTGACCCTTTCCACCGCAGAAAGCTGCACCGGTGGAAGTATTGCAGCCCGTGTTACTTCGGTTGCCGGAAGTTCGGAATATTTTAAAGGAAGTGTAGTGGCGTACTCTAATGAAGTAAAGATGAAATTGCTGGGGGTATCGATGGAAACGCTTGAAAAGAAAGGTGCTGTAAGCGAGGAAACCGTAATTGAGATGGTAAAAGGTGCGATGGAAGCGCTGAAAACTGATTGTGCAGTCGCCACTTCGGGTATTGCAGGTCCTGGCGGAGGTACTAAGCAGAAGCCTGTTGGTACAGTCTGGATTGCTGCTGCCTATAAAAATGAAATTTGCACTATGAAGCAGGAAACTGACCGCGGAAGAGAAATGAATGTGGAGAGAGCAGGTAATAATGCTCTTCTGTTACTTCGAAAATTGGTGAAATGAAGAAAAATTACTGCTGAATAATGAATTTATTTAAGAAATGCTTGTTTTATATCTATAAAAGTGCTTACTTTGCGCTCTGTTTGAAAGAAGTATAGATTAAAACTATAAAAATAAGATAGAAATGTCGAAGATTTGTCAAATTACCGGAAAGAAAGCCATGATTGGCAACAATGTTTCACACTCAAAGAGAAGAACTAAGAGAACCTTTGATTTGAACTTGTTTAACAAAAAGTTCTACTATGTAGAACAGGACTGCTGGATCAGCCTGAGCCTCTGCGCTGCTGGTTTGCGTATTATTAATAAGAAAGGTTTGGACGCTGCTCTGAATGATGCAGTTGCCAAAGGGTATTGTGATTGGAAAACCATTAAAGTTATTGGCTAAAACGTAAGAGGAGAAACTGATTATGGCAAAGAAAGCAAAAGGTAATAGAGTTCAGGTGATTCTGGAATGCACAGAACACAAAGATAGCGGTATGCCGGGAACATCTCGTTATATCACAACTAAGAACAGAAAGAATACTACAGAAAGACTTGAGTTGAAAAAATACAACCCGATTCTGAAGAGAGTAACAGTACACAAAGAAATTAAATAAAAAAGAAAGAGTATAACCCATGGCAAAGAAAACAGTAGCAAGTTTGCACGAAGGATCTAAAGAAGGTCGTGCTTATACTAAGGTTATCAAAATGGTTAAATCTCCGAAGACTGGAGCTTACATTTTTGATGAACAAATGGTTCCTAACGAAAAAGTACAAGACTTTTTTAAGAAATAAGCCGGTTGCATTAGATTGCAACCTGAAAAATCCTCTCACTGATATTCATTGAGGGGATTTTTTTTGCCAATTTTATTCGCTTCAATTTTTACTTTACGCCAGTTTTATTATATCTTTGTAGCATAATGTATTATACAAATAATTGTAATCATGGGATTTTTTAGTTTTTTCTCAAAGGAAAAGAAGGAAACTTTAGATAAAGGATTATCTAAAACCAAAGAAAGTGTATTCAGCAAGATTGCCCGTGCGGTAGCCGGCAAGTCGAAGGTGGATGATGAAGTGCTGGATAATCTGGAAGAGGTGCTTATCACATCGGATGTGGGAGTAGAGACTACTCTTAATATCATTAAACGTATTGAAAAACGTGCGGCAGAAGATAAATATGTAAATACACAAGAGCTAAACTCAATTCTGCGTGAAGAAATTGCAGCATTGTTGACTGAGAATAATTCGGATGATGTTGCTGATTTCGATGTTCCGGTAGAGAAAAAGCCTTATGTCATTATGGTAGTGGGTGTGAATGGGGTTGGTAAAACAACTACCATTGGTAAACTTGCTTATCAATTCAAGAAAGCTGGTAAATCTGTTTACTTGGGTGCGGCCGATACATTTCGTGCAGCAGCTGTAGAACAGCTTGTAATTTGGGGAGATAGAGTAGGGGTACCGGTAATAAAACAAAAAATGGGTGCTGATCCCGCTTCGGTTGCATTTGATACATTAAGCTCGGCCGTTGCTAATGATGCGGATGTTGTGATTATAGATACAGCAGGACGCCTACACAATAAGGTCGGTTTGATGAATGAACTGACGAAGATTAAGAATGTAATGAAGAAGGTGGTACCTGATGCTCCGAATGAGGTGTTGCTGGTGCTTGATGGTTCAACCGGGCAGAATGCCTTTGAGCAGGCTAAACAATTCACGTTGGCTACAGAGGTGACTGCCATGGCTATAACAAAACTGGACGGAACGGCAAAGGGAGGCGTTGTTATCGGAATTTCAGATCAGTTTAAGATTCCGGTGAAATATATTGGATTGGGTGAAGGTATGGAAGACCTGCAGGTTTTCCGCAAGAAAGAATTTGTAGACTCCTTATTTGGAGAGAATGCATGAAAAGAAAAACTATAGATATTATAACATTAGGGTGCTCTAAGAATTTGGTGGATTCGGAACAGTTGATGCGTCAGTTGGAAGAAGCCGGATATGATGTTACCCATGACTCGGAAAAACCGA
Organism: Bacteroides sp. 11BF; assembly: GCF_019633765.1. Classification (NCBI taxonomy): domain Bacteria; kingdom Pseudomonadati; phylum Bacteroidota; class Bacteroidia; order Bacteroidales; family Bacteroidaceae; genus Bacteroides; species Bacteroides sp. 11BF. The sequence continues at coordinate 73,161 of NZ_JAFKPJ010000003.1, forward strand.
CAGGAGAAATAGCAGTTATCAATACCTGCGGTTTCATCGGTGATGCGAAAGAAGAATCAATTAATATGATTCTGGAATTTGCCCAGGAAAAAGAAGAAGGAAATCTGGAAAAACTTTTTGTTATGGGCTGTCTTTCGGAACGCTATTTAAAAGAATTGGCGATTGAAATTCCTCAGGTTGATAAGTTTTATGGTAAATTCAACTGGAAAGAGTTGTTGCAGGACTTGGGAAAAGCCTACCATGACGAACTTCATATTGAACGTACGCTAACTACCCCTAAACATTATGCTTATCTGAAAATATCAGAGGGGTGTGACCGTAAATGTTCTTATTGCGCTATACCAATCATTACAGGACGTCATGTGTCTCGTCCCATGGAAGAGATCTTGGACGAAGTGAGATACTTGGTTTCCAATGGTGTGAAAGAGTTTCAGGTGATTGCCCAGGAGTTGACTTACTATGGAGTCGATTTATACAAGAAACAAATGCTCCCGGAATTGATTGAGCGTGTTTCTGAGATTCCGGGTGTGGAATGGATACGTTTACACTATGCATACCCGGCACATTTTCCTGAAGACTTGTTTAGAGTGATGCGTGAACGGGATAATGTATGCAAATACATGGATATAGCATTGCAACATATTAGTGATAACATGTTGCAACGTATGCAGCGTCATGTGACCAAAGAAGACACCTATCGGTTAATTGAACAGTTTCGTAAAGAAGTTCCCGGTATTCATTTACGTACAACGTTGATGGTGGGGCATCCGGGTGAAACAGAAGAGGATTTTGAGGAATTGAAAGAGTTTGTTCGTAAAGTCCGTTTCGATAGAATGGGAGCTTTTGCTTATTCAGAGGAAGAGGGCACGTATGCGGCAGCTAATTATGAAGATTCTATTCCTCAAGAAGTGAAACAGGCCCGCTTGGATGAACTGATGGATATTCAACAGGGGATTTCTGCTGAACTTAGTGCATCTAAGGTGGGGTGGCAAATGAAAGTTATCATTGATCGTATAGAGGGTGATTATTATGTTGGGCGCACTGAATTTGATTCTCCGGAAGTAGATCCTGAGGTATTAATAAAGTGCGAGGGAGATAGTCTGAGGGTTGGTAACTTTTATCAAATAGAGGTGATTGATTCCGATGAATTCGATCTTTTTGCGAAAGTTATCTAAAGATATTTCCCTAAGAATTTGTTTTTTTCATTCGGATTGACTAATATAGCAACACACTTTTAAAATTGTAGTATTTTGAATAACAAAGAATTTACTTCAGAACTTTCGCGCAGGTTAGGATATAATACAAAAGATACTTCTGACTTGATAACTACTCTGCTGTCTGACATCATTCAGGAGCTGCAGGAAGGTAATGCTATAGGAATACAGGGATTTGGTGCTTTTGAAGTAAAAAAGAAGGCTGAGCGTATTGTCATCAATCCTGTCACCAGACTACGCTTGTTGGTTCCACCCAAACTGGTGTTGGCATTCAAGCCAAGTCCAATCTTAAAGGATAAGTTTAAAGAAGCATTTCCGTATGAATGAAAGGTTGACTATACAGAATCTTGTTGATTTACTGGTTAGCAGGCATGGGGTCCCTCAAAAAGATGCCGATGTTTTTGTTCGGGAGTTTTTTCTGTTGATAGAACAGGCTCTGGAGAATGATCAGTACGTGAAAATCAAGGGGCTGGGAACATTTAAACTGATAGGGGTTAATAGCCGTGAAAGTGTAAATATCAATACAGGCGAACGAATTAAGATAGAAGGACATACAAAGATTTCTTTTACTCCTGATCCTTCTTTGCGGGATATTATTAATAGGCCTTTTTCTCATTTTGAGACGGTTGTACTGAATGAGAATACTGTATTGGAAGATACGCCGATAGAGGAATTGGAGGGAGATCCGGTGGATGTGTCTGGAGTAGAAGGGGTACAGTTTATGGAGGATGTCTCAGGGAAAAAGCAGATTGAAACAGAGCCTATAGAGGCAGCAGAGCAGATAGAAACAGTAGAATCGGAGGGTATGCCGGAGCAAAGCACTGAGAATGCTGAGACTACTACTGGGGATATTGAGGAGGATACGAAAAAAACGGAAAATATAGAAATTGGAGGTCGAATGGTTGATGTGCCAGAAGAAGTTGAAAAGGAAACCTGCAAGGATACGGGCACAAAGACTATTATAGAAATAGAAGGATTATCTGTTGATGAAGTATCGGAAGACATTAAACCAGATAAGACTGACGAAGGATTCGAGGAAGAACAAGAGCAGGCGGAAAAAGAAATAGAAGAAGGCGAGGCTCCTAAACTGACTGCAGAAGAAATAATTGCTCGGGAGATTCAGAAAACAGAAGTTCCGATTGTTCCTATGAGAAAGGAGAGGCACCCCCAAAAAGAAATTAAATTCAAAAAAGAGAAGTCTCCTGTCCCTTATTTGGTAACTATCATAGCGGTTGTTATGCTGCTTTGTGGTGCGGCTCTGGTTTTTGTTTATTATCCGGATTTGTTTTCTAAAGAAGAAATGCAATCAACCGTAATTGAAGCGGTGGAGAAAAAAGAGCCTATAAAGGAAGTCCCGTTAGATACTGTTATGAAAACAGATACTATAGCCGAAGTGGTGGTAAAAATGCAGGATAAACAACAGGTAGTGAATCCTAAACCTGTGTCGGTGAAAACGGATAAAGTATCGGAGAGTAAATCGGTTTCTCAGGAAAAGGTTACTAAGAAGGTGGTGTCAATACCTGTTAAGCCGGATTCTGTAAATTACATAATTACCGGTACTAAGACTACCTATATGATGAAAGAGGGGGAGACTTTAACCAAGGTCTCTTTACGCTTCTATGGTACAAAAGATTTGTGGCCTTATATTGTTAAGCATAATCAGGGAGTGATTAAGAATCCGAATAGTGTGCCATATGGTACTGTACTTAAAATACCGGAACTTGTTAAAAAGTAACGGCTTTGTATGGCACCCGGGTGTATAAACTTGTATACATCCGGGTGCCGTGTTTATGTTATACAAATACAAAAGCGTATGAAAGTACCTTAATCTAAAGACTTCGCATTGTTTTTTAATAAAAATTAGTTGGAATGGTTAAAGATATAGTGTACTTTTGGAATCGAAATTAAAAAGCCTTACAACATAGGTTTCATTTATATTATAAGTAAGAAATTAAACAATAAAATAATTAGTATTTATGGCTGAATCAATTGACATCCGCGAATTGAACGAGCGGATTGAAAGACAGAGTGCTTTCGTTACCAATCTTACAACAGGCATGGACCAGATCATTGTGGGTCAGAAACATTTGGTAGAGTCACTGTTAATCGGGCTACTTTCTGACGGGCATGTATTGCTTGAGGGTGTACCAGGATTGGCAAAAACATTGGCAATCAAGACATTGGCTTCGTTGATCGATGCAAAATACAGCCGCATACAGTTTACGCCTGATTTGTTGCCTGCCGATGTTGTAGGTACTATGGTTTACAGTCAGAAAGATGAAACCTTTCAAGTGAAAAAAGGTCCGATTTTTGCTAATTTTGTATTGGCCGATGAAATAAACCGTGCGCCTGCCAAAGTGCAGAGTGCCCTGCTTGAAGCAATGCAGGAACGTCAGGTGACCATTGGTAAAGAGACATTCTTGTTGCCTGAGCCATTCCTTGTGTTAGCTACACAGAACCCGATTGAGCAGGAAGGTACATATCCGCTTCCGGAAGCTCAGGTAGACCGTTTTATGCTTAAGGTGATTATTGATTATCCGAAGCAGGAAGAGGAGAAATTAATTATTCGCCAAAACATTAATGGAGAGAAATTCAATGTGAAACCTATTTTGAAGGCAGAAGAAATAATTGAAGCCCGTAAAGTAGTACGCCAGGTTTATCTGGATGAAAAGATTGAACGTTATATTGTAGACATCGTATTTGCTACACGTTATCCCGAAAAATATGATTTGAAAGAGCTGAAAGATATGATTGGATTCGGTGGTTCACCTCGTGCTTCCATTAATCTGGCTTTGGCTGCACGTACTTATGCATTTATTAAACGTCGTGGCTATGTGATTCCGGAAGATGTACGTGCTGTTGCACATGATGTCCTCCGGCATCGTATCGGATTGACATATGAAGCGGAAGCCAGCAATGTAACTTCTGATGAAATTGTAAGTAAAATATTGAATAAGATAGAAGTGCCTTAATTTTAATTGAGAATGAATAATCCTCAATTACCAACTTTCAATTCTCAATTAAATAGATGGAAACAAGTGAAATTCTAAAAAAAGTTCGTCGGATTGAAATAAAGACGCGTGGATTGTCGAACAATATTTTTGCAGGACAGTACCATTCGGCCTTCAAAGGTAGAGGTATGGCTTTTTCTGAGGTGCGTGAATATCAGTTTGGTGATGATATACGTGACATTGACTGGAATGTGACAGCGCGTTTTAACAAACCTTTTGTGAAGGTGTTTGAGGAAGAGCGCGAACTGACGGTGATGTTGATGGTGGATGTTTCCGGTAGTTTGGAATTTGGCACCGTAAAACAGCTGAAGAAGGATATGGTAACAGAAATTGCAGCTACTCTCGCATTTTCTGCTATTCAGAATAACGATAAGATCGGAGTTATTTTCTTTTCAGACAGAATAGAAAAATTTATTCCTCCCAAGAAAGGGCGTAAACACATTCTGTACATTATTCGTGAACTGATTGATTTTAAGCCCGAAAGTCGTCGTACAAATATTCGCCTTGCTCTGGAATATCTGACGAATGTCATGAAAAGACGTTGTACAGCTTTCATTTTATCCGATTTTATAGATCAGGAAAGCTTTAAGAATGCAATGACCATAGCCAATAGGAAACATGATGTTGTCGCTATTCAAGTATATGACAGGAGAGTAGCTGAGTTACCGGCAGTAGGTTTGATGCGGATTAAAGATGCGGAAACCGGACATGAACAGTGGATAGACACATCTTCGGCCGGAGTGCGTAAGGCGCATCATGAATGGTGGGTAAATAAACAAACTGAGTTAGACGAAACGTTTACCAAAAGTAATGTTGATTCTGTTTCGGTACGTACTGATCAGGATTACGTGAAAGCGTTACTGAATTTATTTGCTAAACGAAATTAACAGGAAAGATGAATAAAAATATATTTCTGATAGTATTGTTATTTCTGGTTTCTGGCAGAATTGCTGCACAGTCTGTGACTGTCGATGCTAAAATAGACTCTTTGCAAATTCTAATAGGAGAACAGGCAAAAGTGCAGTTACAAGTAGCGATGGATGTGAAGCAGAAAGCTGTTTTTCCGGTATTTACAGATACGCTGGTACGTGGGGTGGAAATTGTGGAAACTGCTAAACCTGATACACAGTATTTAAATGATCGCCAGAGAATGTTAATTACCCAGGAGTATACGGTAACTTCTTTTGATTCAGCTTTATATTATATTCCTCCTATGGGTGTGAAGATCGATAATAAAGAGTATAAATCGAAAGCATTGGCATTGAAAGTGTACTCAATGCCTGTGGATACTTTGCATCCTGATCAGTTTTTTGGTCAGAAGACCGTTATGAAGGCTCCTTTTGCATGGGAAGATTGGTATGGCTTGATTAGTTGCTCTTTTTTAGCATTACCACTGTTAGGATTGCTCATTTATTTGATTGTTCGCATCCGTGATAATAAGCCTATTATTCGTAAAATAAAGGTTGAGCCTAAGTTGCCTCCACATCAACTGGCAATGAAAGAGATAGAGCGTATTAAGACAGAGAAGATATGGCAAAAGGGACAACCGAAGGAATATTATACGGAATTGACAGATGCTCTTCGCACATATATTAAGAATCGATTTGGTTTTAATGCATTGGAAATGACTTCATCTGAAATTATAGATAAATTGCTTGAATTTAATGATAAAGAAGCTATATCAGATTTAAAATATTTATTCCAGACAGCCGATTTGGTTAAATTCGCTAAGCATGATCCGCAAATGAACGAAAATGATGCGAATTTAATTAATGCAATTGATTTTATTAATGAAACCAAACAACCGGAAGAAGAGAACCTGAAGCCACAGCCTACTGAAATCACCATTATAGAGAAAAGGTCTTTGCGTACAAAGATATTACTGATATGTGGTATTGTATTTTTGTCGGCTGCTCTTATTGGAACCTTTGTATATATAGGGTTACAACTCTATAATCTGTTTGCGTAATAGGTTTTTACTTTTATCATATAAAATAAGAAATAGTAAATTGTAAATAGAATGGTTTTTGCCAATATTGAATATTTGTTTTTGCTGCTGTTGCTTATACCATATATTGTGTGGTATATAATGAAACGGAAGAAGACGGAGCCGACTCTTCAGATTTCTGATGCACGTGTATATGCACATGCACCGAAAAGTTATAGGAACTATTTGCTGCATGTACCTTTTGGTTTGCGCATCATTACTCTAATATTGATCATCTTGGTTTTGGCACGCCCTCAAACAACCAATAGCTGGCAAAACAGCGAAATCGAAGGTATTGATATTATGTTAGCTATCGATGTATCTACCAGTATGTTGGCAGAAGACTTGAAGCCTAATAGATTGGAGGCTGCTAAAGATGTAGCTGCGGAATTTATTAATGGCCGTCCGAATGATAATATAGGTATTACGCTTTTTGCCGGTGAAAGTTTTACTCAGTGTCCTTTAACGGTAGATCATGCTGTATTACTGAATCTATTTCAAGGTATTAAGTGCGATATTATTGAGGATGGGACAGCAGTGGGAATGGGAATTGCTAATGCAGTAACTAGGCTGAAAGATAGTAAAGCAAAATCAAAAGTGATTATTTTGCTGACAGATGGTACAAATAATAAAGGAGATATTTCTCCATTGACAGCTGCTGAAATAGCAAAAAGTTTTGGTATACGTGTTTATACTATTGGTGTGGGAACAAATGGTATGGCTCCTTATCCGGTACCGGTTGGGGGAACAGTACAGTATATTAATACGCCGGTTGAAATTGATGAAAAAACCCTTACTCAAATAGCAGGTATTACGGATGGGAACTATTTTCGTGCTACCAGCAATTCGAAATTGAAAGAGGTTTATGAAGAGATTGATAAATTGGAGAAAACGAAATTGAACGTGAAAGAGTATAGTAAGCGTCAGGAAGAATATCGTTGGTTTGCGCTGGCCGCTTTCTTATGTGTACTGCTTGAACTACTGTTACGTAACTCAATATTGAAGAAGATACCATAAAATAGATAGAAAGATGTTTCGATTTGAAGAACCTGCATATTTATATTTGTTGTTGTTGCTACCATTGTTGGTAGCCTTCTATCTTTTTTCTAACTATAGAAGGAGGAAAGCTATTCGTAAATTCGGGGATCCGGTATTGATGGCACAACTGATGCCTGATGTATCTAAATATCGTCCCGATGTAAAGTTCTGGTTGGTATTTACCGCCATAGGTCTGTTTGCGGTATTGTTAGCCCGTCCACAATTCGGCTCTAAACTTGAAACTGTAAAGCGTAAAGGAGTAGAGGTTATGATTGCATTGGACATTTCTAACTCTATGCTTGCACAAGATGTTCAGCCAAGTCGTTTGGAAAAAGCTAAGAGGCTTATATCTAAATTAGTGGATGGTATGGAGAATGACAAAGTGGGTATGATTGTATTTGCGGGAGATGCTTTTACTCAGTTGCCAATAACGAGTGATTATATTTCCGCTAAGATGTTTCTGGAATCTATTAATCCTTCGTTAATATCTAAACAAGGTACAGCTATTGGTGCAGCGATCAGTCTGGCAGCTCGCAGCTTTACTCCACAAGAAGGAGTAGGACGTGCTATTGTAGTGATTACCGATGGTGAGAACCATGAAGGTGGGGCTGTTGAAGCTGCTAAAGAAGCTGCCAAAAAAGGTATTCAAGTGAACGTTTTGGGAGTTGGTTTGCCCGATGGTGCTCCTATTCCAATTGAAGGTAGTAACGATTTTCGCCGTGATCGTGAAGGCAATGTAATTGTGACCCGTTTGAATGAGGCTATGTGTCAGGAAATTGCAAAGGTCGGGAATGGGATTTATGTTCGTGTAGATAACTCAAATTCTGCGCAAAAGGCTATTAATCAAGAAATTAATAAGATGGCTAAATCAGATGTTGAGTCTAAGGTTTATACAGAATATAATGAACAATTCCAAGTAATTGCTTGGATGATATTGCTTTTATTATTGGTAGAGATGTTGATTTTAGATCGTAAAAATCCATTATTTAAAAACATTCGGTTGTTTTCTAATAAGTAATAATGTGTATGTCAAGAAGTAAATATATATTATTCGCTCTGTTGCTATCCCTCTCTCTGGGTACATTTGCACAAAAGGCTGAGCGTGATTATATCCGTAAAGGCAATCGTCTTTTTAAGGACAGTGTTTTTGTGGATGCTGAGGTTAATTACCGAAAAGCATTAGAGGTGAATCCCAAATCAATTGTTTCTATGTATAATTTGGGTAATACGTTGTCGCAACAGCAAAAGTTTAAAGATGCGATGGAGCAATATGTAGCTGCAACTCAAATAGAAAAAGATAAGGCCAAGTTGGGACAGATTTATCATAATATGGGAGTATTATTCCAGTCTGGTAAAGATTATCAGAAAGCGGTTGAAGCATATAAGATGTCTTTGAGAAATAATCCGAAAGATGATGAAACCCGTTATAACTTGGCATTGGCTCAAAAGTTGTTGAAAGATCAACAGCAAAATCAACAGAACCAAGACCAAAATCAGGATCAGAATAAAGATGATCAGCAAAAGCAACAAGATAATAAAGATCAGAATAAGCAAAATGATCAAAATAAGGATAAACAGCAACAGCAACCTCCTAAATCTGAGAAAAACGACAATGAAATGTCTAAGGAAAATGCAGAGCAGTTGCTTAATTCTGTAATGCAAGATGAAAAAGGTGTTCAAGATAAAGTGAAGAAGCAGCAGACTCTTCAGGGAAGACGTTTAGAGAAGGATTGGTAATAATAAAATAATTGATGATAAAAACTTCAGAGGAAATGAGAAAATTGATTTTCTTATTGATTACACTGGTAGCGGTGACTACACAGGCGTGGGCTGATGGGAAGGTAGTATTTACTGCATCTGCACCTGATGCTGTAGTAGTGGGTGACCAGTTTAGGTTATCGTATACAGTAAATACGATAAAAGTAAGGGATTTTCGTGTGCCTTCTATAAAAGGGTTTGATGTATTAATGGGACCTAATCGTTCGCAACGTATGCAATCGATTAATGGGGTTACCAATAATAGTATTACTTTTACTTATATTCTGATGGCTACGGCTGAAGGAGAATATTCTATTCCGGGTGCTACGATTACGGCAGATGGAAATCAGATGGTTTCTAATTCGGTAAAAATAAAGGTTCTTCCTCCCGATAAAGCTGGAGGAAATACTGGCGGTAGTAGCGCTTCGTCATCAAGTAGCCCAACTGGGACATCCTCTTCCGCTTCCAATCAGGATCTGCTTATTACTGCTACAGCCAATAAGACTAATGTATATGAGCAGGAGGCTTTCCTTTTAACTTTTAAAATTTATACTCGTGAGTCCCAACTTCGATTTGAGAATGTGAAACTACCTGATTTTAAGGGATTCCATTCTCAAGAAATAGAAATGCCGGCTAATGCTAAATGGTCACAGGAACATTATAAGGGAAGGAATTATTTTACGACTGTATATCGTCAATTTGTATTATTTCCTCAACAATCCGGAAAGCTGACGATTGAACCTGCACGTTTTGATGCTACTATCGCGAAAGCTGTACAATCTGATGATCCATTTGATGCTTTTTTTAATGGTGGTAGCAATTATGTAAATGTGAGTAAGGTAATCGTGACACCCAAAATCACAATTAATGTAACTCCGTTGCCTGCTGGTAAACCCGCTAACTTTTCTGGAGGAGTAGGGGAGTTTAGCATCACTTCTTCTATTAATTCTAAAGAAGTGAAGACGAATGATGCTATAACGGTAAAGCTGGTAATTTCAGGAACTGGTAACTTGAAATTAATAGCCAACCCGGAAATAAAATTCCCGGAGGATTTTGATGTATATGAACCGAAGATGGACAGTAAAGTTCGTTTGACCCAAGAAGGACTTTCAGGAAGTAAGGTTATTGAATATCTTGCCATTCCGAGACATGCTGGAGTTTATAAGATTCCGGGAGTTTCTTTCAGTTATTTTGATATAAAGTCAAAGTCTTATAAAACACTGAGTACTGAAGATTATGAAGTCAAAGTGGAAAAAGGGGCAGGAAATGCAGATCAGGTTATTGCAAACTTTACTAATAAAGAGGATCTGAAAATATTAGGTGAAGACATTCGCTATATAAAATTGAATGATGTTAAGCTTCAGCCAAAAGATAGTCTTTTATTCGGTTCTTTAATTTATTGGCTATTTTACATTATTCCTGCTGTTGTATTTATCATATTCTTCATAGTTTACCGTAAGCAAGCTGCAGAAAATGCAAATGTAGCTAAGATGCGTACAAAGAAAGCTAATAAAGTAGCTGCAAGACGAATGAAGTTGGCTGGAAAATTGCTTGCAGAGAATAAGAAAGAAGCATTTTATGATGAAGTACTCAAAGCTTTGTGGGGGTATATTAGTGATAAACTTAATATTCCGGTTTCTCGTTTGTCAAAAGATAATGTGGAAGATAAACTTAGAAATCATGGAGTCAGTGACGAGTTGATAAAAGATTTCTTGGCTGCTCTGAATGAGTGTGAGTTTGCACGTTTTGCGCCGGGAGATGAAAGCCAAGCTATGGATAAGGTTTATTCATCATCGTTGGAAGTGGTTAGTAAGATGGAGAATTCAATAAAACGCTAAATTAGAGAAGATAAAGTCATGAAAAAAATATTGTTTTTTACTTTGGGCTTGTTAGTGGCAGTGACTTCTTTCGGGCAGGATTCATTAGTAACAGATTCTACTCAGAGGATGGAAGGAGATTCTGTCAATATTCGTAATACAGAGTTTTCCAGTTCTAAATTAGAGGATGCTACGAAATCTGAAGGCGACAGTGCTTATATAAGAAATGATTTTGCATCTGCAATTCAAATTTATGAATCACTATTACGTAAAGGAGATGCAGCTGATGTATATTATAATCTTGGAAATAGCTATTATAAAGTCAATGAGATAGCAAAGGCTATCTTAAATTATGAAAGAGCATTATTACTTCAACCTGGTAACGGAGATATTCGTGCTAATTTAGAGATAGCTCGTGGTAAGACTGTTGACAAGGTGGAAGCTGTGCCCGAGGTGTTCTTTGTGACGTGGACCAAAGCATTGATTAATAGTATGAGCGTAGATGCATGGGCTGTATGGGGTATTGTGAGCTTCCTGTTGCTAATCGTATCTCTCTATTTCTTTATATTCTCAAAACAAGTGGTGTTGAAGAAAGTGGGATTTATTACAGGCATAGTCTTTCTAATAGTTGTTGTAATGGCCAATGTTTTTGCTTCTAAGCAAAAAGAAGAATTATTGCATCGGGATAGTGCAATCATAATGAATCCAAGTGTTACGGTTAGGAGTACACCCAGTGAGAATGGTACTAGTTTGTTTATTCTTCATGAAGGGCATAAAGTTGATATTAAAGATAGCTCTATGAAAGACTGGAAAGAAATTCGTCTTGAAGATGGAAAGGTAGGATGGGTACCGGTTAGTTCGATTGAAATTATTTGAGAATAGAATCTATAAATATTTTATCAAAGTCCCTCTTTAATAGTATTGGATCTATTGAAGAGGGACTTTATTGTATTATAAGAAGTTACTATTGATTTAGATTGTTTTAGCGAAAAAAGAAGCACTTTTTTTTTGTTTTATCTTTTTTTTTCCTTAAGTTTATAGCGTGATAATATAGTCACGTAGTATTAACCATTAAATTTATGAGACATGAGAACAATAACATTTAATGAACTTCGTAAAATTAAAGATTCATTGCCTAGCGGTAGCATGCATAGAATAGCCGACGAACTAAATTTAAACGTCGACACGGTGAGAAATTTTTTTGGTGGTCATAACTTTAAGGAGGGGAAAAGTGTCGGAATACATCTTGAGCCTGGTCCGGATGGTGGATTGGTTATGATTGATGATACCACTGTGCTTGATCGGGCATTAAGGATATTGGATGAATTGAATATGAGAAAAGAAGAAGCTACCGAAGCTATGCAGGCTTAAATAAAAGATAAAGTCAGAATCCCAATTGGCAAAAACAATTGGGATTTCTTATTTGTTAAATTCAATAAAACAAACGAATTATGGAAGACAAATTAGTAACTTTAGCTATTCTGACTTATACAAAAGCTCAGATATTGAAGAATGTTCTTGAAAATGAGGGTATAGAGACGTATATTCACAATGTTAACCAAATACAACCGGTTGTGTCATCTGGTGTGCGTTTGCGTATTAAAGAAAGCGACTTGCCTCGTGCTTTAAAAATCACAGAAAGTTCAGCTTGGCTTGCTGAAAGTATAGTGGGAGAGAAGGCGCCTAAAGTAGAACACCGTACTAAAAAGGTACTTATTCCAGTCGATTTCTCTAATTATTCGATGAAGGCTTGTGAATTTGGCTTTAATTTCGCGAAATCTTATGATGCGGAGGTAATACTATTACATGTTTACTTTACACCAATTTATGCTTCATCACTGCCATATGGTGATGTATTTAATTATCAGATTAGCGATGAAGAGACCGTAAAGAATGTGTTGCATAAAGTTCATGATGATTTGAATGCTTTATCAGAGAAAATAAAACAAAAGGTAGCGTCAGGCGAATTCCCTGATGTGAAATATACCTGTGTGTTACGAGAAGGCATTCCTGAGGAAGAAATATTACGGTATAATAAAGAACATCGTCCTAGAATCATTATAATGGGTACACGTGGTAAAAATCAAAAAGATATTGATCTTATTGGTAGTGTAACCGCTGAAGTGATAGAACGTAGTCATACTACAGTATTGGCTATCCCTGAGAATACTCCATTTAATAGTTTTAATGAAGTGAAACGGATAGCTTTTATGACAAACTTTGATCAGCGTGATTTGATTGCTTTTGATTCATTTATCAATGGACTTGATCCATTTCATTTTTCTGTTTCTCTTATTCACTTATCAGATGTAAAAGATACATGGAATGAGATAAAACTGGCAGGCATTAAAGACTATTTCCAGAAGCAATACCCGGATCTTGAAATTCATTATGATGTGGTAATGAGTAATGATTTTCTGAATAGTTTAGAAAACTACATTAAAACAAATCAGATTGATATTATTACATTAACTTCTTATAAGCGGAATATATTTTCTCGTTTATTTAATCCAGGCATAGCTCGTAAGATGATATTTCATTCTGATACACCGCTCTTAGTTATTAATGGATGATCAAGCTCTCAAAATGCACGATTTAAAATAATGGAATAATAACCATTATGTTTAATAGAAAAAGGCAACTTACTATACTTAAGTAAGTTGCCTTTTTGATAATGATAAATACACTAATTTCTTATATTTTTCTGGAAAAATAAAGAGGTATCACTTTAACTTGTGATACCTCTTTTTAAAGACAGTTTTGTAATTTATATCTCTGATTAATCCATCAGTGAGATTAATTCATCAGTTTCTCTATAGCTTCAAATTCCGGTCCCATATTTAAGTTATAATAAACTCTATAAAGACCTTGCAGCCACAAATCTTTCTGATCAGGTTTTAGTTCTCTTGCTTTTTCGTAATACGGTTTAGCTTCCTCGTAGAATTTTTTGATATTGGCTTGTGCTGTAGCATAATTCGGATCATTAATATCTGTTGGTGCTTTATCAGCATAGTCTTGAGCCTGTAGCAGATATACTAATCCTAAATTTGAGCATGCTTCTGCATATGTAGGGTCTACATCAAGAGTCTTCTTATAGAATTCAATTGCTTTCTCATAATCTTTCATATTATGATACAAATACGCTTTTACATACAAATATAATTTGTTGTTAGGGTCTTTAGCCAACATGTCATCAGCAAACTGCATTGCTTTGTCATTCTGGTTAGAGCTACTATAATAATCAACCAGATTAGCAAAGAAATATTGATTTTCAGGGAATTTAACGATACCTTCCTGCAACTTCTCTACCCATTTGGCAGTATCGCCTTTAGCTTTATAAGCGTCTGTTAACAACTGCATTGCGAATTGGCCATTTTCTTTATCTTTCAAGGCATATTGAGCATATTTCATGACAGCATCCTTATCGCCTACTCTATCGGCAGCCAAAGTAGCATAATATGCTACTTGCGGTAAGATAGTGTCTTTTTCCAGTAGATTTTCTTTTTCTAACATAGGCAGTGTAGCTGCATCTACGTAAGCAGCAAAGAATTTTAATGCTTCTTCGTTTTGGTTTAGGTTAAAATACTGAATGCCACCATTAATTAAATTGGGACGTTCTGCCAGGATTGTTTTTGAGTTGGCACTTCTATATTTGTTTTTAATCTTACCCTTTTCATTGGGAATCTGTGCCAATTCGTCACATTTAACAAAATAATTATACATATTCAGTACACTGTTGTATACCTTCAATGTATCATAGGGTTTTCTCAGATAAGCATTTTCCATCTCCTTTTCATTGATTCTTTTTTGGATATAACCAGCTACATCCCAAGTAGCTGCATTATCCTTTGTTTCAGGATTGGTTAGTGCTTCATTAATCAGCTGTTCAGCTTTTGCGAAGTCAGGTTTTACTTCACCGGCAATACTTTTCGCTTCTTTCACATTCTTTTCTTGAGCGAAAGCAAAACTTACAGCCATCAGTAAGACCATTGAAAATAATACTCTTTTCATGATTGTTGTTTGATTAATTATTAATATTATGTCTATTCTTCTGTTTCATTTACCAACGTGTCAGTTTCTGGATTACTTGGAATATTTCCCTCTCCCTCTTCTGCAGGAATTTCATCTTCCAAACTCTCTGACGTTACTTTACATACCGAGCCAATCTGGTCATTACGTTTCTCAAGATTTATCAGACGAACTCCTTGAGTTGCACGTCCCATAATACGAACATCAGCTACTTTCAGACGAATCGTGATACCTGACTTATTGATAATCATCAAGTCATTGTCATCTGTTACAGACTTAATTGTAACCAATTTACCTGTTTTTTCGGTGATATTCATTGTTTTTACACCTTTACCACCACGATTCGTTTTGCGATAGTCTTCAATATCGGAACGTTTACCATATCCTTGTTCCGAAACAACCATTACAGATTCTGTTTCAAGATCCTTGATGCAAATCATACCTATCACTTCGTCCTGCCCGTCATCATCCAATGTGATTCCTCGAACTCCAGTCGCTGTACGTCCCATAACGCGTACTGCTGCTTCATGGAAGCGTATTGCACGTCCATTACGATTAGCAATAATGATCTCATTGTTTCCGTTTGTCATACGTACTTCAATTACACGGTCGTCTTCACGAATAGTTATGGCATTTACACCATTCTGACGTGGACGCGAATATTGTTCTAATGATGTTTTCTTTATAACACCATTCTTGGTACAGAACAGTACGTAATGACTATTAATATATTCCTGATCATTCAAGCTCTTTACACGCAGATATGCATTAACAGCATCGTCTGAATCTATGTTCAGTAAATTCTGTATTGCACGTCCTTTTGAGTTTTTGGTACCTTCGGGAATTTCGTATACTTTTAACCAATAGCACTTACCTTTTTGAGTGAAGAACATCATAGTGTTGTGCATTGTTGCCGGATAAATATGCTCAATAAAGTCTTCGTCACGGGTTTCAGTGCCCTTGGAGCCTACTCCGCCACGGTTCTGGGCACGGAACTCAGTTAATGGCGTACGTTTGATATATCCCATATGCGAAATGGTGATGATCATTTGGTCGTCTGCATAGAAGTCTTCCGGATTAAATTCTTCTGAAGAATATACGATTTCAGAACGTCGTTCATCACCGTATTTAGCTCTTACTTCCAATAGTTCATCTTTAATCACCTTACGGCATACTTCATCATCAGCCAAGATACTTTCCAAATAAGCTATTTGCTTCATAACCTCCTCGTATTCAGCATGAAGCTGATCCTGCATCAAGCCGGTTAACTGGCGCAGACGCATTTCAACAATAGCACGTGCTTGAATTTCGCTCAGCTTGAAACGTTCCATCAGCCCGGAGATTGCGTCGTTAGGTGTTTTTGCTGCACGAATAATACGGATTACTTCATCAATATTATCCGAAGCAATAATTAACCCCTCTAATATGTGTGCACGTTCTTTAGCCTTACGTAGATCAAACTGGGTACGGCGAATGACCACATCGTGTCTATGCTCTACAAAATATACGATTAAGTCACGTAAATTCAGCATCTTAGGACGTCCGTTGACTAATGCTACGTTGTTTACACCAAACGAAGTCTGCAATGCTGTCATTTTATAAAGTTTGTTCAGCACTACACTTGCGTTAGCATCACGCTTGATATCGATAACAATACGCATACCTTCACGGTCGGACTCGTCATTAGCATTGGAGATGCCTTCTATCCTCTTTTCATTAACAAGGTCAGCAATTGCTTTGATCAATTCTGCCTTATTAACGTTGTACGGAATCTCTGTAACAACGATCTTGTCATGTGTTTGTCCAGACTCTATTTCGGCTTTTGCACGCATGACAACACGCCCACGTCCTGTAAGGTAGGCTTCACGTACACCACTTATACCATATATATATCCTCCTGTCGGAAAATCGGGTGCCTTTACGTATTCCATCAATTCCTCTACAGTAACATCTTTATTGTCAAGATAAGCTTCACAGGCATCGATGACTTCAGACAGATTATGAGGTGGCATGTTCGTGGCCATACCTACAGCGATACCCGAAGCACCGTTGACCAGTAAGTTAGGAATGCGCGTTGGCATCACTTTGGGTTCCATCAGTGTGTTGTCAAAATTAGGCTCAAAGTCTACAGTTTCTTTGTAGAGGTCCTGCATCATTTCTTCACCTAATTTATTCAAGCGTGCTTCAGTATAACGCATGGCAGCAGGACTGTCACCGTCTACAGAACCGAAGTTTCCTTGTCCGTCTACCAACGGATAACGCATTGCCCATTCTTGAGCCATACGTACCATAGCAAAATATACGGAAGAATCTCCATGCGGGTGATATTTACCAAGTACTTCACCTACGATTCTAGCTGATTTTTTATAAGGTTTATCTGACGTATTTCCCAGTTCCATCATTCCGTAAAGAATTCTACGGTGAACGGGCTTAAATCCATCTCTAACATCAGGAAGGGCACGTGAAACGATGACCGACATGGAGTAGTCAATGTACGATGACTTCATTTCCTCCTCAATGTTAATCTTTATAATTCTGTCTTGTTCAAGCATTTAAAAAGATTATTAATTATACATTTGTGGCTTATGAAAAACCACGCTAAAGTACTACTTTTCCTTGATATACGAAAGTTTTAACGAAGAAAGTTTTTAGGCTTTTTAAAAGGGTCCGAAGTTAGTTCTTATAATATGATGATGCTTGTATACCGGCTGTATCAACTTCTTTTCTTTAGTAGTTTTTGTGTGTTTTATTGCTCTATTATATTATAATGTATAGAAATGAAAGAAATAATGGCACGACATTTGTTATATAACAAATAAAGCAAATGATGCATAAGCAAACGATATGAAATGCGTATATTTGCAAGTAAATAATCTCTTAGAAGAAGGAAGAAAAGTATGAATAATCAATTCTCACAAAAAGTTTCCGATATTATCGTATATAGCAAGGAAGAGGCCAACCGCCTGAGAAGTAGCTATATAGGCCCAGAGCACTTATTGCTCGGCATGCTTCGCGATGGTGAGGGAAAAGCAATCGAGATATTGTCTAAGCTCAAAACAAACCTGACCGACATAAAGAAGCAGATTGAGGCCATACTGAAAGAACATGCAGATGACATGCTGCTGCCTGATGCTGACGTTCCATTGTCAAATGGGGCTGCAAAGATATTAAAACTATGTATTTTAGAAGCACGTGTGATGAAAAGTCAAGTTGCAGATACAGAACATGTTTTGCTGGCTATTCTTAAAGATAAGGATAATTTGGCAGCTACAGTTCTTGAAGCCAACCATGTAGACTATCAGCAGGTGTTTGAACAATTGTCGTTACAACCTGATATCAGTGCAGGTATGGGATTCACAGAGGATGATGACGATGAGGATGAGATGAATCAGTCTCGGTCCGCTCATGGAGCGGGTGAACATCAGCAACAAGCACAGACAGCTTCCAGAAAGCCGACAAATGATACTCCTGTGCTTGACAACTTCGGTACGGATATGACTAAAGCGGCCGAAGAAGGTCGATTAGATCCTGTTGTAGGACGTGAACGTGAAATAGAACGTTTAGCACAGATACTTAGTCGTCGTAAAAAGAATAATCCCATTCTGATTGGTGAGCCGGGTGTTGGTAAATCGGCTATTGTAGAAGGATTGGCGCTTCGTATTATTCAAAAAAAAGTGTCCCGCATTTTGTTTGATAAACGTGTGGTAGCGCTTGACATGACTGCTGTTGTGGCCGGAACTAAATACCGTGGGCAGTTTGAAGAGCGAATACGTTCTATTTTGAATGAATTGCAGAAGAATCCGAATGTGATTTTGTTTATAGATGAAATCCATACTATTGTCGGAGCCGGATCAGCTGCCGGATCGATGGATGCTGCCAATATGTTGAAACCAGCTTTGGCACGTGGTGAGATACAATGCATCGGAGCTACTACTCTTGATGAGTACCGGAAAAATATAGAAAAGGATGGTGCTTTAGAGCGTCGTTTTCAAAAAGTGATGGTAGAACCTACTACGGCTGAGGAAACTTTGCAGATTCTTCGTAATATTAAAGATAAATACGAAGATCACCACAATGTAAATTATACAGATGCTGCACTGGAAGCTTGTGTCAAGTTGACAGATCGTTATATAACTGATCGTAACTTCCCTGATAAGGCTATTGATGCATTGGATGAAGCCGGTTCACGTGTACATCTTACAAATGTCAGTGTTCCGAAAGAGATTGAAGATCAGGAGAAACTGATTGAGGAAGCTAAGAACAAGAAAAATGATGCAGTGAAATCGCAGAACTTTGAGTTAGCTGCCAGTTTCCGGGATAAAGAGAAAGAACTTACCACTCAATTGGATGTGATGAAAAAAGAGTGGGAAGAGCGTTTGAAAGATAATCGCGAAACAGTTGATGCAGAAGAAATTGCTAATGTTGTATCTATGATGTCGGGCATACCTGTACAGAGGATGGCGCAGGCTGAAGGTATAAAATTGGCCGGTATGAAAGAAGACTTACAGTCGAAAGTGATTGCTCAAGATGCTGCTATCGAGAAGTTGGTAAGAGCTATTTTGCGTAGCCGCGTCGGACTGAAAGATCCCAATAAACCAATTGGTACTTTTATGTTTCTGGGACCGACAGGTGTCGGTAAAACCCACTTAGCTAAAGAATTGGCTAAATATATGTTTGGCTCTTCGGATGCGTTGATTCGCATTGATATGAGTGAATATATGGAGAAATTCACAGTTTCGCGTTTAGTTGGTGCTCCTCCGGGATATGTAGGATACGAGGAAGGCGGTCAGCTCACTGAGAAAGTACGTCGTAAGCCCTATTCCATTGTTTTGCTTGATGAGATAGAAAAGGCACATCCTGATGTGTTTAATCTCCTGCTTCAGGTAATGGATGAAGGACGTTTGACTGACAGTTATGGCAGAATGGTTGATTTTAAGAATACGGTAATCATCATGACATCAAACGTTGGTACTCGTCAACTAAAGGAGTTTGGCCGTGGAGTCGGATTTGCTACACAAAGTCGCTTAGACGATAAAGAATTCTCGCGAAGTGTAATTCAGAAGGCTTTGAATAAATCATTCGCACCTGAATTCTTAAACCGAGTGGATGAAATTATCACCTTCGATCAGTTATCATTAGAAGCTATTACGAAGATTATCGATATCGAGTTGAAAGGCTTATATGATAGAATAGATTCGATTGGTTATAAGCTTGTTATCGAGGATAAGGCTAAGCAATTCATTGCTTCTAAGGGCTACGATGTACAATATGGCGCCCGTCCGTTGAAGCGCGCAATTCAGGCTTATCTGGAAGATGGTTTATCTGAACTGATCATTTCGGCTGCTTTGAAAGAAGGAGATACAATAACTGTTTCTTTGAACGAAGAAAAAGGAGAGTTGGAAATGAATCATGAAGCCAAAACGACTGAATAGCTAAGTTATTTCCTTTGAGTATACGTCAAAATGTCAGACCTTCGGGTCTGGCATTTTTTTTGTCTGTATCTCTACAAAAAATAATTCGATTTAATAACCAGATAATTAAAAAATACACGTTATTATGCAAAAAGGTAATATTGGAGTTACAACAGAGAACATTTTCCCTATCATTAAAAAGTTTTTGTACAGTGATCATGAGATTTTCCTTCGGGAATTAGTCTCCAATGCTGTTGATGCTACACAGAAGTTGAATACACTGGCTTCTATCAGTGAGTTCAAAGGTGAATTGGGTGATTTGACCGTACATGTTTCATTGGGCAAGGATACTATTACCATTTCCGATCGAGGCATCGGTTTGACAGCTGAGGAGATTGATAAATATATCAACCAAATTGCTTTCTCGGGGGCAAATGACTTTCTGGAAAAGTATAAAAATGATGCTAATGCCATTATCGGGCATTTCGGTTTAGGTTTCTATTCCGCCTTTATGGTTTCTAAAAAGGTAGAAATCATTACCAAATCTTATAAAGAAGGTGCACAAGCGGTAAAATGGACTTGTGATGGTAGCCCGGAATTTACTCTTGAAGAGATAGAAAAGGCCGATCGTGGAACAGATATTGTATTGTATATCGATGATGATTGCAAAGAGTTCCTTGAAGAAGCTCGTATCTCTGCACTCTTGAAAAAATATTGTAGTTTCTTACCTGTCCCTATTGCTTTTGGTAAGAAAAAAGAGTGGAAAGATGGTAAGCAGGTTGAAACCACTGAAGATAATGTAATCAACGATACTACTCCTTTGTGGACTAAAAAACCGAGTGAACTTTCTGATGAAGATTATAAGAAGTTCTATCGTGAGTTGTACCCAATGTCTGATGAACCATTGTTTTGGATTCATTTGAATGTGGATTATCCGTTCCATCTGACAGGTATCCTCTATTTCCCGAAAGTAAAAAGCAATATTGACTTAAATAAGAATAAGATTCAGTTATATAGCAACCAGGTTTATGTGACCGATTCGGTAGAAGGTATTGTTCCGGATTTCCTTACTTTACTTCATGGAGTACTTGATTCACCGGATATTCCGTTGAATGTGTCCCGTTCATATTTACAAAGTGATTCAAATGTAAAGAAGATCTCGACTTATATTTCAAAAAAAGTTTCAGATCGTTTGCAGTCTATCTTTAAGAATGATCGTGCACAGTTTGAAGAAAAGTGGAATGATTTAAAGATCTTTATTAATTATGGAATGCTTACCCAAGAAGATTTCTATGATAAAGCACAGAAATTTGCCCTATTCACAGATACGGATGGAAAGCATTACACTTTCGAAGAATATCAGGCTCTTATTAAAGATAATCAGACAGATAAAGATAAGAATCTGGTTTATTTATATGCCAATAATAAAGATGAACAGTTTGCTTATATTGAAGCTGCCAAAAATAAAGGATATAATGTGTTGTTGATGGATGGGCAGTTGGATGTGGCAATGGTGAGCATGCTCGAACAAAAACTGGAGAAATCTCGCTTTACTCGTGTAGACAGTGATGTTATTGACAATCTGATTGTGAAAGAAGATAAGAAAAGCGAAGTGCTTGAAGCCACTAAGCAAGAAGCTCTGACTGCAGCTTTCAAGAGCCAGTTACCAAAGATGGAAAAGGTTGAGTTTAATGTGATGACTCAGGCATTAGGCGAAAATGGTACTCCTGTAATGATTACGCAAAGTGAATATATGCGTCGCATGAAGGAGATGGCAAATATTCAGGCTGGAATGAGTTTTTATGGCGAAATGCCGGATATGTTTAATCTGGTATTGAATTCTGATCACAAACTGGTAAAAGAAGTGCTGTCTGACGAGGAGAAAGAATGTAGCGCAGCTATTGCACCGGTACAAGCTGAATTGGATGAAGTGACAAAACGCCGTGATGCACTCAAGAAAAAACAAGAAGGTAAAAAAGACGAAGATATTCCTGTTGCTGAAAAAGATGAACTTAACGATTTGGATAAGAAATGGGATAATTTGAAACAACAAAAAGAATCGATATTTGCAGGATACGCAGGTAAGAATAAGGTTGTTCGTCAGCTGATTGACCTGGCATTATTACAGAACAACATGCTGAAAGGTGAAGCCTTGAATAATTTTGTAAAAAGAAGTATTGAGTTGATTTAGTCTATCACATTTAATTCATATAACATAAATTAAAAGAGCATTGCGCACGATAAAAGTGTCCGTAATGCTCTTTTTTTATTAATAAATGTGCGGTCAGAGTCGATAGATTAGAAACTATTGTATATATTTGAACGTTAAATCAACCAATTTATACGATGTTTTGTTGAGCCTTATGAAGAAAGTTTTTTTATTGTTATTTCTCTTTTTACAGTTCTTACCAATGCTTGTCCACGCTCAGAAAGTTGGGTTAGTATTGAGTGGTGGCGGTGCAAAGGGGCTGACACACATAGGAATAATTCGTGCCCTGGAAGAGAATAATATCCCAATTGATTATATTACAGGTACTTCTATGGGAGCTATTATAGGGTCTCTTTATGCCATGGGATATTCACCTGATGATATGGAGACATTGCTGAAGTCAGATGACTTTAAACGTTGGTATTCTGGTGAAGTGGAAGAAAAATATATGTATTATTTCAAAAAGAATCTTCCGACTCCTGAACTTTTCAATATACGCTTTTCGTTCAAAGATTCACTTAATTTAAAGCCACAGTTTTTGCCAACCAGTGTGGTTAATCCAATTCAGATGAACCTTGTCTTTATCGATCTTTACGCACGGGCGACTGCTACTTGTGAAGGCGATTTTGATAAGTTGTTTGTGCCTTTTCGATGTATAGCTTCCGATGTGTATAATAAAAAACAACTTGTCTTAAAGCGTGGTGATCTTGGAGATGCAGTACGAGCCTCTATGAGTTTTCCTTTTATGTTTAAGCCCATTGAAATAGATAGTTTATTGGCATATGACGGTGGAATTTATAATAACTTTCCTACAGATGTCATGCGAGAGGATTTTCATCCGGATATAATTATAGGTAGTGTTGTTTCTACCAACCCGGGAAAACCGAAAGAAAATGATTTGATGAGTCAGATTGAGAATATGGTAATGCAAAAGACTGATTATTCTCTTCCGGATTCGGCTGGAATATTGATGACATTTAAGTACAACGATGTTAATCTGATGGATTTTCAACGAATGGATGAACTGGTGAAAATAGGATATGATCGGACCATGGGCTTAATGGATTCTATCAAAAGTCGTGTTCATCGTAGAGTAAATATGGATAATATACGACTGAGGCGGTTGGTTTATAAAAGTAATTATCCGGAACTCCGTTTCAAAAATATATATATCGATGGTGCTAATTCTCATCAACAGGTTTACATAAAGAAAGAATTCCATACTTCAGATGATAAAGAGTTTACCTATGAGGATTTGAAACGGGGATATTTTCGTCTATTATCTGATAATATGATCTCAGAGATTATTCCTCATGCAGTTTTCAACCCCGAAGATGATACTTACGATTTGCATTTGAAGATAAAGATGGAAAATGAATTTTCTGTTCGTTTGGGTGGAAATGTGTCCACTACCAGTTCTAACCAAATTTATCTGGGACTTACATATCAGAATCTTAACTATTATTCGAAGGAATTTACATTCGATGGACAGTTGGGAAAAATATATAATAATGCTCAGTTTATGGCAAAAGTAGACTTTGCCACTACTATTCCTACTTCTTATCGCTTTATTGCTTCGATCAGTACTTTCGATTATTTTAAGAAGGATAAACTTTTCTCTAAAAATGATAAACCGGCTTTTAATCAAAAAGATGAGCGTTTTCTGAAACTCAAAGTTGCTCTTCCTTTTCTTTCAAGTAAACGAGTGGAGCTTGGGTTTGGAATTGCACAAATAGAAGACCGGTATTTCCAAAATAATGTAATCGACTTCGATAAAGACAAATATGATAAAAGTGAATATCGTTTGTTTGGCGGTTCAGTAAGTTTTAATGGTAGTACATTGAATTTTAGACAATTTCCTACTCAAGGAGCACGAGAGGCACTCGTTGCACAGATATTTACAGGGAAGGAACGCTTTCGCCCTGGGGTGAATTCTGAGAGCAGGAAATCTACCGAAGAGAAACATTCATGGTTGCAGTTATCCTATATGAAGGAGAAATACCATAAAATGGGAGCAAATTGGACATTAGGATGGTATCTGGATGCATTATATGCGTCTAAAAACTTCTCAGAGAATTATACAGCTACAATGATGCAGGCCAGTGAATTTGCACCTACTGCACATAGTAAATTAACATATAATGAAGCTTTTCGTGCCAATCAATATCTGGCAGCCGGGATACGGCCTATTTATCGTTTAAATCAGATGTTTCACGTTCGTGGAGAGTTTTATGGCTTTTTGCCGATTTTTCCTATAGAAAGAAATCCAATTAATAAGGCTTACTATGGAAAAGCTTTCTCTCGTTTCGAATATTTGGGAGAAGTTTCAGTGGTATGTCAGTTGCCGTTTGGTGCAATCTCGGCATATGTAAATCATTATAGCTCACCGAAAAGGGAGTGGAATGTCGGTTTGACGCTCGGTTGGCAATTGTTTAACTATCGTTTCATCGAATAATTTATTTGCAAAAAAGTTTGCTGAAAGCTTGCAAATTCAAGAAAAGTCCGTATCTTTGCACCCGTTAAACAAAAACAATGGTCGCGTAGCTCAACTGAATAGAGTAGCTGACTACGGATCAGCCGGTTACAGGTTTGAATCCTGTCGCGATCACTTTAAGGTTTAACTAATGGCCGCGTAGCTCAACTGAATAGAGTAGCTGACTACGGATCAGCCGGTTACAGGTTTGAATCCTGTCGCGATCACTTTAAGGTTTAACTAATGGCCGCGTAGCTCAACTGAATAGAGTAGCTGACTACGGATCAGCCGGTTACAGGTTTGAATCCTGTCGCGGTCACTCTAAAAATAACAAACGGTCGCGTAGCTCAACTGAATAGAGTAGCTGACTACGGATCAGCCGGTTACAGGTTTGAATCCTGTCGCGGTCACTCTAAAAATAACAAACGGTCGCGTAGCTCAACTGAATAGAGTAGCTGACTACGGATCAGCCGGTTACAGGTTTGAATCCTGTCGCGATCACAAAAGAAGGTGTCTTAAAAGGATACCTTCTTTTTTTGTTATGCCCCCATTAGGATCATACCGGGATCAACGTAAGTTGATGGACTGTCTTTCTCTTCAAGACAAACATCAATACGAAGAGGGCTGTGTGACAGAGGAAAGGTCTGGATATACAAAAAAAGAGTAAAGTCAATTTTTATGTAACTTTACTCTTTGCTTTCTTATAATGATTTAGTTATTAGCATTTTATATTTAACTCGTTAAGTACGTTTCGAATGGCTTCAAATGTTGTGATACGTGTTGGTACCAGTGGCAAACGAAGTTTATTCTCGATCATTCCCATTGCATTCAACATTGATTTTACTCCGGCAGGGTTTCCGTCTACGAATAACAGGTTAAATAACTCTGTAAATTTATGGTGTATGGTCAGGGCGTTGGCAAAGTCACCTTGCAATGCCAGGCGTGTCATCCTGCTGAATTCACGTGGAAAAGCATTTCCGATAACTGAAATAACCCCTACAGCTCCTAATGTGATTAAAGGGAAAGTAATGCCATCATCTCCGGAAATAACATCAAAATTGGCCGGTTTGTTTTTGATAATATCGTCCATCTGAGTGATATTGCCTGATGCTTCTTTAATTGCTATGACATTTTTGAAGTCTTTAGCAATGCGTAAAGTCGTTTCTGCGGTCATATTAACCCCTGTCCGACCGGGAACATTATACAATACAATTGGAAGCTCTGTAGCGCCTGCTATTGCCTTATAATGTTGATAGATTCCTTCCTGTGAGGGCTTGTTATAGTAAGGAACCACGGATAAGATGGCATCCACTCCGGTGAAATCATCATTTTTGAGTGTTTCTACGATAGCTCGTGTATTGTTTCCACCGACTCCTAATAGAATGGGAATTCTTCCGTTGACACGGTCGATTACCATTTTTTTGATTTTCTTTTTCTCGTCTTCGCTCAGAGTTGGAGTTTCGGCTGTCGTTCCCAGCACACACAGAAAATCTGCATTATTTTGAAGCAGATAGTCTACTAATCGCATTAATGCATCGTAATCAACGCTTTCATCCTCTTTGAAAGGAGTAATCAGCGCTACCCCCATTCCTTTCAATCTAGTCTGTATCATGAGTATTAATAATAATCTCTAAATAATTTGCTCGCAAAAGTACGAATATTTTCTTTTTTTACAGCAATAATAATATATAAAATAAGAATATAGCAGAAAAATGTTACAATATAAGCTTTAGAAATTCCTCTTCGTTCATAATTTTAATCCCCAGTTTATTGGCTTTTTCTAATTTAGCAGGTCCCATATTATCTCCAGCCAAGATAAAACTGGTTTTGGCGGAAATACTTCCCACATTTTTTCCTCCATGCTTTTCAATAAGATCTTTGTATTCGTCTCTTGAATGATGGGTAAATACACCACTAATAACGATGGATTGCCCGGCCAATTTGTCAGTATGCTCACTTAGATCTTCTTCCGGTCTGTATAACTGTAATCCTGCTATTTTCAATCGGTCAATTAATTTACGGTTTGAATCGTTTGCAAAATAGTTAAGAATACTCTGGGCAATTTTTTCGCCGATTTCATCGATGCTGACTAAAGTTTCCAAATCTGCATTTTCCAATTCTACTATGTCTTTGAATGATTTAGCTATTTTTTTAGCTACTGTCTCACCTACAAAACGAATGCCTAATGCAAAAATAACTCTTTCAAAAGGAATTTCCTTACTTTGCATAATTCCTCTGACGATGTTTTCCGCAGATTTGTCTCCCATACGATCGAGATTCTTAATGTCATCAGTCGTCAATTGATAAAGATCGGCTGTATCATGAATTAGATCTAAACGATAGAACATATCAACAGTTTCAGGGCCTAATCCGTCTATATTCATTGCTTTCCGGCTGATGAAATGTTCTATTTTTCCTTTGATCTGCGGTGGACAGGCAGTTTCGTTCGGGCAATAGTGGGCAGCTTCTCCTTCATATCTTATTAACTTGCTGCCACATTCCGGACAATGAGTGATGAATTTTACTTTTTCACCAATCATAAAACGGGCAGCAACATCTACACCTGTGATTTTAGGAATGATTTCTCCTCCTTTCTCTACATAAACCATATCACCTATATGTAGATCGAGTCCTTCGATGATATCTGCATTGTGTAGAGATGCGCGTTTTACGACTGTTCCGGAAAGCTGTACCGGATCAAGGTTGGCTACAGGTGTAACAGCTCCGGTTCTTCCTACCTGGTAAGATACTGTATTTAGGCGAGTGAGTGCCCGTTCAGCCTGAAATTTATAGGCTATTGCCCAGCGTGGAGATTTGGCAGTGAATCCAAGATTTTTTTGTTGTTTGAGACTGTTAACTTTCAGTACGATTCCGTCTGTAGCAACATTTAAGTTTTTGCGTTCTACGTTCCAATAATTAATAAAATCAAATACCTCCTGTAATGTTTGGCATTTACGCATTAGAGGAGAGATCTTGAAGCCCCATTTAGCCGCTTCTTGCAAGTTTTCATAATGTCCGTCAGTAGGCAAATTATCACCAAGCAAGTAGTAGAGGTAGGCATCCAGTTTTCGGGAAGCCACGATTGCAGAGTTTTGTAATTTCAAAGTTCCTGAAGCGGCATTTCTGGGATTAGCGAAAAGAGGTTCTTCACGGGCCTCTTTTTCCCGGTTTAGTTCTTCGAAAACTTCCCATGGCATTAGGATTTCTCCACGGATTTCGAAAACATCCGGATAATTATTTCCATGCAGGACAAGAGGGATACTCCGAATGGTTTTTACGTTGTCTGTTACATCGTCTCCTTTTTCGCCATCGCCACG
This sequence comes from Bacteroides sp. 11BF, assembly GCF_019633765.1. Classification (NCBI taxonomy): domain Bacteria; kingdom Pseudomonadati; phylum Bacteroidota; class Bacteroidia; order Bacteroidales; family Bacteroidaceae; genus Bacteroides; species Bacteroides sp. 11BF. The sequence goes on from NZ_JAFKPJ010000003.1 coordinate 101,425, forward strand.
GGTTACGGCACGAATAAGTTTACCATTTTCGTAGGTCAAAGAGATCGAGGTACCGTCATACTTCATCTCGCAACAGATCTCAAAATCTTCATTCAATGCTTTTCGTACTCTGTCATAGAAATCGGTTACTTCATTCTCAGAATAGGTGTTTGACAATGAAAGCATTGGGTATTTATGAGCTACTTGAGTAAAGTTTTTATTGATATCGCTACCTACACGCATAGTAGGTGAGTTTTCATCTTTATATTCTGGATGTTCCTGTTCCAGAGTCTGGAGTTCTCTCATTAAGTCATCAAATTCTTTGTCGGAGATTTCCGGAGCATTCAGCACATAATAGTTGTAATTATGTTGGTGGAGTTGGATTCGAAGCTGATCTATTTTTTCTTTTACAGTCATATATTCTTTGGATTGTTTTAGGCAAAAATACGGGTTTCTCTTCGAATATTTGTACTTTTGCGAAAAATTAAAGATTATGCGTATCGATATTATAACAGTATTGCCCGAAATGATTGAGGGTTTCTTCAATTGTTCTATTATGAAACGGGCTCAAGACAAAGGGCTTGCTGAGATTTATATTCATAATTTGCGTGATTATACAGAAGATAAGTATCGTCGGGTAGATGACTATCCTTTTGGTGGATTTGCCGGTATGGTGATGAAGATAGAACCTATTGAACGATGCATTAATGCTTTGAAAGCAGAACGCGATTATGATGAAGTGATATTTACTACTCCGGATGGAGAGCAGTTTGATCAGAGGATGGCCAACAGTTTATCATTATCTGGTAACCTTATTATCTTATGCGGGCATTTTAAAGGTATTGATTATCGTATTCGGGAGCATCTGATAACGAAAGAAATTAGTATTGGAGATTATGTTCTGACTGGTGGTGAATTGGCTGCTGCCGTGATGGCGGATGCTATAGTGCGGATTATTCCGGGAGTAATTTCTGATGAACAGTCTGCTCTTTCTGATTCTTTTCAGGATAATTTGTTGGCAGCTCCTGTTTATACCCGTCCGGCAGAGTATAATGGTTGGAAGGTGCCTGAAATTTTGCTTTCAGGGCATGAAGCCAAAATTAAAGAGTGGGAACTTCAACAATCGTTGGAGCGCACCAAAAGACTTCGCCCCGATTTATTGGAAGACTAATTCTTATTGTATGTAAAAAAGAATGTCTTGTCTTTTAGCAAGACATTCTTTTTTTATGAAACTATACTATTAATAATGGAATTTGTTTTCATGGAACTTCTCTATTTAATACTAGAATTTGTCTAACTTATTTCGGGATTAACAGAGAAAGGAATATCCATGTTTGAATAACTTTTTTATGGCTAATTGTGACGAAGGGCTATTATCTGTTTGTTACTATACCTCAAGTGCACCTATAATTTCAGAAACGGACTTGCATCCATGTCTTTCCAGGTAATCATTTATACCATCTATTACTTTGATGGTGATAGCCGGATCTATGAAATTTGCTGTACCAATCTGTACAGCTGAAGCCCCTGCAAGCATGAACTCGACGGCATCTTTCCAGTTCATGATACCTCCTAATCCTATGACTGGAATATTTACCGCTTTAGCAACCTGCCATACCATCCGTAATGCTATTGGTTTTACAGCTGCTCCCGACATACCTCCGGTTACGGTTGAAAGTATGGGACGTCTGCGTTCAGCATCAATAGCCATTCCCAGTAATGTATTAATTAATGATACACTATCGGCACCATTAGCTTCAGCTGCCCGTGCCATTTCGGCTATATCGGTAACATTGGGGGAAAGCTTAACGATAAGTGTCTTTTTGTAAGCAGAACGAACTGCCTGAACAACTTCTGATACTCCTTTAGTTGTTACTCCAAAAGCCATACCTCCTTGTTTTACATTAGGACATGAGATGTTTAGTTCGATAGCAGGAATTTTGTCAAGTTCATTAATAATCTCTGCCGTTTTTACATAGTCTTCAATAGCCGATCCGGAAACATTCACAATCATATGGGTTTGAATGTCCTTAATACGGGGATATATGTGATCAGAAAAATATTTCACACCCTTATTTTGCAGTCCTACAGCGTTTAACATTCCGGAAGGAGTTTCAGCCATGCGCGGATATGGGTTACCTTCACGCTTGTGAAGAGTAGTACCCTTCACAATGATACCGCCTATTCGCGTTATATCAATAAAATCTGCAAACTCTTCACCATATCCAAATGTACCCGATGCTGTCATTACGGGGTTCTTCATTTGTAGTTTACTAATATTTACACTTAAATCTGCCATAATAGTTTATTTATATTAAAAACCGGACCTTCTTTACAAACGCACAAATGCCCTTCTGTAGTATTCTCAACACAACAAAGACATGCACCTATGCCACATGCCATTGTATTTTCCAATGATACTTCACAATTGATATGATTAGCTTTGGCATATTTGGCTACTGCCATCATCATGGGCTTGGGACCGCATGTATATATCTGTTCGAAGTTTATTTTATTTAATATAGAATGTTGAGTGACATATCCTTTTTCGCCATAACTACCATCTTCTGTTGTGGTGTAAACCTCTCCGTAAGCGGTAAACTCTTCCAGTTGGAGCAGATCTTTGTCGCTACGTGCTCCTAAAAGGAATGTTGGTTTGCTACCGCTTTTGAAGAGCTGCTCGCCTAAATAAAGCATAGGAGCTGTCCCTACACCTCCACCTACTAATAGTAACTTGTCAGAAGGTGCTTTAGGCATTGTGAAACTGCTTCCAAGCGGGAGTACTACATTTATTATATCTCCTTGAGTGGCTTGTGCAAGGCGTTTTGTTCCATCACCGATGAGTTGAATCAGAAACCATACTTCGTTACGTTGTCTGTCTACATAGTTAATAGAGATAGGGCGGCGCAGGAAGGTGGTAGGTGAACCATCCACCCGAATTTCCGCAAACTGTCCCGGTAGCATATCCGGGAGGACGGACTGAGATGTCAATTTCAGCAGAACATAATTAGAATGCAATCTGAGATTCTCAGTTACTGTCAGATTTAAAATAAATTTTTTCATGTATTGTGAGTAAATTCGTATTCGTGTTGCAAAGATACGGGAAATTGTGCAAACAGTGATTTATCTGTCTTATTTTTCTCCTCTGAATGTCTCGTATGTATTATCATCGAAGAAAATTCTTATTTCAGTGATTTTTCTGGAAGGCTTTTCTATATATCTAATTTCCTGTTTTACAATCTCTTTATGGGATGTTTCGGGGCTTTCTAACGCTATTTCTCTGCGATTTTCTGGAGCCATCGTCACATTGGACGGAATTATAGTATTCTCAGCAAATAAAGAAGGCTGAAAATCGGAGGTCGGTTGAATGGTTTCTTCCGACATATTGCCTTGCCCATATAATAACCATTCCAGATTTACATAATTATATTTCTGATGTACTTTCATGATAACATCTAAACTGGGATTGTTGCGGCCATTCAAAATGTGCGAGAGAGTAGATTGTTGGATACCTATGCTTTCAGCGAAAGCACCGGAAGCCATATTCTCTTTTTCCATGATCATTTTAATCCTATCTTTTATTTCCATATCCTTTGAAGGTTTTACAAATGTATGACTTATATATTAATTCACAAAAGTAAATGTGATGTTTACTAATGCACAAAAGTAAAAAATAAAAATCACAAAAGCAAATTACAAATATATAATTCATATTTTACTATTGTAAATGTAAGATAGGGCTTCCTCTTTAATTCTGTTTGTATTGCCTATATGGTTGTAATATTATATAAAGTGTTGATTTATATAACGATCGTAATATGCTGATTTATTGTAATATCTATCTATGTATTTTATCTCGTGTTGCTTGTTTATTACAAATGTGTCCATATTTTCATGCATTAGTTGAATATTTGATTGATATATATTTTTTTTCTTATTGATTATTCTATCATTAGCATGTAAAAAAGGAAATGTTAACTACTCTCCTATTACATCTACAAATGTAAATACACATCTGTAATGTCGTCTATTTACATTTGTGTTACATCTATTTACTATACAAAAATGATATTATTACTTTTGTAAATCTATATAAGGGCTATAGTCATTATTTACAATTGTCATATTGTATCGTTATATATGCAACAAATAGCATGGGAGTTGCTTTTGTCTTTATGCCTATTGGATATAGATATAAAGAATAGCGTGTCATCATACCTTACATTTAGGCTATAATGCCAAATTTTTGCGTTATTTCCGTATGGTTGGTTATCCAAATGAAATTATTCGATTCTGAGGAAGTCAAATATTACCTAATTATTTGATATATAGAAGAATATGCTTGTTTTTTGATATATATATTTTTTATATTCTAGAAAAATGAATCTATACATAGAGAAATAGCATTATGATATAATTTATAGTACTTTAGATAGCATTATGATGAAGCATTAGCACCATATCACATCCATATAGATGATTGATAGGAATCAGTATAATCACAATTTTATTATATGGGATATGTTATCTTCTTTTTGTTGATTTTTATATTGTTCTATTGGGAGTATACTTATTCGCCCCATGCAAAATCTGTTTTCTTTTAGAAGAAACAGAATACTATATTTAAGTTTTATATGTATGGTAGAGACAGGGAAAAGAGTGTAAAATTGATGTGAAGAATAAAGTGGATAATTATAGGAAAGTATATTTCGGATTATGAGGATATATTTACTCCCCATACACATATTTTATACCGGCAAAATATATGCATATAGGGAGTAGATTTAAAGTGGATTGTTTTTAATGAAGAATCTTGAAGACCAACTCGCGAAGGATGTCTCCATCACTAATTGAACCATTGCCCACACCTTTCGATTTAGCATCTGCATATCGTATTTCTCCTACAATTTGCATTGTTTTTACTCCACTGTATTTTCGCATTGCTGCCAGATAATCGCGAGCTTGCCATGGGGCTTTTAGTCCTAACATTGTGGCTACTCCTTGCTCTGATTTATCCGGTGCATAGTACGCTAACATAAGATTTGAGTAGAAATTAAATAGTAAAGAAAGTGTCATTTGTATCGGGTTTGTTTTAGGATTTTCCTCAAAGTATTTTATTATTTTATTAGCTTTGAGTATATCTTTCTCAACTAGTGCACTACGCAATTCAAAGTTATTATAGTCTTTGCTAATTCCTATGTTTTTCTCTATCTGTTCAGGTGTGACACGTTTTTGACCACTGGGTAATGTAATAATTAGCTTTTCCAGTTCGCCTGTTAGACGGCTGAGATCAGTCCCTACAAAATCGGCCAACATCGCAGTGGCTTTGGGTTCCATATCTATGCCTTTACGTTTCATGTACGAACTGATAAATGCAGGTAGTTGCGCTTCTTTTATCTTTTTAGATTCGAATAGGACACCTGCTTTTTCAACTTCTGCAGCTAATTTCTTTCTACGATCCAGAGTGCCATGCTTATGACAAATGACTAAGATAGTTGAATTTAATGGCTTTTGCAGATAATAAGATAGCTCTTCTATATTGCGTATAGCTTGTGCTTCTTTTACTATTACAACCTGATGTTCGGACATCATCGGATAACGTTTAGCGGCATTAATTACGGTTGCTACATCCACATCCGCACCATAAACCACAGTAAGGTTAAACTCTTTCTCTGTATCTGTCAATACATTGTCGGTGATATAATCGGCTATCAAGTCGATATAATAAGATTCTTCTCCCATCAAATAATAGATGGGGCGATATTGTTTGGCCCTCAATTCTTTGAGGATATCGTCGCAAGTAAGTTCTTGTTTTGCCATATAAATGTTGGTGTGGCGTTACCAGTCGAATTTCAAGTGTTTTACAGTTTTCTTTTCGTCAATAATCATTCGTAATGAAGCAATACCTATCTCTACATGTTCCTCTACATAGTTTTTAGTAACTATATTATCGCTTTTATCGGTTTTCACTCCTTCCGGAATCATAGGCTGGTCGGATACAAGCAGTAAAGCACCGGTAGGAATATGATTGGCAAAACCACAACTGAATAAGGTTGCTGTTTCCATATCGACTGCCATTGCACGAGTTTTCTTCAGGTATTCCTTAAAGGCGTCATCATGTTCCCATATACGGCGGTTGGTTGTGTAGACGGTTCCTGTCCAGTAATCGCGTGCATAGTCGCGGATGGCCGATGATACGGCACGTTGTAACATAAATGCCGGTAACGATGGAACTTCGGGTGGAAAATAGTCGTTTGAGGTACCTTCTCCCCGGATAGCGGCAATTGGCAGGATCAGATCACCTATTTTGTTCTTTTTATCAATTCCTCCACATTTGCCCAGAAACAGACAAGCTTTGGGAGAAATGGCGCTTAACAGATCCATGATAATGGCTGCATTGGGACTTCCCATGCCGAAGTTGATGATTGTAATCCCTTCTGCACTGGCAGATATCATATTGGCATCTCTGCCAAAGATAGGAACATTAAATTTTTCCGCAAATATTTCTACATACTTGTTGAAGTTAGTCAACAGGATATACTCTCCAAAGTCTTCCAGATTACGTTTGGTGTAACGGGGCAGCCAATTAGCTACGATTTCTTGCTTTGTTTTCATAAGATTCCATTAAATTTGTGCTTCCAATAACAGGAAGCCATTATTTAACTTACAAAAATAGTAAATGTTATCGTTAAACCTACCAGTATTTGACACTAAAATCGCCACTCGAAATGGAAAAAATGTTATTTTCGATGTGATTCGCCGTCGTTATGTCGCGTTGACCCCCGAGGAATGGGTCCGTCAGCACTTTGTACACTTTCTTATTGTCTATAAAGGATATCCGTCGTCTCTGATGGCCAATGAGGTGCTGTTGAACCTAAATGGAACCAAGAAACGATGTGACACAGTGCTTTATAAGCGTGATCTTACTGCCAGAATGATTGTTGAATATAAAGCTCCCCACATTGAGATCACACAAGCTGTTTTTGATCAGATTACTCGTTATAATATGGTTTTGAAGGTTGATTATCTGGTTGTCAGTAATGGTATGCAACACTATTGCTGCCGGATGAATTATGATACTCAAAGTTATTCATTTCTGGCTGATATTCCGGATTATGCTATCTTGTAAAATTAACAATGTTAACAGTGAATTCGGGCCTTTATTGATTTATCTTTAGGAAGTTAATATCGTAAATGTAAAAAGCTAATTGTTTATCATTACGAAGTTAACTTTAACACACTGTTAAAGTTAACTTCGTAATGACAGATTGTTGTCTTCATAAATTGTTTATAATCAGAACTATTACCTAATAACTCAACATATTCCTATTTTTATGGAATAAGCATGAAAGCACTTAATTGTTTTTGTGATAAGTATAAGAAAAAGTCTATTGTCATCCGAGATTCGGCTCGGTGACAATAGACTGTGAAATGAAAAGGACGTTTTTTACAATAGAGATAGTGATATAGAGAACTATTTCTTTTTCTTCCGATCCAAGACGTTTTCTTGGAATTTCTGCATCAATTCATAAAAATTGGGGATATATACGGTTGCCAGCAATGTATTCAGTGCCATACCAAAGACAACAGCTGCCCCAAGAGCAATGCGGCTTTGTGCCCCGGCTCCGGTAGCGAACAGCAATGGCATTACTCCTAACACAAAGGCGAAAGAAGTCATAAGGATCGGGCGTAAACGAACGTGTCCGGCTTCATAGGCAGCGTCACGTATGGAGTTGCCTTCGGCACGGAAATCGCGTGCGAATTCTACAATCAGAATTCCATTTTTAGCTGAAAGGGCAATCAGCAAAATAATTCCAATCTGAGTGTAGATGCTCACTGGGGTACCCATGACAAAGCAGCCTATCATGGCGCCCAACAGAGCCATTGGTAGTCCCATGATAGCTGATAACGGGCTTGTCCAGCTTTCGTATTGGGCTGCCAACACCAGAAATGCTACCAATAGTGCCATAATGAATACAATGGTCGTTGTGTTTCCTGCCTGCGTTTCCTGGTAAGCTACTGAAGTCCATTCGTAACCGAATTCATTGCCCAGTTGCTCTTTTATGAGATTCTCCATCTGTTGTATTCCCTCACCTGAACTACTTCCTGAGGCTACGTTGCAGGTTATGGAAGCTGTTGAATACATATTGTAGCGGCTTATCTGGTCCATACCCAGACGTTCTTCAACTTTTGTAAAAGAAGAAAATGGTACCATATTTCCCGCGGCGTTGGGGACACTGAGCTTCAATACATCATCGATCACTTTCTGTGCCTGTTCCCCGGCTTCTATTTTTACCTGATAGATGCGTCCGAACTGAACAAAGTCGTTGACATAGGCTGCCCCCATGTAATAACTTAGCGTAGAGAATACATTGTCCAACTGGATACCCATAAATTGGACTTTATCACGGTCAATATTCAGGAAGTATTGTGGCACATTGGCCTGGTACATACTGGATATGGATGCAAGGGCCGGTTGTGTGTGATAGGTAGCCATCAAAGTTTCGATAGCTCTCTGCATTTCTGTCGGTCCCAGATTGTTACGATCTTCCAGTTGTAACTGTAGACCTCCCGAGGCTCCTAAGCCGGGAATGGCCGGAGGCACCATCGCAAATATCTGCGCTTCCTGAATGCCGTAAGCCATTTCATTGAAACGCTGTACTACAGCTGCAGCAGTGTGTCCCTTTCCTTTCCGTTCATCCCAGTTTTTCAGTACAACAAAATAGGTACCTGTATTTGATTGTTCGCCACCTCCCATAATAGAAAAGCCACTGATACCAATGTAGTCTTTTACTTCCGGATAACTGTCTAAAATTCGGTTTACTTTTTGTCCGACAGCTTGTGTGCGTTCGAGGCTGGATGCCGGTGGTAATTGGATGACAGCGATAAAGTACCCGTCATCTTCATCGGGCACGAAAGTTGAAGGCCATTTCATGAACAGAATGACAGCTATCGCTGTAATGATCCCATAAGAGATCAGTGCAAGTCCCGGACGAATGAGTAATCCTTTTACAATGCGGTCATAGAGATTCTGTGTCTTGTCATATACTTTGTTGAATCCTTTGTATATGAAAAAATTGGATGGCTTGTTATGTTCCAAAAACAAGGCACATAATGCAGGGGTCATTGTCAACGAGTTAATGCCACTCAATACGGTAGAAGCGGCAATGGTCAAGGCAAACTGTTTGTAAAGCTGTCCGGAGATGCCACTGATCAATGTAGTTGGTATGAAAACAGCCAGCAATACCAGTACAACCCCGACAATTGGGCCGGTGATCTCTCCCATTGCTTTGGTGACGGCATCTTTAGGAGAATACTGTCCCGTTTCCAATAATCGGGAAGCATTTTCTACCACTACTATTGCATCGTCTACCACTATCGCTACGGCAAGTATTAATCCAAACAGAGTTAAAGTATTGATTGAGAATCCAAGAGCAGCCATTACTGCCAAAGTACCAATCAGTGATACAGGGATGGTGATACATGGGATGATAACAGCCCGCCAGTTTTGCAGGAACAGGAAAATAACAAGTACTACCAGTAAGGTGGTTTCCAGGAAAGTTACCAATACTTCATCGATAGATGCATTGATGACATCGGTTGTATCCAATGTCACATTATAGCTGACGCCTGCCGGGAAGTTTTGTGCAAGCTCCTGCATCTTAGCTTTGACTCCTTTGGAAACATCAAGCGAGTTTGAACCCGGTTGTTGATAAATAGCAATGGCAGCAGTGGGATGTCCTTTTAGTTTAGAGACAACATTGTACGAGGAACTGCCAAGGTCGATGCGTGCTATATCTTTTAGTCGGAGCATTTTCCCTCCTTCTCCGGTTCGGATAATGATGTTACCGAACTCTTCGGGAGATGTCAGCCGTCCCTGTACATTCAACGTATACTGGTAGGCGTTATTATTATTTTTTCCAATAGGTTGTCCGATATAGCCGGCACTGACTTCAATGTTTTGTGACTGGATAGCTTGATAAACTTGCGCAGGAGAGAGATTACGGATACGCATTGCTTCCGGATCGAGCCAGACACGCATACTGTAGTTTCCTGCCCCCATTACATTGACAGCTCCTACACCCGGTACTCGTGTTAATTGATCTACCAGATTTAGTTGTGCATAATTCGTAAGATATAGTCCGTCGTATACAGAGTCTTTTGCCTGCATTGTGAGAAACATCACAATGTTGGACGATTGTTTCTGTACAGTTACTCCCTGGACTACAACTGGTTCCGGCAGTGAAGATTGCGCTACACTTACCCGGTTCTGTACCTGTACGGTAGCCATGTCGATATCTGTGCCTACGGCAAAGGTTATAGTCAGTGAATAGGCACCCGAACTGGATGCGGTGGAACTCATGTAAAGCATACCGTCTACTCCGTTCACTTGCTGTTCAATGGGGATGCCGACAGTTTGAGCTACAGTTTCAGCATTTGCTCCCGGATAGAAAGCAGACACCTGTACTGTAGGTGGAGTGATCTCCGGAAACTGTGCGACAGGCAATATATTTAATGTTACCAATCCCGCCACCACGATAATCAATGCCAGTACCGTGGCAAATATAGGCCGATTGATAAAGAACTTTGAAAACATGCACTTAATGATTAGAGGTTTGTGACTCGTGATTGACTGATATTGGCTTGATTTTCATGCCGTCACGCACTTTCATTAATGCCGTTGTGACGTATTGTTCTTTAGCCGAAAGCCCGCTTTTAATTTGACGTAACGTATCGTTAACCAGCTGTCCCGGCTCGATGTGGCGATAGCGTACAACATTCGAATCATTTACAATATATAGGTATTTTCCTAACTGGTCTGTTCCAATAGAGGCTTCTGGTACGAGCAATGCTTGCTTCGCTTCGGCATATGGCAATGTAATGCTGACGTATAGTCCGCTTTTCAGAACCCCTTTCGGATTATCGAGGTTGGCGCGTACGTTAAGTGTTCCTGTACCCAAGTCCACATTGGGCGATAAGTAATCCAGTGTAGCCGGATAGTTTTGTGTACCGTTTTCTCCCAAGCGTACGATAACATTTTTGGGAAGTTCTTTCTCCTTACCGGTTTGTGAAAGTAGCATGGATAGCCATTGGTTGTCTGCTACATTAAAGTAGGTGTACATTCGGTCGTCTTTATAGATCGTGGCCAAAGTGACAGGTTGTCCGGCTCCGCTGATATAGCTTCCTACATCGTAAAGCGAGCGGCTGATTGTTCCATTGAAAGGAGCACGGATGTAGCAGTATCCCAGATTGGTACGTGCAGTATTCAGGGTGGCTTCAGCATTGCTAACAGCAGCGGTGGCTTCGGCAACGTTTGATTCTGCCTGTAAAACCTGTATACGACTGACTGCATCACTTTTCAAAGCTTCTTTCATTCGGGTATAGTTATTGCGGGCATATTCCAGTTGTGCAAGCGCAGTTTTCAATTGCGCTTCAGCCTGTGTTACATTATCTTTGTAGATAGTAGGTTCGATAACGAATAAGAGTTGCCCCTGCTTTACACGAGTTCCCGGTGTGAATGAGGCGGATTGCAGGGTGCCGTTGACTCGGGCTACCAGATTCACGGTTTGTTCGGTAGTCAGATATCCCGGATAATCTTTTGTTAGGGTAATGTTTTGTACGAGTGGATATGCCACACTGATTTCCGGAGTAGGCATCTCTCCTCTTCCGGCTTCTTTTTTTCCTTTACATCCGGTCATTACCAAAGGAAAGATGAGAAAAATATACATTAGTTTTTTCATTATGATAGGTCTTTATAGTTAATCATTTAGGTTTCCGGACCATCCGCCTCCCAGGGCTTGGTACATGGCTATCAGCTGGAGCAAGGAATATCCTCTTGCTTGGACCAGTTGGTTCTCATAGCTGAGCAGCGAGCGTTGTGCATCCAGTACATTCTGGAATGGGGTTAATCCTTGTTTATAGAGTTCCAGTGAGAGTGTCAAGGTTTCTTGTCCTTGATTACGCACTTCGCGTAGAGCTACTATTTGCTTGATGGAGTTTCGGTAAGCATTCATGGCATTGTCTGTCTCTTGTACGGCAGTCAATACAGTCTGATTAAACTGGTTGATAGCCTCGTCTAATTGTGCTTTAGCCAGTTTGGTGGCATTTACCAATTGAGTCCCTTTAAAAAGTGTCCAGCTTAATGCCGGTGCTATTTCATAGGTCATGCTCTTATGATGGGTCAGATCTTTCAGGTCCTTAGCAGCATAACCAAGCGAACCTTTTAGAAAAATCTGAGGCAGCCAGTCCGATTTGGATGCCCCCACTAAAGCCGCTTGAGCATTCACACTTCGTTCTGCACTACGGATGTCCGGACGACGAAGCAGTAAGTCGGCCGGAAGTCCTACTCCAATTGGTTCCATATAGTCAGGCAATATTCCTGGAGACTCTAACGTGGGACGTATCTCCTGAGGATAAGTGCCTAATAGTATAGCAAGGGTAGTAATGTATTGATTGATACCCGATTCAATTTGGGGGATAGAGGCTTTTGTGCTGAAAAACACAGATTTAGCTTGTGCTACGTCCAATTTAGAAACGAGTCCGGTATTGTATCTCACTTCTGTGATTTTCAATACGGCTTCCTGCGATGCGCAGTTCTTTTGTATTACTGCCAATTCTTGTTGCAGCTCCCGCAGGTTGATATATGCTGAAGCTACTTGGGCGCAGAGTGATACCATTGTGCCGGTGTACTCTTCTTTGCTGGCAGCAAAATTTTCTTTCTGAGCTTTTACACGGTTACGGATGCTTCCGAAGAGGTCTAATTCCCAACTCATATTCAGCGAGGCATCGTAATAATGCTGAGTGGATTGAGGCAATTCACTGGTATTGCCACTACTTTGTTGACGAGTCCATCCGGCATTCAGTCCGATCGTTGGAAAAAAGTTTCCACGTTCCATCCTCAGGTTGGCTTTTGCCATATTGATACGGTCAATAGCGGTCAGTATCGAGTAGTTTTGTTTGACCGCAACAGAAATAAGAGAATCGAGGACCGGATCCTGAAAAGCTTTCCACCATTGGTCATCCACCGGCAATACTTGCTGAAAAATTTGTGCATCTTCTTCCCATTCTTGTGGCAAAGGTTTGTCCAGATAGCGGTTCGTAGCCTGTGGAAAGGCTACGGACGAAAGAAACAGCAAGAACATGATATTTCCTATTCGTAGTTTCATAAGTTTAGGTTATTTAGAAATGAAAACATAACAACGAAAAGAAATATTTGTTTATCCTGTCTATAAGAGAATCACTATGCTTAAAGGGAATATACTTTTTTTTATTGAAGAAACGGATATTAATGAATAAACCCGTAACTTTACTATGCTCACAATCGGGCTATAGTAAAATTACGGGTTTTAAATATAATGAATTCCGAACTTTTAAAATCGGACCATCAGAATATCAATGCAAGGCTTTATTCAGCTTTTCTTCTGATAGCTCTTTTGGTTGTAACGGGTGCTTCTTCTACTTTGTGCTCTATCTCCACACCTGCCAGTTCCGGGTCGATCATGATGCGTCCGCAATATTCGCAAACGATAATTTTCTTACGTGAACGGATATCCAACTGTCTCTGAGGCGGAATTTTATTAAAACAACCACCGCATGCATCACGCTGTACGTAAACAATACCCAATCCGTTACGTGAATTCTTGCGGATACGTTTGAAAGACTGGAGTAAGCGAGGCTCTATTTTTGTTTCAAGATCTTTAGCTTTATCTCTCAATTTTTCTTCCTCTTGTTTAGTTTCCTCGATGATTTCGTCCAGTTCATTCTTTTTCTGGTCAAGGTCTTTCTGGCGTTCCTCCAGTGCTTTGGTATTTTTCTCTATTTCTTCAGATTTTTCCTGCTCTTCTGCAGTGAATTCTTTGATTCTTTTTTCGCAAAGCTCTATTTCCAGGGACTGGAATTCGATTTCTTTTGTCAGGAAGTCATATTCGCGGTTGTTACGAACATTGTCTTGCTGTGATTTATATTTCTCAACCGAAGCTTTGGCTGCTTCAATTTCCACTCTCTTACCGGCGATAGCTGATTTGAGTTCGTCTACTTCCGCCTTGATCTTATCGATACGTGTACTCAGACCGGCAATTTCGTCCTCAAGGTCTTGCACTTCCAATGGAAGTTCACCTCTTAACGTTTTAATTTCGTCAATTTTAGATAATGTTGTTTGCAGCTGAAACAAAGCTTTCAACTTTTGTTCCACTGTCAACTCTTTCGGTTCATTTTTAGCTTCTCTTGCCATTTTACTTATAAATATTTAATGGGATTCGTGTTAACCTTACTAAATTGGAGTGCAAAATTAGGAAATAAATCCCGTATTATGGAATAAAAAATTTCTTTTGTGTATTGTTCGCTTTCGTAATGTCCTATTTCTGCAAGTAAAATGTCTGTTTCACGACCAAAGTAGTCATGATATTTAATTTCACCTGTGATAAAAACATCAGCTCCGCTACCTATAGCTTGTGGAATAAGGAAAGCGCCTGCCCCTCCACAGAGGGCAACTTTCTGAATCAGGCGGCCTGTTAGTTTGTTATGTTTCAAACACCCTACTTCAAATGTCTTCTTTATACGCTTCAGGAATTCAAGCTCCGATTCAGCTTCTTTCAGCTCTCCGATGATTCCTGCTCCGACCTGTGCCCAACTATTGTAAAGAGGATATAAGTCGTATGCCGGTTCTTCATAGGGATGTGTCAATAGTAACGTACGGATAACCTCTCTTTTCTTATATTCCGGCAGGATGGTTTCAATCCGTACTTCCGCTTCATGATGAAGTTCTCCTATATTTCCACAAAAAGGTTTACTTCCTTCCTGTGCACGGAAAGTTCCCTCGCCTTCTGTGTTGTAGCTGCATGAGTCATAGTCGCCTATATATCCACATCCAGCAGTGAATAAAGCATTACGGACCTCTTCGGCTTGTGCGGTCGGGACGAATGTGACTAACTTTATCAGGCAGTTTTCTTTTGGTTCAAGTATGCGTACATTTTTTAATCCTATTTTCTCAGCTATTTTATAGTTCACTCCCCCCGGAGCATTGTCAAGATTGGTATGGGCCGAATAAATGACGATGTCGTTTTTGATTGCTTTTAAGATGCAACGTTCAACATAATCTTTACCGGTAATCGATTTATAACCTTTAAAAATAAGGGGATGATGGGATATAACAAGATTGCAGCCGGACGCGATAGCTTCGTCAAGCACAGCTTCGGTAACGTCAAGACACAACAAAGCCCCTGTTGTTTCCGCATCTGTCAGTCCGATTTGCAGGCCGGCATTATCAAATCCGTCTTGCAATGGCAGAGGCGCGAACCGTTCAAGGGCGCTTACAATTTCTTTAATTTTCATTATCAGTAGAAAATTTGTTGCAAAGATAAGAAAAAGCCAATACTTTACCTTGCTTTTATTGATTTTTTAATATATTTACCTCCAAATTTATAAAAGCACAAACCGATGAAGGCAATTCTATTATTATTATTATTTTCTCTCTTTTTTATCATTTCATGTCAAGAGCATAAAGAAACTCCTATATCTGCTACTGAAGAGGAAAATGGATTGCAAGAAACAGTAGATAGCCTTTCCAAGGCAACGGCTATTTTCTGGATCGATAAATACCATATGAAAGAAATGAAAAAGGACGATGCTCTTTCTTTTCGTACGGCCAAGGCTAAAGTTATTATTCGGACTGATGGGACGATTGCCCTTCAGTCCTTTGTGGAAGTACAGCCTGCAAATGCACAACGATATATCCGTTACCGGCTGAAAGATTTTAAAGATAAGAAGATACTGATGGACAATCGGTATATTAATCCTGGCGAGCAATATGTGCAACTTCGCTACATACCTGCACTTGCTAAGCGTGTCAAATAGTGATTTCTACAATATTTCCTTCAGGATCCAGGATTGCACTTTCGAAATAGCCGTCTCCTGTAGTCCGTGGCTCACTTGCGATCGTAAAGCCATCCTTGCGTAGACGTTCGGTGAGTTCCAATACAGCTTCTTTACTACCGGCAGAAAAGGAGAAATGGGCCAATCCAAGGCTATCTTTTAATGCTGGGGTAGTAATGTCTTGTCGTTGCATAATTTCCAGGGAAGCAAATCCTTGGTCAAAACTGACAAAATAAGATTCAAATCCCTTTTTAGGATTGATATACTTTTCATGGCTTGTTCCGTTGAAATAAGTAATATAGAAATTTTTTAGCTCTTCTAAATGGGTACTCCAGATAGCAATGTGACTGATGTGCATATTCTTTGTAGTATTGTTTAATTATTAATGTTCGCAAATATAGGCAAATATTGATAGTAATGATTTGATTTACATCAATAATCATATCGTTTCTTTATCATTTTGTTTTTCATTGCATATTTTTCATCGACTACCCGATCGGTTGGATAGAATGTGAATGCTATGCGCCAGCCGGATTGTTGATAAATGAATTTTCTTCCGTTGGCACCTTGAATTATCTTCGCATGCTTTTCTTTTAAAAAAAAATCTATTCCTTGGGGGAGAAATTCTCCAGTTTGCAGAAAATCTGTGGTAATGAAGAATCCCGGGATATGTATTTCGCTTATTAATTGTAAAACGGAGTCGGTCAGTGTCATAGTTACTTATTTAAGGGATTCTTTGGTTATTTGTAACATACGGCCATATTCATCGAATGATTTACGGGAGGCCAGTGAGATGGTGATCATTAGTGATAGCATGGAAGCCGTAAAAGTAATGACCATAATCATCATTTGGTATTTGATGGCGACATTCGGGCTGCTTCCTCCCAGAATCTGTCCGATCATAGTACCTGGGAGTGCTACTAATCCCATTACTGAGATGTTGGCAATCAGTGGACTGAAGGATTTTATAATAGCTTGCCGTATAAATGGTGCCTGTGCTTCCTGGCGGGTGGCGCCATTGCCGAGCAGATAACAATACAATTGTTGCTCCCGTTTCAATCCGCTGTAATATGTATTCAATGCAATGACATTGCTCGATAACATATTTCCCATTAAGATCCCGAAGATGGGTATGAAATATTGAGCGCTGAAGACGTTGTCCAGTTGCAATACAATGCCTATGAAATACATGCCAACCAGAACAACACTACACAGAAATCCAATGGATATAGGGATCAAAAGAACTTCACGTTTTAGCCCGGTGCGCATTAAGGCGGTTTGTCCGGCTACAAAAATCATGATGATAATCCAAAGAAAATTAATCCATGGATTGTTCCACAGGAACAGGTATTTGAGGTACATGCCTATCAGGAAGAGCTGTATAATCATGCGCCCCGTCCCTATCAGAGTGGCTTTCAGTAATCCGGTCTTGAATTTCCACAGATAGAAAAGTGGGATTGCCAATAGTAGTAGTCCTACGAGTAGGTTGAAATAAGATATATCGATAGTTCCCATATAACTATAATGTGATTAGCTGGTTACATCCGTAGGCGAATGCCCGGTCATGTGAAACGGCAAGTATAGCTGTTCCTTTTGTTGTCTGGTCACGTAGAAAAGCTAAAACTTTATCTGTAGAACCGGAATCCAATGCAGATGTCGGTTCGTCTACAATAATCAAAGGCTTTTCCAGCATAGCTGCCGCTGCTATCATAATGCGTTGGCGTTGTCCACCGGATATTTCTCCTACCCGCTTCTGGTATAAGTCCTTGTCCAGGCCTAATTCATCAAAATAAGTGAAGAGTTTTTCTTCAGAAAAAGAGATATGTCGGTTGGCTTTTAGTGCAAAAGGTAGTGCTATCATTTCTTTTACCCACTCGGAGGGAAGCGCTAACTCTTGTGGAATCCAAGCTATATGTTGGCGTATAATATCAATGGTGGCAGGTTCAAGTAAAATATTCCCTACTTTGATTCGACCTTTCCGTAGAGGAACGAACCCCATGATTGCGTTGAGCAGAGAAGTCTTTCCACGTCCGGATTCTCCTGTTATACAAGCTGTTTCGCCTTTTTTAAGCTGCATACAAAATTCAGAAAAAAGTATATCCTCCCCGAAAGCAATGCATGCATTGTCTATTTGTAACATTGTGTATCTTTAAATCTATCTTGCAAAGTTAGTGAAAATTCATAATATGTGCGGGATTTCTTTTATCTTTGTATCACTAATTAATGGACAAGATATGATACTGAACGAACGAGATAGTCGCCACGAGCATATATTGAATGTGGCACGGCAGATGATGACTGCTGCCCGTACCGCCCCTAAAGGGAAAGGAATTGATATCATAGAAACTGCAGTTGTCACCGGTAAAGAAATACAGTTACTTTCGGACACATTGAAAGTTATGTTCGAAGAGATGGGAATGAAATTTTTCTTGCGGGATGCAGATAATATTCTCCAGGCTGAATGTATTCTGTTAATAGGTACACGGGAGCAAGCACAGGGACTGAATTGTGGGCATTGCGGTTATGCTACTTGTGCGGGGCGTGCCGAAGGTGTGCCTTGTGCATTGAATAGTATTGATGTGGGTATTGCTATTGGTTCGGCATGTGCTACAGCTGCTGATCTGCGGGTAGACACCCGTGTAATGTTTTCGGCCGGATTGGCTGCCCAACGTCTCGACTGGTTGAAGGGGTGTCGCCAAGTAATGGCTATTCCGGTTAGTGCTTCTTCCAAGAATCCATTTTTTGATCGTAAATCTAATAAATAACATAGATAGCAAGTGGCATTCAAAGATGTATCCACTTGTTATCCGTATCCTATTCTTCAAAAACTAAAATATAATGGGAATAATAGTCGGTCTTCCTACTTCAGGAGGTTCAGAGAAAGATTTGCAACTGAACTTTGGTTTAACTGTCGATGATCAGGTAGAGATGTTGGCTCCTTTTCTGCCTGCGGAATGGTTTTTGCAAAGTGGTGTGCAATTAACATGGCCGCATGCTGAAACAGACTGGGCATATATGCTTTCTGAGGTTCAGGAATGTTTTATCAACATAGCTCGTGAAATTGCAAAACGTGAGCTTTTGCTTATTGTTACTCCCTGTCCGGAGGTGGTAAAGAATCAGATAGCCGGAGTAGTGAATATGAACAATGTACGCTTTCTGGAGTGCGAAACGAATGACACTTGGGCACGTGATCATGGGGCCATCACTCTGATGGATACGAATGGAGCATGTTTGCTGGACTTTACTTTCAATGGTTGGGGAAAAAAGTTCGAAGCCGGTTTAGATAATCAGATAACCCGTAAGGCTGTAGAGGCTGGAGTTTTGAAAGGGCAATATAAAGATTGTCTGGACTTTGTGCTTGAAGGTGGTTCTATTGAAAGTGATGGTATGGGGACATTGCTAACTACTTCCGAATGTTTATTGTCTCCGCATCGTAATGCACCGATGAATCGGGTTGACATAGAGGAACACCTTTGCAGAGTATTTCATTTGCAAAGGGTGTTGTGGTTGGATCATGGTTATCTGGTCGGAGATGATACGGATAGTCATATAGACACATTAGCCAGGTTTTGTTCTCCGGATACAATTGCATATGTGAAGTGTTCCGATCCCAAAGATGAACATTATGAGGAGCTTTATAAAATGGAAGAACAGTTGAAAACATTCCGTACGGCATCTGGTGATCCTTATCGTTTAATGGCATTACCTATGGCGGATAAAATAGAAGTATCTGGAGAAAGACTGCCTGCAACGTATGCTAATTTTCTGATTTTGAACGATTCTGTGCTCTATCCCACTTATAATCAGCCGGAAAATGATGAACTGGCAAGAACAGTGCTTCGTGAAGCTTTCCCGGCATATGAAGTGGTGGGCATTGATTGTCGTGCACTCATTAAACAACACGGGTCATTACATTGCGTAACAATGCAATATCCGATGGGAGTCATTAAATAATAAAATTTGAGTATGAGAAAAATAAAAGTAGGAATCATTCAACAGGCCAATACGTCAGATATTAGGATGAATCTGATGAATCTGGCTAAAAGCATTGAAGCTTGTGCCGCTCATGGCGCACAACTCGTCGTTCTTCAGGAACTTCATAATTCATTGTATTTTTGCCAAACTGAAAATACTGATCTATTTGAATTGGCGGAACCGATTCCGGGACCTTCTACAGGATTCTATTCCGAACTGGCGGCAACTAACCGGATAGTGCTTGTTACTTCTTTATTTGAGAAACGTGCTCCGGGATTATATCATAATACAGCCGTTGTTTTCGATCGGGATGGAAGCATTGCCGGGAAATATCGTAAAATGCATATACCTGATGATCCGGCCTATTACGAAAAGTTTTATTTTACTCCGGGAGATATTGGTTTTGAACCGATACAGACTTCTTTGGGTAAATTGGGAATATTGGTTTGCTGGGATCAATGGTATCCCGAAGCTGCCCGTCTGATGGCATTGAAAGGAGCTGAAATCTTGATTTATCCTACTGCTATCGGTTGGGAAAGTTCAGATACGGATGATGAGAAAGTCCGTCAGCTCAATGCTTGGATTATTTCTCAGCGCGCACATGCGGTGGCCAATGGCCTTCCGGTGATTTCTGTAAATCGTGTAGGCCACGAATCCGATCCGTCAGGGCAGACCAATGGTATTTTGTTTTGGGGGAATAGTTTTGTTGTTGGTCCTCAAGGTGAATATCTGGCGCAGGCAGGAAATGAACGTCCCGAAAATATAGTTGTTGAAGTAGATCTTGAACGCTCGGAAAATGTACGTCGCTGGTGGCCTTTCCTTCGTGACCGACGTATAGATGAATATGGTAACCTGACGAAACGTTTTATCGATTGAAGTCTTGCGTTTCTGTAAATATAAAAAGTCCCGCAGAGTCTACAATCTGCGGGACTTTTTATTAAATATTTTAAAATAGTTTTTATCTAAATGTAAGTTTCTTATTGACGATGAAGTTTACTGTTCCGTAGATAAATAATCCCAGGAATTGTGCCAGATACTCATTTACATCCCCACACTCTACCAATGTAACTAAAAACAGGAACTGGGCACTATATGCCAATCCGAAAGCTGAACAAAAGAATAATATTTGCTTCCAGATATTATTCTTTTTATCTTCAATCGGAAAGATCCAATATTTGCTCCAGATAAAATTATGTATCTGGGCTACTATGTACGCTGTAATGTTAGCCGGAATGTAATCGTATGACAATTCATCCATCATCAGCCAAATAACAAAGGCTGTGATTAATGCATTGAGCGTACCAATTACGGCAAATCGAAAAATGCGTACTGACTCTTTCACTTACTCCTTAATATCTACAATCAGATTCAGTTCTTCCAGTTGTGACGGATCAAGTGCTGCAGGAGCATCCAACATAACATCACGGCCTGAATTATTTTTCGGGAATGCGATGCAATCACGGATTGAGTCGAGTCCGGCAAAAAGAGATACCCAACGGTCCAATCCGTAAGCCAAACCACCGTGAGGAGGCGCACCGAATTTGAAGGCGTTCATCAAGAAGCCAAATTGTTCTTGTGCACGTTCCGGAGTAAATCCGAGTAGTTCGAACATTTTATTCTGTAACTGGCTGTCGTGGATACGGATTGATCCTCCTCCTACTTCTACACCGTTGATTACCATATCGTAAGCATTGGCGCGTACAGCTGCAGGATCTGTATCCAACAGATGGATATCTTCCGGTTTGGGCGAAGTAAACGGATGATGCATGGCCATTAGACGACCTTCTTCTTCACTCCATTCGAATAGAGGAAAGTCTACTACCCATAAGCACGCGAATGTGTTTTTATCACGTAATCCCAATTGATTACCCATTTCCAGACGCAGTTCACAGAGTTGCTTACGAGTTTTCATGGCATCATCTCCCGATAAAATCAGAATTAAATCGCCTGGTTTAGCGCCAAAAGCTTCTTTCAATTGCTGTAATACTTCTTGCGTATAGAATTTATCTACACTTGATTTTACAGTACCGTCGGCTTCAATACGGGCGTATACCATGCCTTTTGCACCAATTTGCGGTTTTTTCACAAATTCAGTCAAGGCATCCAGTTGTTTACGAGTATAGCTGGCTGCACCTTCGGCACAAATACCACCAATATATGTAGCATTATCAAATACAGAGAAACCGTGTCCTTTCAGGATATCCATTAATTCAACGAATTCCATACCGAAACGAATATCCGGTTTGTCGCTACCATACAGTTTCATTGCTTCACTCCAAGGCATGCGCGGGAATGGTTCTGTCAGTTCAATATTACGAATAACCTTAAACAGGTGTTTAGCCATTCCTTCAAATGTAACGATTACATCTTCTTGTTCTACGAAGCTCATTTCACAGTCTATTTGAGTGAACTCCGGCTGTCGGTCGGCACGCAGGTCTTCATCACGGAAACATTTGGCAATCTGGAAATAACGATCGAAACCGGAAACCATCAACAATTGTTTCAAGGTTTGTGGAGATTGTGGCAATGCGTAGAATTGTCCCGGATTCATGCGGGAAGGTACAACAAAATCACGGGCTCCTTCCGGTGTTGAACCGATCAATACCGGAGTTTCTACTTCCAGAAAGCCCAGTTTATCAAGATAACTACGCACTTCGATTGTCATTTTATGACGTAACTCCAGATTTGAACGGACAGCGTTACGACGTAAGTCCAGATAACGGTATTTCATGCGGATATCGTCACCACCATCTGTGTTATCTTCAATGGTAAAAGGAGGAGTAATGGCTGAGTTCAAGATATTCAGTTCCGAAACAATAATTTCAATATCACCGGTCGGAATATTTCCGTTCTTACTAAAGCGTTCGTTGACGGTTCCGACAATCTGAATAACGAATTCACGACCCAGCTTGTTGGCACGTTCGCAAAGCTCAGCGTCTATTTCTTCATTAAATACTAATTGAGTGATACCGTAGCGATCACGAAGGTCAACAAAAGTCATACCTCCCATTTTACGGCTGCGCTGTACCCATCCCGACAGCTTGACTTGTTTATTAACATCGGAGATTCTTAATTCTCCGCACGTGTGCGTTCTGAACATATTTAATATATTATTTTTATATTTTTGTTAAAGTAGTCTGCAAAAGTACATATTAATTCGGATTCTGTACTATTTCTAAAGGGCTATTTTTTAGTAAGCTTTTGTATCAGCTGCTTATTTTTTTTCAAAATAACTTTGTTTTTATGTGCTATGTCTTCTACGATGGCTTCATTCATCAGCTTGATACCATTCACATATTCTTGTGCTTTTTGCAGTACGTTGGAATTATCTTTTTTTTTATCGGTAGGCACAACAACTCGTAATCCTTTCTGAATCAGCTCTATCTTGATATCTTCATCAGCCTGCATCGGATCGCCGTCAAAATGGACTACTCCCGGTGAACTGCGGTGGATGCATAATTTCTTGCAACGGAAGGTTTTAATTCGGCTGTTCTGGTCAATTGTTTTATTGAAGAGTTGGAAAGCCAGTGCCGGAACATCCAGTACGGTAAATGGTTCAAGAATGGTTACGTCTAACAAACCGTCTGTCAACGTAGCTTGCGGAGCTATATAAGCATTATTCCCATATTGTGAAGCATTGCCGCAAGCTATCAGGAAGGCTTTGTATCTGGAAGTACCGTCTTCTGTTTCCAGTTCATAGGTTTCTGGTTGATACTTCAGGCTTTCTTGCAGAGTTTTCTCCAGATAAGTCAGGAGTCCGCGTTTACCCGCATTGGCAAATTTCAGACTGACAAAAGCGTCAAATCCTACTCCACAGGTGCAAAAAAAGTCTGTACCATTTATTTTTCCATAATCTATAATATCAACTAATCCATCATTCAAAATCTCAAGTGCTTTACGCGGATCCATCGAAATTTGAAGATGTCGTGCCAATCCGTTTCCGGAGCCGCAAGGAATGATGCCCAGTGCCGTATTAGTATGTACCAGCGAACGGGCAATCTCATTGATTGTTCCATCGCCTCCTACAGCCACTACTATATCTGTGTGGCTATCTGCCGCATCTGCTGCTATTTCGATTGCATGTCCGGCTCTTTCGGTATACACAATTTCCCAAGTATACTTATCCTTATCTATCTTCTCATCCAGTAGACTCAGAACAAGTTCCTTACTTTGTGTACCCGAAATTGGATTAACGATGAATATTATTTTTTTCTTATTTTCGATCATGCAAGTTGGTTCCATCATTTATATGTTGTGGTCGACAAAAGTAATATAAATATCTTAATTTTTGCCCTTTCCCAGCTTTCTAAAACTATAAAGAGTATATTTTTTCATAGAAAAAGAACAGCTAAAAACATATTTTGTTATCTTTGCCCCCTGTTTTAAACACTTGTTAAGGAAAAAGGATTTAGACTATTATAAATAAGATAGTCAATAAGCGAATTATATAAATAACTATTCATGGGATTATTACAAGAGAAGTTAGCTAAATACGACCTCCCTCAGCAGATAAAGGCTAAAGGCGTATATCCATACTTTCGTTGTATCGAAAGTGAACAGAACACAGAGGTGATAATGAGTGGCAGAAAGGTGTTAATGTTTGGCTCGAACTCATACTTAGGCCTGACTAATCATCCGAAAGTAATTGAGGCTGCTGTTGAAGCTACCCGCAAATACGGTACGGGTTGTGCCGGATCGCGTTTTCTGAACGGTACACTTGACCTTCATCTTCAATTGGAGAAAGAACTGGCCGAATTTGTTGGTAAAGAAGATGCTATCATTTATTCCACAGGATTTCAGGTAAATTTGGGTGTAGTTTCGTGTGTGACAGGTCGTGAAGATTATGTGATCTGTGACGAACTTGACCACGCTTCTATTGTTGAAGGGCGTCGCCTCTCTTTTTCTACCATCCTTAAGTTTAAGCACAACGACATGGAATCTCTTGAGAAGGAGTTGCAGAAGTGTCGTCCGGATGCAGTGAAACTGATTGTAGTAGATGGAGTATTCAGTATGGAAGGTGATATAGCCAATTTGCCTGAGATCGTTCGTTTGTCTAAGAAATATGATGCCAATATCATGGTAGACGAAGCACACGGCTTGGGAGTTCTGGGCAATAACGGACGTGGTACTTGTGATCATTTCGGGTTGACTAAAGAAGTGGATCTTATCATGGGTACATTCAGTAAGTCATTGGCTGCTATCGGTGGTTTTATAGCTGCTGATGAATCCATTATTAATTATTTGCGTCATAATTCCCGTTCGTATATCTTCAGTGCAAGTAATACGCCTGCTGCCACTGCCGCTGCTCGTGCCGCACTCCAGATTATGAAAAACGAACCAGAACGCATCGAACACTTATGGGACATTACCAATTACTCTTTAAAGTGTTTCCGTGAGCTTGGTTTCGAAATCGGGCACACCTCCACTCCTATTATTCCGCTATATGTACGTGATATGGAGAAGACATTTATGGTAACCAAAATGTTATTTGATGAGGGCGTATTTGTAAATCCGGTAGTTCCTCCCGCATGTTCTCCGAACGATACGTTGATTCGTTTCTCATTAATGGCTACACATTCCAAAGAACAGATTGACTTTGCTATCGGTAAGTTGGTGAAATGTTTCAAGGCACTTGATCTTTTATAAATAAGATAAGGAATAAATATACGAAAGGGATTATGTCAAACAACATAATCCCTTTTTCATTTAAGGCTCCTTTGTTTCCATTTATAGTTTACGTTATCAATAACCTTATCCTTATCAGGGGTATCCCATGACATTATCTATTCTTTAATTGCATCTATTGGATTGGACTTTGCAACCCGCCAACTGTTAAAGCTAACAGTGCATATTGTCATGACTAAAGTTATCAATAGAGGAAGGATAAAAACTTTTAATCCAATGGGGGCTCTATAAGCGAATTGCTCTATCCAGTGCAACATTAGTGTATATACAATGGGAGTTGCGATGATAAATGCAATTAAGATATAACATAAGAATGGACGATTAAGTAACCAAACGATTTGCCAGGTGGAAGCACCGTTCACTTTACGAATTCCTATCTCCCGAGTGCGTTGTTCGGATGCGTACCATGCTATGCCGAACAGACCAAAAGCTGTCAAGAATAAGCTTATGATTGAGTATACCAATAATAATTGAGAGAAATTAGTTACTTCTTGATTGAATGACAAGTATTTCATGTACAAATCTGTACCGGTAAAAGAACGATTAGGGAAATGTGTCTCCCATAGTTGTCGTATCTTTTGTAAGGTTTCAATTCGTTGGTCCGGATCGATTTTTAAAGATATATAATAACATTGGTTCTCGGGGACTTCTTGCAAGATCATTTGCAATGGGGCTACCGGTTGATTAAAAGAGGTCAGTTTAAAGTCTTTGATTACTCCTACAATAATAGCTCCTTGCTGAGTATTATTCTTGTTGTATTTGTTCAGTGGCTGACTAATGGGGTCTTCTCCTGCGGGTACAAAATGATGTTGGAAGGATTCATTGACAATAACCGGTATAGCGGTTTGGGCTATTAGTTCTTTAGTACGTTCCGGATGAAGTAAAGTCATGTCATATAGTTCCTGAAACTTCGGGCTTTCATTGTACAAATTAACCATGACCAGTGTTTCTTCCTCTCCTTCCTGGCTCACAGGTACTGCCATGCTCCAGGGTTCAAAAATGTTCCCGCGGGTAGTAATCGCACTTTTTATTCCAGGTAGACTTTTTAAATCATTATATATTGGGAGTAATGATAGTTGCTGTCTATCTCCAAGTTCAATTATATTTTCATAACGCTTTCCTTCATTCTCTATCATATTTAATTGTGAACGTATAATTAAGAAAGTTGTCATTAAGGCAATAGATATTATGAACTGGAGTATAATCAGTATAGAGACTATGCGCTTCTTTTTTTTACCAATAAAGAACAGGCGGTAATTACTTTCTGACAGAGAATACATCTTCCTGCTCATGTAAAGTGCGGGAATGACAGATAAGATTATAATAAACAAAGCTAATAATGGCAATACCTTCCCCGAAAATATGAAACCGAATGTTAAATGCGCTGCTACAAGAGAGTTGAATGCCGGTAAAAGATCATTTATCAACAGTACAGACAGCAAGAACGCAAGCATGACAGTCAAAAAAGTATCGGCAAATAGTTGCTTGTGTATATATTGACGGGTAGCTCCCATTAATGTTTCTACATGGAGCATTCTAACCTGTTTCAGCAATCGTGAAAAACTAAGATTGACATAATTAAAACAGGCTATGGATAATATTAACAAAGCAGATAACAACCCTATGCTGAGTAATGTAATTTCTCTATGTTCCATAGTTTGGGAAGTATCAGAGAGGTCTGTATTGAAATAAGAATCTTGCAAACCTAACAACTGATAATTTCCTTTTCCCATCAAAGTAGGCAGTCCTGTTTCTTCAAATCGTTGACGAAATGAGGCTGACTGGACTTCTTTTTTCAGGAGAATCATACAAGAGCTTCCCTGCTCGGGATCTGGCAACGAGGTAAGGATATCAGCTTGTAACATGGCTTGTGGATAATGTCTGAATATCGCAGTTACTTGTACCGTATAAATGGTATCGGGCAATTCCAGTGTAATCGTACGATTTTCATAATTCTCATTTCCGAAATAAAGACGAGCTAATTTCTCGCTGATGGCTACTTGACCGGGGTGAGATAATACTTCAGGCAAATTACCATATACTGTTTCAAAAGGGAAAAAATGAAGTAGTGAACTATCTGCTTTAACTATTGTTTGTTTGTCGAATTTTTCATTTCCGACCCGAATACCTGACGTTTGAAGTTCATTCATTCGCAGATAGCTTTCAATTTCCGGGAATTGGGATACAATGTCTGGAACACTGCCTCCATAAACAAAGGTCCCTTGTTTCTGCTTTTGCATAACCGGAACATTTTGTGTTAGCCGGAAAATATCTTCTTTTCTTGGATTGGAAGATTCTATAGTGTACTCATAAGTAACGAATGATATCAGCAAGATAGTGCATGTAATGCCAATCGCTAAGCTCAATAAGGAGATGGAGGCGAATAGTTTATTTCGCCACCAACTCCTTAAAATAAGTTTCAGTATAACCGGATATTGCATTCTGTTTAAAGTTAAATACTTACTTCTGTTACTACCTGACCATCAAATAGATTAATCACTCGGTCAGCAAATCCTGCATCATGTTGGGAGTGTGTCACCATGACGATGGTAGTTCCTTCTTTATTAAGTTCATTCAGCAGTCCCATCACTTCTTTACCATTCTTGGAGTCAAGGTTACCGGTAGGTTCATCGGCAAGAATCAACTTCGGGTTAGCAACGACTGCACGTGCTATGGCAACACGTTGTTGCTGACCTCCTGAGAGTTGTTGGGGGAAATGTTTGCTGCGGTGAGTGATGGCCATGCGTTCCATTGCTTTTTCCACCCGTTGTTTACGTTCAGAAGCGGGAATACCCATGTAAAGTAATGGCAGTTCAATATTCTCGTATACATTCAGCTCGTCGATCAGATTGAAACTCTGGAATACGAAACCGATAACTCCTTTGCGGAGATTGGTACGTTGCGATTCCGTATACTTGGATACTTCTTTTCCATTCAGATAATATTCGCCTCCTGTAGGATTATCAAGCAGACCTAAAATATTGAGCAAAGTGGATTTTCCGCAACCGGATGGTCCCATAATGGCTACAAACTCGCCTTCTTTCACTTCTACACTGACATTGTTTAACGCCCAGGTTTCTACTTCTTCGGTTTTGAAGATTTTCTGTAAGTTTACTGTTTTAATCATAATGGTAATTTTTTATTGGTTTATATTATTCATTTTTAATGATATCGGCCGGGTTGAGGTGCATCACTCTGTATATTTTGTATGCCGTTGTTACAAAGATAAGCAAACCTATTACAATGAACAGGTAAATGCCCCAGGCAAATCCGCTGACACTGCTGATTGGAGAACTTTTGGTCATATCAATGATCAGTAGCCGTAACAATGGATAAGTGATCATATAGGCCAGTATGAATTGGATGATGTAGACTCTTCCAAACATGAAAGCGATCACTTTAGGTGTAGCACCGTTAATTTTACGAATGGCTACTTCTTTTTGCCGACTAACGGTATCCATGGAGATCGCAGAATACACACTTAACACCACGAGCAATATACTAATGATAGCAAGTAACAGTGAAATATCACCCATCATGTCCCTAATTCCCTGAGTCGTACTTTTTCTTACGTCCAAGGGCTCTATGTCTAATGCCAGTGATTCTGGTACATAGTTACGGCATACCTTCTCTATTTGTGCTTTCGCTTTAGAAAAGGCAATGTCATTTCGAAAACGAATGTATATGACTGATATTTCGTTGGTGGGGAAAAATACGGATATGTGGTATTGGTTATATTCGGAAAGATTTTCCCCGTAGCAGGCTTTATAGATTCCTAAAATCCGGTAGCTCTCCTCTCCTAATTTCACGTTTCCGCTGATAGAATCTTTGTCCAGTTGTTGCCGGAAAGCTTCGCTGATATAGACCACTTTACTTGCATCAGCATCAACAGTTTCTCCTTGAAATGGAATCCGGAAGAACTGGAAATAGCTGGGATCACCTTGCCGGACATTGATGGTAAGTGTACGATGATCCGCAGACTCATAGCTGCTGGTCAAGAAAGAGTTGAATGAGCCGGTCATCAAAGCTGCGCTTGTTTCTTCCACTCCGGGTAACATCTTTATTTGTGAGAGGATAGCATCTTTGTTTTTATAGAGTGTAACGCTATTCATTTGAAGACAGAAAGTACGGTCTGTTTCTTGGTCGGATAAAGGAAGGTATAGACGGTTATCCTCCTTATTGAATAAATGAACGGCAATGGCTGTTCCCAAGAAGAAAATACACACACATAGTTGTATGCACATCATGATATTGCGGAAAATATGTTTATGACTTTTCCCCGTAATATTGCTTGCAAGTCCGGATCTTTGAAGTCGTCTGACTGGAAAGAGAATAATGATTGCACAAATTATGAGTAAACCTAAATATACTTGGAATTGGATAGAGTATAACGTTTGTATATCTATTGGAATCATTTCTTTTGGCGGAATGTAATATACAAGAAGACCACTTACACATTCAGACAATACCAAAGAAAGAAGTAAAGAGAAGGTAAGCATCCAGAAAACTTCCGTAAACAATAGTCCGAACAAACTTCGGGCAGTTGCTCCCATACTTTTGCGCAATGCCAGTTCACGGTTTCGGTTATAGAAAGATTGTATGATAAACTTTAAAAAGTTAATCATGCCTGATAACAAAATTAAGGAAGATAAGAAAGTGATGAATGCCATAGCAATGAGGCGTTGTGGCTCTTGATATGAATCGGCTTCTTTGGAGGCAACAAGATATGTCATTTCTCCACGATGCAGAAAAGGGACTCCTTTTAAGCTTTCATTTGCTTTATCAAGTCCGTCAGGAGTGTTTAACACTCCTTCCATAATAAATCCATTTTGCTGGGCATCGTCTCTGCGATAAGAGAAATAGATGTCGGCTTGTACACGGAGTACTTTCGGCAACTCTTTTATTACGTTAACGACTTTGTAATAAATGTCTTTTTTCTTTTCTTCTTCTTTGAATTGTACTATTTTCAGCAGAGTACCGACCGGATTCTTTTCTCCATAAACTTTGCGGGCACAACTTTCGGATAACACAACCTCGTCTGGTTCAACAGGAAGTGTATTCCCGTATAAGAATGACGCTTGATAATGCGGGAAGAAGTTGGGGTCTGTGCTTATATAGGATATAATATAGGGCTTTTCCTCCTGTTCTTGATTGATAAAGACGACTTCAGATTGACTTTCAAAGGATCGGCAGCTGAGCTGTTTGATTCCGGGTATAGGATGATCTGTTAATGTTTTGATTTGGGAAGGGGTGAGAAACCATCCCCATGCCCTGTCTTCCTTATTGTTGGGGTTCATGATCCGGAGTCCGATTCTCTGTTCAAAATTGGGCAGACGACGAGTGGCGCCATCTATTTCATTAATGTAGAAATGTACAATACAGAAACAGGTCATACCTACCGAAAGGCAAATAGCTGAGATCAAGCAGTGAGTCTTGTACTTCAAGAGACTGCGAATGGCTATTTTTAAATGATGTAGTATCATAATGGTGTATTGTGTAATTTGTTTTTATTCGTTTTTAATAACTTCTGCCGGGTTAGTTCGTGCAATATGGTATATTTGCCAGCTAACAGTACCTGCTATAATTATTATCAAAAGCAAAAGAGAATATATCCAGAGCCATGGGTTAGCATAATCAAATAGAATGATTTTATGTTGGCTACCTGTAATCATGATAAACAAACTGCTCAAACTCCCTAAAATAGAAGATATTAAGAATAAAATCAGGTAGGTTTTCCCAAATAACCAATAAATATTCAACAGGCGTGCACCATTAATTTTACGGATAGCCACCTCTTTTTGTCTGCGTACGGTGTCAATACTGATTGCACCATAAATTCCTAACATCGTAATCAGTAGGCAAATAGAGGAGCAAACAATGAATAGCCATATAAGTGAGATACTCCTCAGACCGATTTGTTCTTTATATAAGCTGATGAACTCAAAAGGTTCGTTTTGCGGCAAATATTGATTTATCTTTCCGGCCATCTCTGCTTCTATATCTTTGTGAGAAACATTGGAGGCTAACTGGATATAAATTTTTCCAATTTCATTGTTCATTGCAGAAATGGGCAGAATAGCGAGTAGCTTTGCGCTTGGTGAGTCACAACCTATATGTACCAAACCTTTCACTGGATATATTTTGTTTTGATAACGATAGATTTCCGGAGTAGAATCTGTCTGTAAAGTCTGATATAGCTGTTCGTTTACATAACAAAATGGTTCCCCTGCCTGGTGTTTACAATCTATATTCATCAATTCAAAATATTCGTCTGAAACGTAAATAAGTTCTGTGAACCCATAATCCTGAGCATAATCTCTGTTACTATATGCCATTTTTTCGTTCCAGTGGCGTGAACGGAGAAAACTTATAAGTTCCTGCCGGTTCTCTTCGATACGGTTATATCCTCTAATATCCAATACCATGATTTCTTTCTTTTCTTTAGCATTCAAGTACGGATTGGCTATTCGGTTATACTCCTGCATCTGCATCCAAATACTGACTGTTCCAATGACGAATAAAAGGGAGAAGAAAAGTTGGAAACCCAATAAAGAGTTTCTTATGATGTGACGCTGACCAGTAGCAGTTCCCCCCTTTAAACCTTGCGCCGCGGTTTTACGCGTAATATACCATGATGAAAGAAGAGAGACTAAGGCACTGATTGACAGTATCCCAATCAAGTATTGGCATTCGTATTTCCAGAGCCGATAGGTATCAATATACAATTCTTTTTGCATCTCATACGAAAACGTACTTATAAACCAGGGTAGGAAACTTTCGGTGACAGCTAAGGTGATTATTCCACTAATCAGGATAACGACAGCTTGTTCAAGGAAAAGTAGCATGAATTGTCCTGAATAAGTAGCTCCTAATGTACTACGTAGACTGATTTCTTTGCAGCGATTGGCAAATGTTCCTATGCTGAACGAGAAATAGTTGATCATACCTACCAATAGAACCAATATCCCAAGAAATGCAATCCATAATTCGGCACCGGACTTGTGCTCCATTTTGCTTTCTAATACTATTTGAGGTACCCATTCCGGGAATTTTGGAAAAAGTTCTAACTTTTGTAGATATTGAGAGAGCCGTTCGGCATCTTCTGCATGTTTTAATAAGATTTTGTGTGCTCCAAATGAAGCGTTTTCTGCTAACGGGAGAAAAACATCATACTGATTGTGGTAGTTGTTCATCCCTGCCGGATAAGGCTCTATGACGGCAATAATCGTATAGTTTCTTCCATTTTCAGTTAGTATGCTCTTTCCCAACGGAGATTTATTACCACAAAATTCTCTCACAAAATCAGTAGTTACTACTGCCTCATTATATGATATTCCAAACTGTTGTAATGACCCGTTCACACACTTGGCAGGAAATACTTTGAAATAATCGGCATTGCATTCAGTTTTGCTTATCTTATAATAAATGGTTTCATCCAAAGTAATCTTGGCATTAGCGTTGAAATAAAAAGCAACTGCTTCAAAGTTTTCTTTTCCGATTTTTTTTTCAAAGTCTTGTATTGGAATATTTACTTGGTATGCATTTCCCTCTATCCATATTTCAGCCTGACGTTCATAAGTTGCTAAATCTTTATTGCCAGTACTGAAAATACGATTATAATAATTGCAAACACTGAAGCAAAGCAATCCGCAAGTGATTCCCAATATAGAAATGATAGTCTGCGTTTTGTGTTTTATCAATTGCCTGAATGTAGCTTTTATATAATGTAATATCATAATTCGTTTGCATTATTTGTTTTTATGTCTTTTATTGTTATTATAGATTCAATAAATGTGCCAAACTTGTATAGTACTGTATTCATGTATATTACATCTATTGCTCATTCAAAAACAGTGTGTGATATTGCACGATTCCGGTGCGAATACGCACTCTGACGGCTTATTCACTTTTCATACATTCCGCCGGATTTATTTTAGCTGCTATTATTACTTGTTTTATAACGGAAAGGATAACAATAATACAGGTAAAAAGAAACACACATATAAACAGCCATCCGTGGAAGCCTGTGTGGTATGCGTAGGTTTCCAGCCAGCGGCGGATAAAGATATATCCTAACGGAAGAGCAATCGCATTACCGGTTAAAGTTAGCCATAAATACTCTTTAAAAAACAGGCATAAAATATCAGAGAATCGTGCACCGTTTACTTTCCGAATGGCTATTTCTTTCTTGCGTTGCTCAGTAGAGAGCGAAACCAGGAAATATACTCCGAATGAAGAAATGAGAATGCAAAGGATAGCCAATAGCAGGAAAATACGGAACATCATCTTTTCCGGCCGGTTGAACAATTCCATCAATGTAGAGAGCTGAATGATCTGTGCATCTTCGGTAATCTCTCCTTTGCTATATTCCGGATAAATCTGCCGGACATGTTCCAATGCTTGCTTTTCTTTTCCCGGACGTACCTTTATATAGAAGTACCGGAAACCGTTGTAAGCTTTCGCAGCATCGGCATTGCTTTTATACATAAAGAAGGTCTTCGACAGAGGATATTGCATCGGACAATAGTAAAAGTCGCGTAAAATACCACTGATTCTATAAGACTTTGCATCGGTTCCTGTATTATTGATAATAGGACGACCTGTTAAGGAAGGGATATTAAGTTGGCGTGCCCCGGTTTCATTGACAACGATATCTTCTGTTCCTTGATTTTGTATCCATTCTCCTTCTTTCATCTTCATCCCAAAGAATGGGAGAAAATTCTTTTGTACGATGACGCAGTTATCCTCCTCAGATTCATCAGAATTCCGTCCTTCAATAGGGAAATTGGTAATGAAAGTACAATACCATTCCCCTCTGAAAACAAGGATCGGCTGTGTTAAAGCTGTCACTCCTTCGATAGCAGAGCTTTCTTTTAATGCTGCTATAAAAGGACTGCAGTCTTTATTATAAGTCGCATCATATCCTAAATCGATTTGCCATATATGGTCTGTAACGAGCCCTTTATCTGTGTGTGTCATGAAGCTATATTGACTGTAGAACATACATGAAGTGAAAAGAAATAAAGCACCAATAAATATTTGTCCGATGATTAATCCGTTTCGTAAGGACGTTGAAGTCCCATGACTGCTTCGTTTCAGCAATCCGATGATGGGAAGCAGACTTATGACAAGGAAAACAACACAACATAACGGATAAATCCAAAGAGCTGTTCCAAATATTTCCTGTTTGGTGATACTTTGAATCGTGCCAAAATAATAACTGCTACTCTCTGCCACCAGACTGGTATAATCTTTATAATATGGAAATAAGAACTCACAAACTCCCATTGATATCAAAAAAGCGATGAATAAAGGTATAATGAGCTCAAGCAGGTTTTTACCTACCAAGCTCAGGGTAGAAGCTCCGAGAGTTGAAAAAGTTGAATTATACCGTGCTTTTCGTTGCTGTTGTCCGATGAACAATACGAGCAGATTCATTAACGCACTGACAAAAGCCAGTAAACCTGCTGTTGCCAAAATGCCGATATGTTGAAATCTTCCCTTGAGTTCCGGAGAACAGTAGACATGAACCTCGGGCAATGAACGTAAGTGGAAATGCCATTCGGAATAAGTATCCCTTTGAGTGTCTGCCTCTTTAATCCGGAAAGATGTTATTTTCTTATTCAGATGTGATGCATTGGCACTGGAGTGTAATAATACATAAGTGGTACTACGCTTCACAATATTGGCTTGGGGGGTATTCAGAATGAGATACTCAAACTTAAAATCACTGTTCTGCGGATAATTCTCCATTACTCCCGCAACGGTGTAAGATATTTCTTTATTAATTTTCACTTCTTTCCCTATACAGCTGCTGTCTCCATAAAGATGTTTTGCCATTTTCCGGGTCAGAATTACAAAGTTTGCGTTATAAGGCGTTTTATGATAATTTCCTTCGATCATCCGGCATTGGAAGATATCAAAAAAAGTGGAGTCTACTGCCATTCCTATCCAACTTCTTTCTTTACCATCTGCTTCATATTTCACATCGCTGACATGGCATACCTTAGCTATTTCAGGGAATGCTATTATCTCTTTCTCCGCCAGCTGGTGTATTTGGTTCAGTTCTCCTTCCAACCCATCGGCTGTTTTAAATATTCCGGTAGTCGTCAAGGCATAAGTATGTTCACTTTGTGGATGAAAACTGTCAAAATGGTGCTCCCAGTAGTACCAGTAGCCACCTAACAGAAAGGCTATAAAACCGATGGAGAGTCCAATAATGCTGAGTATGTTCTGAGCTTTATACTTCAGAAGATTCCTACATGTTATTTTTAAATAAGATCGTATCATGCTATTTTTTTATTCTGTTTTTACTACTTCCGCCGGATTTTGCCGGGCGGCTTTCCACACTCTCCAACCAATACAAAGGCTTATGACAATAGTAGTTCCTGCCAAGATAACGATGTAAATCCAAGCATTTATATAGGTTTGTTCCACATAGCTCTGTAACCATGACTTCATGACGACATAACCGAGTGGAAATGCCAGAAGAGAAGAGAGCAGTATCAATATGAGGTACTCTTTTGCAAAAATAGAGAGTATATTTTTAAGTGTTGCTCCGTTCACCTTTCGAATAGCTATCTCTTTGCGACGTTGTTCGCAAGCCAGTGTTATTAACGAAAATATTCCAAAAATTGCGATCAAAATGCAAACTATTGCTACACAGCTTAATAATTTCAAGAGTGCATGTTCAGATTTTAAATAATCGTTATAAACATCTTCCATGTTGGATAATACGATTTTTGTGTCCGGATATTCTTTTCGGCAAAGATCTTCAACAGCCTGTTTCAGTTTAGGCCACTCCCCTTCCCTGTATTTTATCAGAATATCTCCTTTGCCAAGATAGAAACCGGAAAACCCTTTGGCTATGAATGCTATTGGTTTTACAGGAACAGTGGGCGAAGTAGTGTGGAAGTCTTTGACCAAACCGATGACAGTGGTGGCTGTTCCGTTAGGCCTGATTAATTTCTTGCCAATCGGATCGCTCCAGCCCAAAGCTTTTGCAGCCGTTTCGTTGATAACAATAGTGCTTGCGTCACTTTCTCCTTCTTTCAGCATTTTCCCTTTTAAAAGCCGGATGCCATAGAATTGGGCCAATTCCTCACTTTCCATCAGTACTTCCATGTTCATATCGGGGTCCGAAGGTTGTTTGCCATCCCAGTCCTTGAAAGCCATAGACATAGACACTGTTCTCGGGAGCAAAGAGAAATGTCCT
This sequence comes from Bacteroides sp. 11BF, assembly GCF_019633765.1. Lineage (NCBI taxonomy): Bacteria > Pseudomonadati > Bacteroidota > Bacteroidia > Bacteroidales > Bacteroidaceae > Bacteroides > Bacteroides sp. 11BF. The sequence continues at coordinate 138,149 of NZ_JAFKPJ010000003.1, forward strand.
TTCAGTATTTGGGTAACAGAAGGCATCTGCTCTATTTTATCTGCTGCGGGAGGTAGATTGTCTTGCGGATACAAGCTTAAGGTAGCAATGTTTTTACGTTCTATGCCGATATCTGTAGTACTTAGGAAATAGAGTTGTTTCATTATAATGCAGATACAGAAAATGAATCCTATACTGATTGATAACTGAAACAGGATACTTGCCTTACGAATGAAATATCGATGTCTGTTTGTGTTACTCTTCTGTATGTTGGTGTGCAGGGTCTGTCGGTTGAAATAGAGAGTGACGGGCATGAAGAGGCAAAGAGAACATCCAATAATAATCATAAAATACAGAGATGATTCCCAATATATATTTCCGTCTGTCACTCCCGAAAGTTCCTTAAACTCCGACAATACTAATTCTATTAATGCCATGCCTATCAATCCGGCCGAAATCAGGATAACCAGGAACTCGATGGTCAGTAAAGCAAACAGGTTCCGATTGGACGAACCGCAAACTTTGCGTAATGCAAGCTCCTTGGCCCGCATCCATAGGCGGCTGATAAACAGTGACAGATAGTTGATCAACGAACAAAGGATCACCAAACCTCCAATCACAGCGAAGAGAATAATATAGTTGAACTGAATGGCATTATTGTCTGCCAATATCGTATAATGGCATTTACTGACAGGCATCATTAATAACTCCTTGATAGCCCCCTCGTTTTTATTTGTCTTTATTTCTGTTTGCTTCAGTTTATTACTTAGTACCTTGGTATCTACTCCTTGATGAAGTTTAATAAAAACATAGAATCCATTATTGTACCAGACGTCCTGCCATTGCCGTATTCCGCCTCCTAATATGGAGAATGGTAAATTAGTATGTTCGCTCCAACTGTTGACAATGGCACAAACTGTTTTGGGGTCTCCATAGACTTTGATTTCTTTACCGATAGGGTTTTCTGTTCCAAAAAGACGGTTGGCAGCTTTGTCCGTCAAGGCTATCTTATTGGCTGATTCTAAAAAGTCAAGGTTTCCCTCAAGAACCCGTATCCGAAACATATTCATGAAACAAGAGTCAGCATTGATCCGGTATAGCTGTTGTGTGGCACCGTCATTGACAGTTATATCCGATTTATAAAATTCAAAAGCACATGCATCCTCTATTTCAGGGAGCATTCTTTTTAAAGAAGTTGAAACCGGATATGGCACCGTTTTATCAAATCCTGTAGCATCCAGTATGGATTTCTTGTATATTAGATGGATTCGGTCGGCTCCTTCGTGAAAAGTGTCGTATGTCATTTCATAGCGAATCCATAAAACGGTAAGAGCGAAACAGGTGAATCCCATAGCCAGTCCGATTATACTAATTATAGTTTGGCCCTTATATTTCAATAAGTTTCTGAAAGCAATCTTAAAATAGTGTCGTATCATACTTTTCCTCTTTTATTCTGTTTTTACTACCTCTGCCGGGTTTTGCCGGGCAGCACTCCATACTCTTGAGAAAATACTGATGACAATAACTCCCGCTATGCCTATAAAGATGGCGACGTACATCCAGGCCGGAATAGTCGTTTGCCGGATGTAACTTTCAATCCATGTTTGCATGATGATGTGGCTGATTGGAAACGCAATGATGGCGGCTATAAACAAAAGAATGAAATACTCTTTAAAGAACATCTGCAAGATGTTCTTTATGGTAGCTCCGTTCACTTTGCGGATAGCTATTTCTTTACGTCGTTGTTCGCATGACAAAGTCACTTGAGAGAAAATGCCAAAAATGGAGATAATGACACAGACCAAAGAAACAATTCCCAATAAGGTCATAAGTGCATCTTCGGAGCGCAGATATTTGTTGTATTCCTCCTCTTCGTTATACAGTCTCATGAAAGAAGACGGGAAATCTTCGTTCTGCATTTTTTGAATTGTGTCCAGACAAGCTTTCCAGCTTCCTTCTTTAAACTTGAATAGGATACTGGCACGTCCCCACAAATATTGCTGCTCTTCGGCACGGACAAAGGCGAGAGGTTGCGGAGCAACCGTAGGGGGAAGATGGCTAAAGTCTTTCACAACTCCTATCACATGATAGAATGTTTTCTGTCCGTCGTATTCTGAGTAGAATTTCTTTCCGACGGCACTTTTCCACTCGAATTTTAATGCGGCGGTTTCATTGATGATAACATCATTTGTAATACTCTTATCAGATAACCATTCTCCTTCCGACAAATGCAATCCGTAGTATTTGAAGAAATCTTCGCCCGAAGGCATGATACCTACCGAATATGTTTCATCATTTGTTTTGTTCTGACCATCCCATCCGTTGATCTCTGTATACATCATTGGCCCTGTGGGAATGATCGGGAAATAGTGTGGGGGCAAGGTTTCTGTAACCATGGGCAAACTGGCAATTTTAGTATTCCATTCATTGATATCACCTCCCTTCATCCAGATGGCAACGTTGGCTAAGTTGTGTCGTTCCATACCCAGATCTGTGTTTTTCAGATAATAAAGTTGTTTCATCATGACAGCTGTGCAGAAAATGAAGCCTAAGCTGATAATTAACTGCATGACCAATCCGGATTTGCGAAATATCCCCCGTTGGGCGGTCTCTTTTTTGTTTTGGATATTATTTTGTAAAGTCCGTTTTCTGAAGTAATACAGAGGGATTTGTGAAATGATAAATGACAGGATAATTACCGCAATGATGTATATCATTGCTTCTGAATATAGTGATGTTGTTTCTGATATTTGTGCCAGTTCTATAAATCGTGATAAACATAACTCTATAAGGACCATTCCTGTTGCAGATCCGGCAATCAATACTAACAGGTATTCGATGGAGAATAGTGTGAACAGTGAACGGTCTGTGGCACCACAAACTTTGCGAAGTCCCATTTCACGGCCACGCATGCGAAGACGACTGATAAAGAGAGTCAGGTAATTGAATAGCGAGCATAGGATGACCAGAGCCCCTGCTATGGCAAAATAACGGATATAATTAAACGAAATAACGATTTCGTCTCTATTTAAGTAATCTGAATAGCGGAGTGAGGTAATCGGCGTTATGGTCAATTGGCCCAAACTGCTCTCTTTTTCTTGTTTAGAGAGGTTGATAGCAGATACTCTTTTTTGAAAGCTCTCAATGTCCGTATTGGAACGTATGCGAATAAATATTTGTTCCGTTTCACTTAACCAGTCGGGGTAATGGCGGATGGGTAGCAAGATACTGTATGCCAGATTGGAGTGTTGTGACCAATCGCTGACGACTGCACATATCCGGCAAAAACGCCCTCCCAACTCAACCTCTTTTCCTAAAGGGTCTTCTTCTCCGAACCAACTTTTAGCAAGCGATTCGGTGATGGCTATTTCTTTTCCTCTTTCTTTAAGAAAGTTGACATTTCCCTTTAGGAGACGTACATCGAACATGTTGATAAAGGCAGAGTCTACTTCGACAGTCAGCAGATTCTCACTCCTGTCATTGAACTGAAGTTTCCGTTTCATGGGAGAGATTCCGCAGATGTCTTCTATCTCGGGTAAATTCTTTTTCAGATATTCTATGGCAGGATATGGCAGTGAATTGCTTAGTACACCGGTTGCCGATTTGAGCTGTGCTCTAACCATATAGATATTGTCGGCCTTTCTATGAAAAGTATCGTATGTCATTTCATAGCGTATCCATAAGGTAGCAAGCGTGAAGCAGGTGATTCCTACAGCCAATCCGATAACACTGATGATACTCTGAGTTTTATATTTCTGCAGATTTCGGAATGCGATTTTAAAATAGTGTCGTATCATTTGGTTCTTGTTTTTACAAATAGTGTTTCAAGAAGTATGCCAAAGAAGCAACTTGTTGAAACACTATTGTTTATGTGCTTATGATGTATAGATACACCGTGTGAATTTGCACGATCATAGTGCGCATGCGCACAAAAATACAAATTTACTACTCTCCTTTCAACACTTTGGCCGGATTGATATTGGCAGCTTTTCGTATTTGCCATATCAGAGTGGCCAGCGAAATGAAGGAAGTCACTATGGCGGCAACAGCAAACAGCCACCAGGATATAGGAGCTTTGTTGGCAAATCCTTCCAGATATTTTGAGATGATATACCAGGATAGAGGTGCTGAGATGACAAATGCCACTCCCAGAATAATCGAGTATTTCTTTAACAGGAGCGGATAGATCTCCTTTAGGGTGGCTCCGTTCACTTTACGTAGTGCAATTTCACGATATCGCTGACGGATGTCGAACATAGATAATCCGAATAACCCCAGGCAAGATATAAGAATGGCAATGACACTGAACAAGGAGTATATCTCAGCAGTTCGCTTATCTTCTTGATACATGGTCGCTATCTCGTCTTCTAAAAAGCTGTATTCAAACTCACCTTCGCCCAGTATTTCATCATGCAGCTTTTTCAGGAAGGCAATGGCTTCTTGCTTTTTTCCGGGAATGATTTGTGCCATCAGTCGATCTCTATAACTGCCCCGCGGATCTTCGTAAACAATGAAGAGCGGAGGAGTGGTTTTCGATAAGTGACCGATCTTGAAGTCTTTGATCACTCCGATAACCTGATATGGAGGATTCTTCTCCATTTCTTCGGATTTTGAAGAAGACCACCACAATCTTCTTTCGGGTTGAATCAGGGCCGTTTCTATATTATCTATTTCTAAGAGTGATTTGGCCGATTCATTAATGATCATTTTATAATCACTCCATTGATCAACAGAGTCATTCCACAGGCGCCCCTCTTTTAGCTGAAAGCCGAACAGTTCAATATATTTGTTGCTTAGACTGCTATAAATAACTGGCTTGAACTCGTCCCGCTGCACATTCCGCACATTATTATAATTACCGTCCAATTGATTCGGGTTCTCTCCATACTCCCAACGGATAAAGAGCGGAGAATGGTCCATTTCTTCTTTGATGTAAGCCAGATTACTTTTCTCTCTTTGTTTACGTCTCTCCCACTCTTCGTTCGACATATTTAGATCATATGAAGAACGTTCGGCATATAACTGACACTGAATGATGTCCTTGGTAGTATAGTTCAAATCGGCAGCCAACATGAAACGCACTTGCTTTGTAAAAAAGAGAGAAACAATAATAAGCACAAAGGTGATGAGGTACTGAACGAATAAAAATAGCACACGGGATACGATGGAATGTCCTCCTGCATTCACCGAACGGATAGATACGGAAGGCGAAACGTAATTGTATCTGATGAATGGATAAATAGAAGTCAATAATGGCAACAGAATCAATACTCCGACAGAAAGTATGGCACTGAATTCCGTATTGGAGATTTGCGGTATCCGGAGCACATGTTCCATCATACCACCGGTTATTTCGATGATGCACCAGGATATACATAGAGCCATGCCTGTCAGGATAAAGTTTTCAGTGAAAATCTGTGCGAATACATCCTTTGTACCGGCACCGTATACCTTTTTAACTCCAAACTCTCTGGCGCGTTTGAGCATCATTACCGTATAGATATTGATGAAATTGAACAAACCGATTATCAACAAAGCAATGGTGACAACAGCAAGTACTAAGATATTATTATAATTGCCTCTTTGGAAATTACTCTTACCGTTATCATAGATACGAATGGTCTTGTCGAAATAGAAATCTTTTAATGGAAAAAATTGCAGGCGAGTCGGTGTGTCCATATAGCACCTTAACTTCATAAACTTTTCGTTCTTGACGTTCAGCTTCTTAAAGTCCGTTCCGGGCATCAGTTGTATCAAGCTATAGCTTGAACGCGACCATGAATGTTGCAATTGTTCGGATACAATCAGGTCGAAATCTAAAAAGCTTTTCGTAGGCGGCTCCCCTATTACTCCCGTAATCGTGATGATGTCTCCTGTGCTGTAAGTCATTGTTTTCCCAATCGGATTCTCTCCTTTGAACAGTTTTTCAGCCAATCGCCGGGTGATGATGGCATCATTCGGAGATTTCAGAGAGGAGATACCGGATACAGACGGATATGGCAGTATTTGCAGAAATGCACTGTCTGTCACCACGGTTTTCACATTATATATCTGTTTCCCGACTGTAATTCTGTCTTCCGAGAAATTAATCCACCGGGTACTTTTCAGAACAGACGGATCTTTCAGCGGATCGATAAAGTTGGGGTCGTTATTTCTATCTTCATTGCTGCTTATTGTCCGCGTTCCATCTTCATACTCGCAATATAGCAGATAGGTGTTTTCAAGGTCTTTGCAGAAATGGTTTACAGTAACCTCTTGATGGATATACCGTAGGATGATAAGTACACAAGCCAGACTCAAGGCGAGGCCCAGTATATTGATAAATGTATATGTCCTGAAACGTGCCAAGGCTTTCCAGGCCAGCTTTATAGTTTTCATGTTTGTAATGGTTTTGAGTTTGATTTCACCACAGAGCACCACAGAGTCTCACAGAGTTTTAATCTCTTGTTTATAGGATATTAAAAGAAAACTATCTCTGTGCTACTCTGTGGTGAGTTTGATCCATTTTTTATATTACTTCAGTATTAATTCTTCCGCCTCCCCAAAGGTATCATATCCTGTCGTAACGACATAATCTCCGGGCTCTAATCCTCCGGTGATTTCATATTGCTGAGGATTTTGGCGTCCGATGGTGATGGGCGTACGTACTGCCTTTGTTTTTGATGCATTGGTTTTGTAGATCCATTGTCCTCCGGTAGCCTGATAGAAATTACCGCGTGGGATGACAATGGCCTGTTCTGGTTGCCCCAGCTCGATCTGTACACGGAAACTCTTGCCTACACGTACATTATCGGGCATTTCACCGGTGAAAACCAGATCGACATCGAACATGCGGTCTTTCACTTCGGGTACGACTTTAGTAATGCGAAGCGGATACCTCTTGCCTTGATAGTTGACGGTAGCAGGTAGTCCGGTGGTGATGCGGTCAATATAATACTCGCTTAATGAAGTGTGAATCTTGTACTGATCAAGTACCTTGATTTCGGCAATGCTCTCACCTGAACTTACCTGCTGTCCCGGTGTCACTTTGACGAAACTGAGTTGTCCGCCGAGGGGTGCCTTCACTACCAGATTGCCCAGACGCTCTGTGGCTCGCTCATATTTCTTGCGTTCGCGTTCCATATCTGTACGTATCAGATCTTTACGGATGATGGTCACAGCCGAGTCGTGGCGCAGACTTTCACGTTGTAGTTCGGCATTTTTTATCTTATAGTTATATTCGTCTTCCGATACTTCAAGTTGTGCCTTGCTCTTGATGCCCATACGAAATTCTTCTTTATCCAGCGCAAAGCTCTTTTTGAGCCGCGCCAGTTCATAATTGGTTTCCAACGTTTGTTGTTTTAGGTTCAGGCTTTTCTGTTCCATTTCGATCTCTTTTTCCTGGTAAGTGATGCGCTGCTTCTCCCAATCGTCCCGTTGGTCCTCGATGCTGCGCAACAAATCCGGATTAGAAAGGGTAAGGATCGTATCTCCCTTTTGGAGCAGGCTTCCTTCCTCAGCGATGATACGCTCTACGCTGCCGGCTTCGCGGGTGTTCACTTTGATAGTGAGAATTGGCTGGATCAGTCCTTCCACATCTACATATTCCATAAACTTACCGTCTTTGACCTCGGCTATCTGTATGTTTTCCGATTCGATGCGGAGCTTGCGCGGACCGACCGACAAAGTAATGACGTAAACAAGGAAAGCGGCGAATGCAATGCCTCCGGCTATGTAGAATTTATAGCGGATGTACCAGGGTTTCTTTTCAATTTTAATATCCATATTATTTTTATTTTTTTCGATTAACGATTTTTGTTTCGGATCAGTCTATCAACAGATCATAATTCTCGGTGAGTGGTGCCTTTCCTTCAAAGTCGAAGAGAGTGAGGCTGCGTAAGGTGTAATACAAACTCCAGTAGTTATAAAGGGCTGTTATATAATTACGGCGTGCCTGGTCTTTCTCTGTGATGGAAGCATTCAGGTCGAGAATGGTCGACTTACCGAGCAGATAGAGCTTGCGTGCCACGTCGCTACGCCGTTGGGCAGTTTCGTCGGTACGTGCGGCTATCCGTACCCGCTGCGCCTGAAGGTTGAATTGTTTCACCAGTTTGCGCACATTTAGTTCGAAGTCGGTTTTGTCCTGTTCCACCTGTGTGTATACAAGATCGCGATTGGAACGTGCCACACGCACCTTGCCTTTGCCGCGTCCCCAGTCGAGAATGGGAAGCGCAATGCCCAAACTGACGTATTGCTGGTCTAAAGGTCGTTTGTATGCACTCCCCAGTTTATCGGCTGTCTGTGTCAATCCGAAACGCAGATAAATATCCGCTTTCAGTCCGGCATTGGCTCGGGCATACGACACATTGCTTTCACTTTCCAGTTTCCGGCGCATCATGTTCTGTATCTCCGGGCTGTTCTCGTTGGCCAGCAACAACGCTTCGTGCAATTCTACACTGAAGTCCGGCACATGGTCATTGACTTTCACTTTTAGTTCTTCATCACTTTGAATGCCCAGATACGAGCGTAGCTCCTGCATGCAGTTGTCCATCTCGATACGGGCATTCATCCGGTTGGTTTCTTCGGTTAGTTTGTTCAGTTCCAGTTGCAGCATTTCGTTTTCGGTAATGGTACCGATGTTATAGCGCCCCTGGGCATATTGATAGAGTGTGTCTGCGTTGGCATAATTGGTGGTGGCGGTTTCGTAATTGCTTTGTGCGGTGGCAAGGTTAAAGAACTTCTGTGTAGCCCGTGCAGCTACCAATTCGAGTGTTTCTACATACGATTTTTTTGCTTCCCGGTAACGTACCGGTTCAATGCGGCGGTCCCATTTCAAACTGTTGTATCCGAAGAGCGACTGGCGGTAACCTATATTAATAGGTGAAGTCTGCCAAGCCGTTGTATGATCACTGAAGAGATCCATGCGTTGCGCTGCCGTCTCTATGAAAAGTGAACCTCCGGTCCAAGGAATATTCTGAGTCAGGCTTAGGGTGAGGTCTGTGCTGAGCATATTCTGTTCTACGAACTTTACAGTTCCGTCTCCCAGTGTTACTTTGTTGATGGCCCGGTTTAAATTGGGATCCGAAGTCAGGCTCAAAGCAGGCAAATAGTTTGCTTTATAATATTTGTAATTCCAGTAAGCCGAACGGAAACTATGGCGTGCCGTTTGTGCGTCCGGCGACTGAAGCTTGGCAAGCTTCACGGTTTCGTCCAAAGAGAGCTCCATCGTGTGTTCCTGTGCGGCGACCAATGAGATGCAACTGCATCCGGCAATAATAAATATCGTTTTCAGATTCATTGTGTATTTACTTTTTATATAAATCATTCAAAAGGTGTGCCATGGATGTAAGTTGCTTTTTAATAGCGATTTATATGTGAATGCTTCCTTGCTTTCGTGTGCATATACGCACAAAAATAGTGCGAATTAGCACACACAATGCATGAATATAATCTGTATCTTTGCCCTCAGCCTAAAGGTAAGCAGTTGTATCTGGCTTATATTGGTATCATTGCATAATGAGATAAGATGTACGAGATGTATAACCCGGATATGACGAGTTGTATAACTGGTATATCTTATCTTTTAAAGGAACATAAATTAGCTCATAATATAATATGGAACAGCTTGGAAAGATATTAATTGTAGATGATAATGAAGATGTATTGTTTGCCCTCAATCTTTTGCTCGAACCTTATACCGAAAAGATTAAAGTGGCTACTACCCCCGATCGCATTGAATATTTTATGACTACTTTCGGCCCGGACATCATTCTGCTCGATATGAATTTTAGCCGTGACGCCATCAGTGGGCAGGAAGGATTTGAGAGCCTGCAACAGATTCTGAAGATTGACCCGCAGGCAATCGTGATTTTTATGACGGCATATGCCGATACGGACAAAGCTGTACGGGCCATCAAGGCAGGTGCAACAGATTTTATTCCCAAGCCATGGGAGAAAGAGAAACTTCTGGCAACCTTGTCTTCGGGTATGAAACTCCGACAGTCACGTCACGAAGTGAATATGCTGAAGGAACAGGTGGAAGTATTGAGCGGACAGGGAGGATCAGAGAACGAGATCATCGGTGAGTCGGCAGCCATGCAAGAAGTGTTTGCTACCATTAATAAATTGAGTGAAACGGATGCGAATATCCTGATCTTGGGCGAGAATGGTACCGGAAAGGATGTGATTGCCCGTTTGCTCTATCGTTGTTCTCCCCGTTACGGAAAGCCCTTTGTGACAATTGATCTGGGCAGCATCCCCGAACAATTGTTTGAAAGTGAATTGTTTGGTTATGAGAAGGGTGCTTTCACCGATGCCCGGAAAGCGAAAGCCGGGCGGATGGAAGTGGCTACGGGCGGAACTTTGTTTCTGGATGAAATAGGTAATCTTTCACTTCCAATGCAATCGAAGTTACTGACTGCGATTGAGAAGAGGCAAATCAGTCGGTTGGGTTCCACTCAGTCGGTGCCTATCGATGTACGTCTGGTATGTGCAACCAATGCGGATATCCGGGCAATGGTGGATGAAGGAAACTTCCGTCAGGACTTACTTTACCGCATCAATACGATAGAAATCCATATTCCTCCCCTGCGTGAACGTGGTAATGACGTCATCTTGCTGGCCGAGTTCTTTCTGGAACGTTATGCCCGCAAGTATAAAAAGGATATGCATGGGCTGACGCGTGAGGCGAAGAATAAATTGTTGAAATATAACTGGCCCGGCAATGTGCGCGAGTTGCAACACACCATAGAGCGTGCTGTGATTCTGGGCGACGGCTCTCTGCTGAAGCCGGAGAATTTCCTTTTCCACTCTTCTGTACGGCAGAAAAAAGAAGAGGAAGTACTCAATCTGGAACAGTTGGAACGGCAAGCCGTAGATAAAGCCATGCGCCTGAGCGAAGGCAATATCACCCGGGCGGCCGAATATCTGGGAATCACCCGTTTTGCTCTTTATCGTAAACTCGAAAAACTCGGCTTATGAAACGCTATTCTATCAGTGTAGTGCTGCACATCCTTTTGTTGGTAGTACTCTCCATCGGAGGATATCTGCTCTTCCATTACGAATTGTGGTTTAGCACTTTGATTGTGACACTCTTGCTGATTGCCACAGGAGTGCACCTCTATTCCATTCAGATGAGATTGGCAGGCATGATGCGGCGACTGACGGATAGCATCCGCTTCAATGATATGACGCAAAGTTTTCAGCCGCCGTTTAAAAGCAGGATGATGATTGAACTGGCGGATGAACTCTCGCAAACGCTGAAATTGTTCCGAGGCAGACTGCTTGAGGAAGAAGTAAAGCATCAATATTATGAGAATCTGTTAAGTAAGGTAGATACGGCTGTGATGGTGACCGATCGCTCAGGCCGGGTAGAATGGATGAACCATGCGGCTGTGGCTTTGGTCGGGCAAGAAGCCCAATTGCCTCAGGAGTGGCTTACCGCTTCCTGGAACGAGACGCAAGTAGTACGCATCCGGCAGCAGGGAACTTCTGTCGAAATGGCTGTGTCCTGCACCCTGTTTGCTGCACAAAACAAGGAAAGGTTATTGGTTAGTCTGAAAAATATCCATTCGGTATTGGAGCGTAACGAGATGGAGGCCTGGCAAAAATTGATACGAGTATTGACTCATGAGATTATGAACTCTATTACTCCTATTATTTCTCTGTCTGAAACATTGAGTGAACGTGGAATACCCGAACGGCTTAGCGAGAAAGAATACGGTGTCATGTTGCAGGCTATGCAGACCATTCATCGGAGAAGCAAGGGACTGCTCGGGTTTGTGGAAAACTATCGTCGGCTGACCCGTATTCCTACTCCTGTCTGTGCGTTGGTGATAGTAGACGAACTCTTTTCTGATCTGAGGAAACTATTTCCGGATGCGTTTATCCATTTTGCGGCGACACATAGAGGTGCTACTCTCTACATCGATCGTGCACAGATAGAACAGGTATTGATTAATCTGATTAAAAACGCAAAAGAAGCCTGTGGACAAAGTACTGCTCCGCAGATTGAAGTGGAATTGGAACAAATACCCGGAAAAGTCTGCAGTTTGACGGTCCGTGATAACGGTGAGGGGATTCTTCCGGAAGTGATGGATAAAATATTCGTTCCGTTTTTTACGACGAAACCTTCGGGGTCCGGCATCGGACTCAGTTTGTGTAAACAGATTATGAATCTGCATGGGGGCACTATTACTGTTTCCTCAGAGATAAGTAAAGGCAGCTGTTTTACACTGATGTTTCCGGGAAGATAGGGGCTGTTAACCCCTATCCAATCCGCTCATGTCCGGATTGAGTTCTTTTACTGCATCGCGCACTTCTTTTTTGGTGGCTTCGCTGTAAGTTCCGGTTTGCTGTACGGGTACTTTGTCTTTAAGTACCTTTTCAGCCTTCTTCTGTTCTTCCGATGAAGTTTTCTCTTTTTCAGTATTCATAAGTCCGATCTCCTTTATTTAGTTAATAATAATGTAAACACCCCCACAGATGGATGGTTCATTACATTTTAGTTATTTTCTGTTTCTAATTCTTTGATTTCTTTGTTCAGGAATACCGATAATATGGTTCTTACGACAACGATACCGCCTAAAATAATCAGTTCGTTCATTGTAGGCTCCAATACAGTTTTCAGGATGTCCGAAGCAATCAAAAATTCTAACCCCAATAATAAATAGGTTCCGAATACGGCTCTCAACTTCCGTATATTAGTTGGGGTATAGGTGCCGGTTATCCTCTTCAGTTCATTGAGGATAAAAGAGAGGATAGCAATCAGCGCCCCATAAGTGACAATCAGCAAGCTGATGACACTGATAATAGTAGCCAGTAGACTTAAAAATTGTGTAAGCATAAAAGTTGTTATTTTTGTGATGGATAAAGCGGGTTACCTGTCTCGTCTACTTCCGTCCAATCCTTTACACTGACGGAAGGAATAGAAACGGAACTGCCATTGATCACAGCACTGAATAAGTAAGAATCTCCGGCTTTCAGCTCTCCGCTTGGGACAGAGATCTGAACGCTATAAGTTTTCGAATTGTTGTTTCCATCTGTTTCCACTTCAAGCGTAAGTGTCATCGGATCATTGGTCTGCAGTGGAAGCATGATATATTGCGCCAGAAATCCATTAATGCCCATTTTATCGGGTTTGTCATATGATGTTGCGGGAGGAATAACTCCGGTGGAGAGTGTCATGTTTGCTCCTGGAACCGGCGGAGTGATAGTAGCTGATAGTAGCCTGCTTAATTGAATACCATCTCCGGCAGAAACTTCAACAACAACTTGTGTACAGGCATGCTGGAATACAATGGGAATATTGATCTGTGCACTGCTTACATCCTGGTCGGTACTACCCCACCAAAGATAATCGATGCCATTGAATAAAGGTTCTGACTCTTGTCCGGTAAAAGAAGGCGGTATGGTTGAGAAGTTGTCGGATACGGCGTAAAAATTATAGATACCGTTCGCAAGATACATTTTATACCCGTCTTTTCCGGATAATACCCCCGGTGAGGAAGTGATGTACAATCCTTCGGCAAACAGAGTTTCCTGATTGGTGGTACTCTGTGTCTCTTGATAAGCGTACAAAGTGCTTTTGATTCCTTTTTTCATAGGAGACATGGCACGGGTCAGATTTCGGCTTTCGACAGAAGCATTGAAAGTGACGAGTGTCGTCTCCTTTTGTGGAGTTTCGGGAAGGTTATCTTCTCCGTTGCCATAAATAATGGTGGTATTTTTGGCACAGCCGCCTATAAACAAAGCCATACCGGCAAAAGCAATGAAATACATAGGTTTAGGAATTCTAAATTTCATGATATTTGTTTTTATAGTGATGTTTCTGTATTATACGTTTGAAACGGGATTTAGTTCACTGCTTTCGGAAATATTGCCGGAAAGTACCGTTTAAAATCTATCTAATAGTATCAAACTTCATTAACAGAGAGAACTTTTTCTATGTTTTATTGTCATTATAGCATAACAATAAAACGTAGAACATATGGCTAAAGTAATTAATAGGGATGTACCTATCGCAGAAGAAAATACCACCTTGACCGGTCAGCCGGCATCGAACATGTATGATGACTGGAGTGAAGAGATGGTGGATCGTGCAGACAATGTGTATGATGATACCCAAAAAAAGCCTGCCCAAAGCAAAAAGATAAGAGAAAAGAAGATCAAGGAAATAGATGAAGTTATCAAAGAGGATCTTGAATAATTTGTCTCTGTCGTGTGTTTAGCATAAAAGTCCTGATTCTGACGGAATCGGGACTTTTTAGGTTAATAGCTTCTATTTTTCTTATATATCCAAATATGTGACTGATAGGATGTTAAAAAATAAATATGAAAAAATACTTCTTTCACTATTGCATATTTAAAAATAGTCCCTATCTTTGCACCGCTTTTGAAAGGAACTTCCCTGTAAGAACGGGGTGTAGCGCAGTCCGGTTAGCGCACCTGCTTTGGGAGCAGGGGGTCGTGGGTTCGAATCCCGCTACCCCGACGAAGTCAAAGGAAGTTCTCTATTAAAAGTTTTCGGGGTGTAGCGCAGTCCGGTTAGCGCACCTGCTTTGGGAGCAGGGGGTCGTGGGTTCGAATCCCGCTACCCCGACGAAGTCAAAGGAAGTTCTCTATTAAAAGTTTTCGGGGTGTAGCGCAGTCCGGTTAGCGCACCTGCTTTGGGAGCAGGGGGTCGTGGGTTCGAATCCCGCTACCCCGACGAAGTCAAAGGAAGTTCTCTATTAAAAGTTTTCGGGGTGTAGCGCAGTCCGGTTAGCGCACCTGCTTTGGGAGCAGGGGGTCGTGGGTTCGAATCCCGCTACCCCGACAATAAAAAAACACTGGTAATTAAGTTTGCAACTTAACTATCAGTGTTTTTTATTTATCAGATGGGTATTAAAAGGATTAAAAAAAGGATTTAGGTTCTTCTTTAAATTAGGTGGTAAGTTTTCTTTTACTCATGGAATCTAATTCATTTTTCGGAAGTGTAAGCCCTCGCTTATAGTTGACAAAAAAGCAAGTATCCCGGTTTTTTCCCGAAGAGTCCATCCGTGAGGTGAAGAAGCGAATTTTAGGATAAACCATCTGAAAATCAATAT
This sequence comes from Bacteroides sp. 11BF, assembly GCF_019633765.1. Lineage (NCBI taxonomy): Bacteria > Pseudomonadati > Bacteroidota > Bacteroidia > Bacteroidales > Bacteroidaceae > Bacteroides > Bacteroides sp. 11BF. The sequence goes on from NZ_JAFKPJ010000003.1 coordinate 153,193, forward strand.
CTTTAAAAAGTAAGATTTCTGTTCTCAAAAGCTTGTTTTAACACAGAGTTAAAGCTTGTTCTTTGGATGTGAATAACAAGTTCTTTAAATGCAAAAGACTTGTTATTTGCGCACAAGAACCTGACAACTTGCAAAAGGCGTTAACAATGTTAATTAAAGAAAGGTATAAGGATGAAGATACCGGTTCAGACGGCGCAAATTCATTTCCGAAACTCGAGTTATCTTATTCAGCCGGTGTCTACTTTTTCTTATTGAAGCAAGCAAAAAGGACAATTATCAACTTGAAAATAAAGAAATAAAGAATTTAGCACCAAATTTGAAGAAGAACCAGGATTTATGATTCTTCAAGAATGAAAATACTGCAAAAAACGCAAATTTTAAAATGTTATCCATATAATTCTACTTATGCCAACCTGTGAAACAGAAAGATGAGAAGCTCCCATTGAAAATTAGCATATCGTACATGCAGCAATTTACACTGATAAACTTAAATGCCTTCTTTCTCTTCTAAAATGGGATACAAGAAGGGAATAATTTGTAGAATTATTGCCAAACTCCGTAATAGTGCTCTTGTTGATGGTTTCTTGCGGTTCAATGGTGAATTGGTTATGTAATTGTTGATGTACATCGTATAATACCAAGAATACCATCTGTGACAGAACGCTTGCACGGCTTTATAGATGGAACTTGTGTTAGTTTTTTCACATTTTCAGATAAAAATCCCGGGTGAGTTCTATATACTTTTCACTATATTGATGACGGGAGGTTTCAGTCAGTAATTCTTCTGTTTCGCATGTCTGTTTGGTGAATCTAAATGAAATTAGAGTTCGTTTGGGAGCTCCGCCGGGCTTGGTTATGATAAAGAGTTGACGTGAAGGATATAGCCCATATTTATGAGCAAGTGTTTTAATTTGCTCACCGACATCCATTGGTATCACTATAGTGAATGTTCCCTCTTGCGAAAGTAGTCCGGATACACCTGCTAATAATTCTTCATATGTCAGGCTGTCGTTGTGACGGGCTTTATTACGTTGTTCGTCAGAACACTTTAATGAAGCGTTAAAGTAAGGAGGATTGGAAACTATTGTATCAAATTTAGAAATACCATTTTTACTGCTATAATGTTTAAAATCTTGTTGGATTACCTCTATCCTATTTTTCCAGGGCGAGCGGTTTATGTTTTCTGTTGCTTGGGCAGCAGCGGCTTCATCGATCTCAAGGGCTGTAATGGAAGCTGTACTGCGCTGGGCTAACATAAGTGCCACCAGTCCTGTGCCGGTACCAATGTCGAGAATGCGGACCGAGGATTTTACGGGAGTCCATGCCCCGAGCAGGACGCCGTCTGTACCTACCTTCATGGCACATTTATCGTGCCAAACGGTAAACTGTTTAAACTGAAAATAAGGTTGGCTCATTTAGCTAATAAATAATTAAGTTCGCCAAAAATAGGTAAATATTGTGATATGACATTCCGTCCGTATTATTATTTGGCATTGTTTTTGTGTTTTTATCGAACAGATGTTTTATTCTTAATGAAGAATCGATTAACTTTGCGAACGTTTTATGCTCGCTGATATGACATAAACTAATTTATACGAAATGAAGAAAGAAAGATATTTAAGAGAGATGGATGACCAGAATGATAACGCATTTTCATTGATTGCCGATTTTGACGGAAATGAAGATCAAGTGTTTGATATTAAGGTTGGTGAAACTCTTCCGGTTCTCCCCCTCCGTAATATGGTATTGTTTCCCGGAGTATTTATGCCTGTTTCTGTAGGTAGAAAATCATCTTTGAGATTAGTGAGGGAAGCTGATAAGAAAAAATCCTATATTGCAGTAGTTTGCCAGAAAATGGCAGAAACAGACGAACCGGCATTCGAAGATTTGCATCCAATCGGAACGATAGGTAAGATTGTACGTGTGCTTGAAATGCCTGACCAGACGACAACAGTCATTATCCAAGGGATGAAACGCCTGGAGTTGAAGAACATTACAGAAACACATCCATACCTGAAGGGAGAAGTGAACATTATCGACGAAGAGATACCTTCGAAAGACGATAAGGAGTTCCAGGCATTGGTAGAAACCTGCAAAGACCTAACAATACGATATATTAAGTCATCGGACTCTTTACATCAGGAATCGGCGTTTGCCATCAAGAACCTGACGAATCACATGTTCCTGGTAGATTTTATCTGCACGAACCTTCCATTAAAGAAGGACGAGAAAATAGAATTGTTACGCATCGATTCTTTGCGCGAACGTACCTATCGGTTACTTGAAATTTTGAACCGCGAGGTACAACTGGCCGAAATTAAAGCATCTATCCAGATGCGTGCTCGTGAAGATATTGACCAGCAACAACGTGAATATTTCCTGCAACAGCAGATAAAAACCATTCAGGACGAATTGGGTGGCGGAGGCCAGGAACAAGAAATAGAGGAAATGCGTCAGAAAGCAGAACACATGAAGTGGAGTTCCGAGGTGCATGAGACTTTTCTGAAAGAATTGGCTAAACTGGAACGTACTCATCCTCAGTCACCTGATTACAGTGTGCAGTTAAATTATCTGCAGACGATGCTTAATCTTCCGTGGGGAGTATATACCACTGACAATCTGAATCTGAAGAATGCGGAAAAGACTCTTAATAAAGATCATTACGGTCTGGAAAAGGTGAAAGAGCGTATTCTGGAACATTTGGCGGTACTGAAGTTGAAAGGTGACATGAAGTCTCCTATTATCTGTTTATATGGTCCTCCGGGAGTCGGTAAGACGTCATTGGGTAAATCCATTGCCGCTGCATTGAAACGGAAATATATCCGTATGTCATTGGGAGGTGTGCACGATGAAGCGGAAATCCGCGGACATCGTAAAACTTATATCGGTGCAATGCCGGGACGTATCATCAAAAACCTGATAAAAGCCGGATCTTCTAATCCGGTGTTTATTTTGGACGAGATTGATAAAGTAAGTGCCGATCGTCAGGGAGATCCTTCTTCTGCTTTGCTTGAAGTGCTTGATCCGGAGCAGAATACGGCTTTCCATGATAATTTTCTGGATGTGGATTATGACTTGTCTAAAGTGATGTTTATCGCTACGGCAAACAATTTAAATACTATCCCGGGACCATTGCTCGACCGTATGGAGTTAATCGAAGTCAGTGGTTATATCACCGAGGAAAAAGTGGAGATCGCACGGAAACATTTAGTGCCGAAAGAATTGGAAGCAAACGGTATGAAGAAAACCGATATCAAGATTCCAAAAGACACCTTGGAGGCTATTATCGAATCATATACACGTGAAAGCGGCGTGCGCGAACTGGAAAAGAAGATCGGTAAGATCCTTCGTAAGTCCGCCCGTCAATATGCTACGGATGGTTTCTTTTCCAAAACCGAAATTAAACCGGCTGATTTGTACGACTTCCTGGGGGCTCCGGAATATACACGTGATAAATATCAGGGCAACGATTATGCCGGTGTGGTGACAGGTTTGGCATGGACAGCTGTAGGAGGTGAGATCTTGTTTGTCGAAACCAGCTTGAGCCGTGGCAAAGGCGGTCGTCTTACTTTAACCGGAAATTTGGGTGAAGTAATGAAAGAGTCTGCAATGTTGGCACTTGAATATATCAAAGCACACGCTTCACTTCTGAATCTGAATGAAGAAATCTTTGATAACTGGAATATTCATGTCCATGTTCCCGAAGGAGCTATTCCCAAAGACGGTCCTTCGGCAGGTATCACAATGGCTACTTCATTGGCTTCTGCTTTGACACAGCGTAAAGTAAAGGCTAACCTGGCTATGACTGGCGAGATTACCTTACGTGGTAAGGTGCTTCCGGTGGGTGGTATTAAAGAGAAGATTCTGGCTGCTAAACGTGCCGGTATCAAAGAGATCATCATGAGTGCCGAAAATAAAAAGAATATTGACGAAATACAGGATATATATCTGAAAGGACTGACTTTCCATTATGTGAATGATGTAAAAGAAGTTTTTGCTATTGCGTTGACCCAGGAGAAGGTTGCCGATGCCATTGATTTATCCGTAAAGAAAGCCAGCCAGGAATGACATTCGAACTACAATATACAGACGTAAAAAGTAATGCCCGTGCTGGTCTGATCACGACAGCCCACGGGCAAATACAAACCCCTATATTTATGCCGGTAGGTACAATCGGCAGTGTGAAAGGAGTACATCAGACTGAATTGAAAGAGGATATTCAAGCTCAGATTATTCTGGGAAATACGTATCACCTTTATTTGCGTCCGGGACTGGACGTGCTCGAGAAGGCCGGTGGGTTGCATAAGTTCAATGGATTTGATCGTCCGATGCTGACCGATAGCGGTGGTTTTCAGGTGTTTTCTTTATCCGGAATTCGTAAATTGCGTGAAGAAGGAGCTGAATTCCGTTCACATATCGATGGAAGTAAGCATATCTTCACTCCCGAAAAAGTAATGGACATCGAACGTATTATCGGTGCCGACATTATGATGGCATTTGATGAGTGTCCGCCGGGAGATTCGGATTATGAATATGCCAAAAAGTCATTGGGATTAACGCATCGCTGGCTTGACCGTTGTATTCAACGGTTCAACGAGACGGAACCTAAATATGGCTACAATCAGTCTTTGTTTCCAATTGTGCAAGGATGCGTATATCCTGATTTACGTAAACAATCCGCAGAGTATATAGCTTCTAAAGGTGCAGATGGCAATGCCATAGGCGGACTCGCTGTAGGCGAGCCTGTAGACAAGATGTACGAGATGATAGAGTTAGTGAATGAAATACTTCCGAAGGACAAACCTCGTTATCTGATGGGTGTGGGCACGCCGGTTAATATTCTTGAGGGCATTGAACGTGGAGTTGATATGTTCGACTGTGTAATGCCTACCCGTAACGGGCGAAATGGAATGCTGTTTACGAAAGATGGTATCATGAATATGCGTAATAAAAAATGGGAAGCAGACTTCTCTCCTATTGAGGCTGATGGTGCTTCGTATGTGGACACCTTGTACAGTAAAGCATATCTGCGCCATTTGTTTCATGCTCAGGAACTGTTGGCCATGCAGATAGCATCTATCCATAATCTGGCGTTTTATTTGTGGTTGGTGGGAGAAGCACGCAAGCACATTATTGCAGGGGACTTTTCAACCTGGAAACCTATGATGGTGAAAAGAGTGTCAACAAGACTATAAACTTATGAGAAGCAATCGGTTTATTAAACGCCTGGACTTGTATATCATCAAGAAATTCTTGGGGACATACGTGTTTGCTATTGCATTGATTATTTCTATTGCAGTAGTATTCGACTTTAACGAGAAAATGGATAAGTTTATGGAGCGAAGTGCGCCGTGGTCGGCTATCATCTTCGATTACTACATGAACTTCATTCCTTATTTCGCAAATCTGTTCAGTCCGTTGTTCGTATTTATTGCTGTCATATTCTTTACTTCAAAGTTGGCCGAGAACTCTGAGATTATCGCGATGTTCTCTACCGGTATGAGTTTTAAACGCATGCTACGTCCTTATATGATATCGGCCGGTATCATCGCGATCTCTACCTTTATATTAGGATCGTATGTTATCCCGAGGGGAAGTGTGACGCGTTTGGATTTTGAAGATAAATACGTAAAGAAAAAAAAGACTACTTATGTACATAACATACAGTTGGAGATCGACACAGGCGTGATTGCTTATATTGATAATTATCAGGATTATAACAAAACGGGAAACCGCTTTTCGCTGGATAAGTTTGTGGATAAGAAGCTGGTGTCTCATTTGACCGCCCGCAGTATAACTTATGACACTACAGCTGTTAATAAATGGACGATCAAGGATTATATGATTCGTAATTTGGACGGATTGAAGGAGACAATTATCCGTGGGGATAAACTGGACTCCATCATACCGATGGAACCTGCCGATTTTATGATCATGCGTAATCAACAGGAAATGCTGACCAGTCCGCAATTAAGCGCTTATATTGATAAACAGCGCCAAAGAGGCATCGCTAATATCAAAGAGTTCGAGATCGAGTATCATAAGCGGATCGCCATGTCATTTGCATCGTTTATCCTGACTGTAATCGGAGTATCTCTTTCTTCAAGAAAAACAAAAGGGGGAATGGGGTTACATTTGGGAATCGGGCTTGGTTTGAGTTTCTCATACATCCTGTTCCAGACCGTAGCATCCACTTTCGCAGTGAATGGAAATATGCCTCCGGTGATCGCAATGTGGATCCCTAACTTACTATATGCACTGATTGCATTTTACTTATATAGAAAGGCTCCCAAATAATGGAGTGCATCTGAATATGAAAGGTCTAAAAATAAGAATTTCCGCCTGCTCCTGTGAAATCACAAGTGCGGGCGGAATTTTTTGTTGTATTCATTTCCTCTTTTGTCTCGTTCCCAAGACCGAAGTCCTGTAGGGAACCCCCACTCTCTTCTTACGCCTTAAAATCAACCTTTGATTTTGTTTGCATAAGCAGAAAGTTCTGCAGCAGAGATGTTTTTGGCTATAATCACACCATTTCCATCCAATAAATAGTTAGTGAAACCCCGGTTCAAACGGTATTTCTTAAATAAGCCGGAGCTTTCGCCTTTAGTTTCCACGAAACAAGTGGGCGTAACTATTTGGTCCTTACGAATGGTTTCTTTAAATACCGACTGGTACTCGTCAAACGAAACGGAAACCATTTCCACATCTTGAGAAGTTGATCGAAGCGCATTGCTTAAACTTGCGTTTTGCATCCGGGACTGCGCATCATAACTTGCCCAGAAACTAAGCAGCACATATTTACCTTTCAAATCGGTTAAATCAAGATTGTGCTGTACATCTGACGTAGTTTCGATTCTGAAATCAGGGGCTACGTCACCCACGTTCAAACCTCCGGTGGGTTTGTCTTTTTCTACGAAAGAAGTCAAGGAACTAATTAGTAATACAACAAAAATCCATTTTACATGCCTCATGTAATTCGGTTTTAGTTAATACTATCCGGGACTGTCCTCTAAACAGTGGTCTCTCCCCGAAACATCGTCTTTTTAGGCACAACAGAGAGGAATCTGTTGACTGTCAAGGCCTTTAATTCAGAAACCGGGTGCAAAGGTAAGTAAATATTATTTCAACTTCCAAATAAACAAGTAAATTTCTCACTTTTTAGGTGTAGTTTTTTATGTTATTTAGCATAAATACTGGGAATTTTCTCCTACTTTTGCAGGATACTTAATGAACAATCCGCTATGCAACCATCAAAAACAGAACTAATTCTGATCCGTATCACCGGTGAAGATCGTCCGGGACTCACAGCTTCCGTAACAGAAATATTGGCAAAATACGATGCTACTATTTTGGATATTGGTCAGGCAGACATTCATAATACTCTTTCGTTGGGTATTCTTTGTATGACTGAGGAGCAACTTTCGGGATTTATGATGAAAGAGTTACTATTCAAAGCATCTTCTTTGGGAGTGACTATTCGTTTCTATCCAATTTCTGCGGAAGAATACGAAAGCTGGGTAAATCTGCAGGGTAAGAACCGTTATATTCTTACTTTGTTGGGACGTAAGCTCACTGCTCGTCAGATTGCAGCGGTAACCCGTATCTTAGCTGAACAGGACATGAATATTGATGCTATCAAACGTCTGACCGGACGTATTCCATTGGACGAAAGGAAAATGCACACTCGTGCTTGCATTGAGTTTTCAGTTCGTGGTACCCCTCGGGATAAAGAAGCTATGCAGGGACAATTGATGAAGTTGGCCAGTGAACTTGAAATGGACTTCTCTTTCCAGCTCGACAATATGTATCGTCGTATGCGTCGTCTAATCTGTTTTGATATGGATTCTACCTTAATAGAAACCGAAGTGATTGACGAACTGGCTATGCGTGCAGGTGTAGGGGCCGAAGTAAAAGCAATTACCGAACGTGCCATGCGCGGGGAGATTGACTTTACGGAAAGCTTTCGCGAACGGGTTGCATTGTTGAAGGGGCTGGACGAGTCTGTTATGCAAGAGATTGCCGAGAGTTTACCAATTACCGAAGGAGTCGATCGTCTGATGTATGTACTGAAGAAATATGGTTATAAAATTGCTATTCTTTCGGGAGGCTTTACCTATTTCGGACAATACTTGCAGAAAAAATATGGTGTTGATTATGTATATGCTAATGAACTTGAAGTAGTCGATGGCAAACTGACAGGCCGTTATCTGGGAGATGTAGTGGACGGAAAGCGTAAGGCGGAATTGCTCCGGCTGATTGCTCAGGTAGAAAAAGTGGATATTGCTCAAACCATTGCCGTGGGTGACGGAGCCAATGATTTGCCAATGTTGGGGATTGCAGGTCTTGGCATAGCCTTTCATGCAAAACCTAAAGTAGTAGCCAATGCCAAGCAGTCTATTAATACAATTGGGCTTGATGGGGTACTCTATTTTCTGGGCTTTAAAGACTCATATCTGAATATGTAAGAGTGGGAATAATAAAAGAACCCGAAAAATTTGTACTACGTAGTGAATTTTCTATCTTTGCGAGCAAATAAAAAGAAACGATGAAGTTTTCCGAATTACAATTAAATGACAATGTACTTGAAGCACTCGACGCTATGCGTTTTGAGGAATGTACTCCCATACAAGAACAAGCGATTCCTGTAATACTTGAAGGTAGAGATTTAATAGCAGTAGCGCAAACGGGAACCGGAAAGACGGCTGCCTTTTTGTTGCCTATATTGAATAGATTGTCCGAAGGCGGACACCCGGAGGATGCTATTAACTGTGTGATCATGTCCCCTACTCGTGAACTGGCTCAGCAAATAGACCAGCAAATGGAAGGATTTTCTTATTTTATGCCTGTTTCAAGTGTAGCTGTCTATGGTGGAAATGACGGAATACTTTTCGAACAACAGAAGAAAGGCTTGATGCTCGGGGCTGATGTGGTTATAGCTACACCGGGACGCTTGATTGCACATCTGAGTTTGGGTTACGTTGATTTATCCCGAGTTTCTTATTTTATTCTGGATGAAGCGGATCGCATGCTTGATATGGGCTTTTATGAAGATATAATGCAGATTGTAAAATACTTGCCTAAGGAACGTCAGACCATTATGTTTTCTGCTACCATGCCCTCCAAGATACAGCAATTGGCCAATACTATTCTTAATAATCCGGCGGAGGTCAAACTGGCAGTATCAAAACCGGCTGAAAAAATCGTTCAGGCTGCCTATGTTTGTTACGAGAATCAGAAATTAGGCATTGTACGAAGTCTCTTTGCGGAGGAAGTTCCTGAAAGAGTGATCATCTTTGCATCTTCCAAATTAAAGGTAAAGGAGGTTGCAAAAGCCTTGAAAATGATGAAATTGAATGTCGGAGAGATGCATTCGGATCTTGAGCAGGCACAACGTGAGTTTATTATGCATGAGTTCAAATCGGGACGTATTAATATTCTGGTTGCTACGGACATCGTATCCAGAGGTATTGATATTGATGATATCCGTTTAGTCATCAATTTCGACGTACCGCATGACAGTGAGGATTATGTACACCGCATTGGGCGTACTGCGCGTGCAAATAATGATGGAGTCGCTCTTACGTTTGTTAATGAAAAAGAACAGACAAACTTTAAAAATATCGAGAACTTTCTTGAGAAGGAAATTTATAAGATTCCTGTACCTCCAGAATTAGGAGAAGCACCCCAATATAACCCTCGTTCGAATAATAGTGGTGGAAGAGGAGGAAGAAACTTTCGGAATGGAGGTAGAAGAAACAGTAATGGGGGACGCTCTGCATCACCCAGATCGGGCAGAAGATAAGCGTATGCTTTCTGCCCCCTACCCTTTTTTTCTAAAATATGTCTCTTTGATATCTTTTACAATCAGATGCTTATTTGTATTTAGCAGCTGCTATATTCAATTGTCCATTAAAGCTAATGGTCAAATTCACAAGATTGCATACCGGACTTTCCGGAATGCAAACTAAGGCTTGGTAATGATAACCTTTGCGATCAATTCCTGTAAAATTCATATCGGACAAAATGGCTTGTTGCAAAAAGTCCGCAGGAATCACATCAACAAACATTTGTTTGGTGATATCTTTGGCATATAGACTCTTTTTGCCTTCATACACACATATATGCATCACGTTATCATAGTAAATGTTGTCCATACTGATACCATCGTCTGAATATGTTGTTTTCACTACTTTCATTTGTGACGGATTAATGTATACGTAGGCTCTGTAACGGACACCATCGTATATTACTACACTATCTTTTTTAGTAACTTCCGTATAAGTTGGGATAACTTCTGCAGATTTGCGAGAGAATACCAATGTATCATTCGGATCTTCTGATTTATGCAACTTGACAATGTTGTCAGCCAGAGAATGAAACCAAAAAGAGTATTCACTCTGTTTGTCAATCTGGTATCGGGTTATATCTTTGCCATATGTATAAAGAGTATCTTTTAAAACCTTGAAGTAAACCGGAGTGCTCTGAGTGTCGGCATAATATATAGTATCTCCGATTATGCGCATCAGGGGAGTTTCTGTTTCATCATCAAGCCAAATGCCTTGGAGGATTTCTTTAGCTTTGGGGTCTTCATTGTCTTCAGAGGGCTGTTGTCCTTTGCCATTATTGCATGCTACGAATAAGACCATCAGTAACAATGTTGCAATGTACTTTATCATCTGTTTAATTTTGTGCAAAATTACTCATTTATATCGATAAAGATATAAAAAGGAGCTGAAAAGTAAGTCGGGGATTACAAAAAAACTCCTGACTTTTCAGCTCCGTTATTACTTTTTTGAGGATATGGATATTGGATATTATTTACCGATGCAGTGGTATATAAAGCCTTGTTCCTCCATTTCTTTTTTATCATAAATGTTACGACCGTCCATGACTACCTGTTGTGACATTGTCTTTCTCACAACAGCCCATGAAGGCAGACGGAATTCTTTCCATTCGGTAACCAGCATCAGCGCATCGGCATCCAAAACGGCATCGTACATGTCGCGTGCATAATATATGGAGTCGCCAATCCGCCTTTTACACTCATCTGCCGCTGCCGGATCATAAGCACGTACGTGACATCCTGCCTTAAGCAACTTATCAATTAATACCAGTGCAGGTGCTTCACGCATGTCATCTGTTTCGGGTTTGAATGCCAGTCCCCATAATGCAATGATTTTGCCTTTCAGGTTTCCATTGAACTGTTTTACTAACTTATCGAATAACAGGCTTTTTTGAGCTTCATTCACATCCTCTACAGCCCGTAATACCCGCATTTGATATCCATTCTGTTCAGCCGTTTTAATCAAAGCCTTTACATCTTTTGGAAAACATGATCCGCCATAACCGATGCCCGGATAGAGGAATTTACGTCCGATACGGGTATCCGAACCGATACCACTGCGTACCATATTGACGTCGGCCCCTACCAATTCACACAAGTTCGCAATGTCGTTCATGAAACTGATCCGGGTAGCTAACATTGAGTTGGCAGCATATTTAGTCATCTCAGCAGAAGGAATGTCCATGAATATCACACGAAAGTTATTTAGCATAAACGGTTTGTAAAGCTTGGTCATTAGTTTCTCTGCACGTTCCGACTCGACGCCAATGACAACACGGTCAGGACTCATAAAATCATTAACAGCATTACCTTCTTTCAGGAATTCAGGATTCGAAGCCACATCAAATTCTATTTTGGCTCCCCGTTTGTCCAGTTCTTCCTGAATGGCAGTACGAACTTTACAGGCTGTACCTACGGGTACGGTACTCTTGGTAACTACCAGTTTATATTTTTTCATGTTCTGTCCGATAGTGCGTGCTACTGCAAGTACGTAACTCAAGTCGGCACTTCCGTCTTCATCGGGAGGGGTTCCAACAGCGGAAAACACCACTTCTACATCATCCAGGCAGCTTTCCAATGAAGTTGTAAACTTCAGTCTTCCAGCTCTGGTATTACGGATAACCATTTCTTCCAACCCATTTTCATAAATGGGAATAATACCTTTTTTAAGTGCTTCTATTTTTTCGTTGTTCGTGTCAACACAAGTGACATCCACACCTATTTCTGCAAAACAGGTTCCTGTGACCAAACCTACGTATCCGGTTCCGACAATTGCAATTTTCATATTCTTTTGATTATTGAGGGTTTCTATTCAAAATACTCTGCTGCTCGGAAATTTCCTGCCTGCCGGTCTTTTTCCGACATGACGAGTTGTGAATCGGCAATAGGCCAGTCGATGCCCAATGCCGGATCATTGTATATTATGGAGGCTTCCGCCTGAGGAGCATATATATTATCTACTTTATAAGTAAAAACGGCCTCTTCGCTTTTCACCAGAAATCCATGAGCAAAACCACGAGGAATAAAAAGCTGGCGCTTATTGTCATCACTTAGCAATACGCTGATATGTTTTCCGAACGTGGGAGACGATTTTCTTAAATCAACAGCTACATCCAAAACTTCGCCTTTAATGACGCGTACCAGTTTAGCCTGGCAATAGTCTCCTTTCTGATAATGGAGTCCGCGCAACGTGCCGAATGAAGATTTGGATTCATTATCCTGTATAAAATTTATCTGCCCGATAGTAGCATCAAACTCTTGCTGCTTAAATGCTTCCATGAAATATCCGCGCGGATCAGAAAAAACCTTCGGCTCAATGATCCACACACCATCTATTTCTGTTTGTATATAATTCATTCGTTTCTGATGATATTATTAAGTAGCGCAAAAGTAGGCATTTTTTCTAATATGACAGGTATAGATAGATAAGAAAGGAAGGTTGAGTTTAGCATTTGTTAATAATAAAATGTGCAGTTTTATGGCATATCTTGAATTAATCTGTTAATTTTGCACACATGATTGAATTGGCACAGCATATTGAAGTATTATTATTGGAGAATGATTGTGTAATTGTTCCCGGATTTGGTGGATTTATCGCTCACTACGCTCCTGCTATGAGAGTGGCTGAAGAAAATATATTTCTCCCTCCTACCCGTGTTATCGGTTTCAATCCCCAATTGAGGTTGAATGACGGAGTATTAGTGCAATCATATATGGCTGTGTATGATACCAATTTCTCGGATGCCACAAAAATGGTGGAAAGAGAAGTGGCAGAGCTTATTGCCGTTCTCCATGAAGAAGGAAAAACTGATTTACCTAATATTGGAGAAATCCGTTATACTATTCATAACACTTACGAGTTTATTCCATACGACAATAAAATTACTACTCCTTATCTTTACGGACTCGATTCGTTTGAGATAAAAGAGTTAACGTCTTTACGACGTCCGGAAAGAGAGAAAATTCTTCCGCTCATTCCTAAAGAAAAGAAAAATCGTGAAATCAGCGTAAACTGGGCATTTTTAAGAAATGCAGTAGCAATGATTGCTGCGGTTGCATTGTTTTTTCTAATGTCTACTCCTGTCCAAAATACATATGTAGAAAAGGGTAATTATGCTCGATTGCTTCCTACTGATCTGTTTGAGAAGATAGAAAAACAATCGGTAGCAATGACTCCGGTTATGCTGAAAGCAAACGTTGCTACTCCACAAGCTAAACCGGTAACTACAAAGAAGAAAACGACGACTGTCTATAAAGCGTCTGTAACAAAACCGGTTGCAGTAAAAGAAGTAAAAGTTGCCCATCCGGAAAAGCCAATGAAAACAGCTGATGCAAAGGTTACAGAAGCTTCTTTTCCATATCATATAATCATAGCCAGTGTAGCTAATACCAAGGATGCTGAGTTAATGGCTGCCGAATTGAAAACTAAAGGTTATGCAGGTGCCAGTGTATTGACAGGTGACGGCAAAATTCGTGTTAGCATAATGTCATGTGCCAATCGTGAAGACGCTAACCGTCAATTGTTGAAATTAAGAGAGAACGAGGCTTATAAGAATGCCTGGATGCTGGCTAAATAAATATTTTTATAATGAAAAGAATTCTTTGCCCTAAGTGTGAAAATTACCTTTCTTTTGATGAAACCAAATATAGCGAAGGCCAATCATTGGTTTTTGTATGTGAACATTGTGGTAAACAGTTTAGTATCCGACTGGGAAAGAGCAAAATAAAAGCTTCCCGTAAGGAAGAGAAATTGGACGAGGAGGTATATAAAGAAGAATATGGCTGTATCGTCGTGATTGAGAACGTATTTGGTTTCAAACAAGTTCTACCCCTGCAGGAAGGTGATAACATCATTGGGCGTCGATGTATCGGTACAAATATCAATACTCCGATTGAAACCGGCGATATGAGTATGGACAGACGTCACTGCATTATCAATGTAAAACGTAACAAGCAGGGGGAATTAGTTTATACTTTACGTGATGCCCCGAGTCTGACAGGTACTTTTCTTATGAACGAAATTTTGGGTGATAAAGACCGTATTCGTATTGAAGACGGAGCTATCATTACTATTGGAGCTACTACTATTATTCTCCGTTCCGCAAGAAAAAGAGAGGAAATCTGAATTCTCAATAGAGTATGAACAGTGATATACTTTTCATGCTAATAATCTGAAAAACAGTATTTTTAGGAAGTTAATATCGTAAAGGCAGGAAGTTAACTTCTTGCAAACAAGATATTAACTTTCTATCCTTTATGAAGTTAATATCTTACCCCTCCCTTTAAAAGAGTGTTTTTCCCATATTATTTTAAAGTTTAAATTCATAAATATCTGGTTTGTCTTTGCATCTCTAAGTAATTTTTTTAATTTTGTGTTCGATAACGATAAATAAAATCGAAATATAAATAGAATATATTGTATTTATAATCAACAATATACCTTGGCTTTAATACAAATAACTATTCTGTACAATAAAAACACAAAGAAATGAAAAAATTTATGGGTAAGAACTTCCTGCTGCAAACAGAAACGGCTCAGGAATTATATCACGAACATGCATCTAAGATGCCGATTATTGATTATCACTGTCATTTAGTTCCCCAGATGGTAGCGGACGATTACCAGTTTAAATCTATAACCGAAATCTGGCTCGGTGGTGATCATTATAAATGGCGTGCCATGCGCTCAAATGGTGTGGAGGAGCGTTTTTGTACAGGAAAAGACACATCAGATTGGGAAAAATTTGAGAAATGGGCGGAAACAGTTCCATATACCTTACGTAATCCTTTATATCACTGGACTCATCTGGAATTGAAAACAGCATTTGGTATTGATAAAATATTGAACCCCAAAACAGCACGTGAAATTTATGATGAATGTAACGATAAACTGGCTTCTCCAGAATATTCTGCCCGTGGAATGATGCGTCGCTATCATGTGGAAGTCGTTTGTACGACCGATGATCCTATCGATTCATTGGAGTATCACATTAAAACACGTGAAAGTGGATTTGAAATAAAGATGTTACCCACTTGGCGGCCGGATAAAGTGATGGCTGTAGAAATACCATCAGACTTTCGTGCTTATGTTGAAAAACTATCGGAAATAAGTGAGGTCGATATTTCTGATTTTGACGATATGATAACAGCCTTGCGTAAACGCCACGATTACTTTGCCGATCAGGGATGTAAGCTGTCTGATCATGGAATCGAAGAATTTTATGCTGAAGAGTATACGGATGGCGAGATTAAAGCTATTTTCAATAAAATTTATGGTGGATCTGAACTAACAAAAGAGGAGGTTCTGAAATTTAAATCGGCTATGTTGATTATACTGGGTGAAATGGATTGGGAGAAGGGATGGACACAACAATTTCACTATGGTGCAATTCGCAATAACAACAGTCGGATGTTTAAATTGCTGGGACCTGATACTGGGTTTGATTCCATTGGTGAGTTTATGACCGCTAAAGCAATGAGTAAATTTCTGGACCGTCTGAATTCAAAAGGTAGACTGGCCAAAACAATTCTATATAATCTGAATCCTTGTGCAAATGAAATGATTGCTACTATGATAGGTAATTTTCAGGATGGCAGTATCCCCGGAAAAATTCAGTTTGGATCGGGGTGGTGGTTTCTTGATCAGAAGGATGGAATGGAAAAACAATTGAACGCCCTTTCTTTACTTGGATTGTTGAGTCGCTTTGTAGGAATGCTGACGGATTCTCGTTCTTTCCTCTCCTACCCTCGTCATGAGTACTTCCGCCGTACATTGTGTAATCTATTGGGGCGTGATGTGGAAAACGGTGAAATACCGGCATCTGAGATGGACCGTGTCTGTCAGATGGTTAAAGATATCAGCTATTTTAATGCTAAAAACTTTTTTCAGTTTTAATTACCTGTTTATTTAACTGTTATAATTAAGTCGGAAACTGGTTTTCCAAGCCTTTTTCCGGCTTTTATTTCATGAGTGGCTGGTCGGATTGGCAAAAAATCTTATCTTTGCGTTCGATTATCAATTAAAAAAAGAAAAACATAAATGAACAATTCCCCTCAGCCTGCTGCTAAAGGTTTCACAAGAGCCTTTTATGTCAGCAACACAGTCGAACTGTTTGAACGCATGGCTTACTATGCCGTGTTTATCGTTCTCACTATTTATCTATCTACAATTTTAGGTTTTAATGATTTTGAAGCAAGTATGATTTCCGGCCTTTTTTCCGGTGGATTATACTTGCTTCCTATTTTTACCGGAGCGTATGCCGATAAAATCGGTTTTCGCAAATCAATGCTTGTTGCTTTTTCATTATTGACAGCCGGATACTTGGGCCTGGGAGTATTACCCACGTTACTTGAAAGCGCCGGATTAGTGACTTATGGAGAAAACACTCATTTCGATGGACTGACGGATAGTGCCTCCCGTTGGTTGATAGTTCCGGTTCTATTTATAATTATGATAGGCGGCGCATTTATTAAATCGGTTATTTCAGCTTCTGTTGCCAAGGAAACAACTGAAGCGACTCGAGCACGCGGATATTCTATTTTTTATATGATGGTTAATATCGGTGCCTTTACCGGTAAAACGGTTATCGATCCTCTACGGAATGTTATTGGTGACCAAGCTTATATCTATATTAACTATTTCTCAGGAGTCATGACTCTCATCGCTTTGTTGGCTGTTTTCTTTTTGTATAAATCGACTCATACCGTAGGAGAAGGAAAGAGTATGCGTGAGATCGGACAAGGTTTCTTGCGTATTGTCACTAATTGGCGTTTGCTGATCTTAATCCTTATTATTACGGGATTCTGGATGGTACAACATCAGCTTTATGCTACAATGCCTAAGTATGTTATTCGCATGGCTGGTGAAACTGCAAAACCGGGGTGGATTGCCAATGTAAATCCTTTTGTCGTTGTTTGTTGTGTGAGCTTTGTGACTCGCTGGATGGCCAGACGAAGTGCTATCACTTCGATGAATATTGGTATGTTTCTGATTCCGATATCAGCGCTGTTGATGGCATGTGGTAATCTCTTGGGCAATGAAGTTATCTCGGGAATGAGTAATATTACGTTGATGATGATTGCCGGCATCGTGGTACAAGGCTTGGCAGAATGCTTTATTTCTCCGCGTTATCTGGAATATTTCTCTTTACAAGCTCCTAAAGGTGAAGAAGGCATGTACTTAGGTTTTAGCCATCTTCACTCTTTTTTGTCTTCTATTTTTGGCTTTGGGCTCGCAGGGGTGCTGCTGACCAAGTATTGTCCGGATCCTGCCCTGTTTGAATCCAGAGAAGCTTGGGAAGCCGCCAGTGTAAATGCTCATTACATCTGGTATTACTTTGCAGCAATCGGTTTGATTGCAGCAATTGCATTGCTTATTTTTGCAAAAATCACCGATTTCATCGATAAAAAGAAGAAAGCTAACACCTGATTGTTTCCTTTTTTATGTATATTTGCCGTCACTTTGCCATAAAAGTTGACGGCAATTTGCATTTAAAAGAAGAGAATAATAATGAAGATTAGATTTATAAGCCTGGCAAGTGGCAGTAGCGGAAACTGTTATTATCTGGGTACCGAAAAATACGGCATACTCATTGATGCAGGTATCGGAATTCGTACCATAAAAAAAACGTTGAGAGATATAAATGTGACGATGGATTCGATACGCGCAGTGTTTATAACGCATGATCATGCTGATCATATCAAAGCTGTGGGGCATTTAGGTGAGAAGTTGAATATTCCGGTATATACCACAGCACGTATACATGCGGGGATTAATAAAAGTTATTGTATGACAGAAAAATTGCATGCTTCTGTACGCTATCTGGAGAAAGAAGAGCCTATGCAATTGGAAGACTTCCGCATTGAGTCTTTTGAAGTTCCACATGACGGAACAGACAATGTGGGTTATTGTATAGAAGTTGATGGTAAAGTCTTTTCTTTTCTAACAGACTTGGGAGAGATTACTCCGACTGCTGCCCGATATATCTGTAAAGCCCATTATTTGATTCTTGAAGCTAATTATGATGAAGAAATGCTTCGTATGGGACCTTATCCTACATATCTGAAAGAACGTATTTCAAGTAGTACAGGCCATATGAGTAATGTAGATACTGCCGATTTTCTTGCTGAGAATATCACGGAACATCTTCGTTATATCTGGCTTTGTCATCTGAGCAAAGATAATAATCATCCGGAACTGGCTTATAAAACGGTTGAATGGAAATTAAAGAATAAAGGCGTCATTGTTGGGAAGGATGTGCAACTGCTTGCTTTAAAGAGAAATACGCCATCAGAGCTCTATGAATTTGAGTAAGTGTGAGAAAAAAAGAATAAAAAAGTTTCCTATTTGTTTTGCAATATGAAATAAAAGCCCTACTTTTGCAACCGCAAACGAGAAACAAGCACTCTTAGCTCAGCTGGTAGAGCAATTGACTCTTAATCAATGGGTCCAGGGTTCGAGTCCCTGAGGGTGTACAAAAGGAGATTATAAATAATCTCCTTTTTGTTTTNAAGGAGATTATAAATAATCTCCTTTTTGTTTTTGTGACATTTTGAAATATTATCTTATCTTTGTCGCCGCAAAGAATAAAATTGATGAAAACAACTTATCTGTTTGACATACTTGTCGATTATTTGGAACTGGCTTAGCTACGGTTTCACCTTATTTTGATATGCCTTTTCTCGTAATGGTATATCTCATTCTTCTTTCCTCCTGTATAAATGCAACAGAGGAATGATCTCATTCTTTATCTTATTTCAACTTTAATATGAATAATTGGAAGAAAAAGTTTATTATTATATGGACCGGGCAGCTATTCTCTATACTAAGTAGTTCTATTGCCCAGTTCTCTATTGTTTTGTGGATTAGTCTTAAAACTGGTTCTGCAGAAGTATTGTCATTTGCAACAATTGCTGCCCTATTGCCACAGGCGGTATTAGGTCCTTTTGCCGGTGTATTTGTCGATCGTTGGAATCGTAAGTGGACTATGATTGGAGCAGATAGCTTCGTCGCCCTTTGTTCCGGTATAATTGCATTGTTGTTTTATCTTGATACAGTTGAGCTATGGCATATATATTTTTTGCTTATGTTGCGCTCTGTTGGTGGTGCATTTCATACGCCTGCCATGAAATCGTCTGTGCCATTGCTGGCACCCGAGAAAGAGCTTATGCGCATTGCGGGTATCAACCAGGCGATTCAGTCAGTATGTAACATCGGTGGACCGGCTCTCGGGGCTATATTACTGCTTGCCTTCGATATGAGCCTTGTTATGCTTTTGGATGTATTTGGAGCCATAATAGCTTGTACAGCTTTACTTTTTGTGTATATTCCTAATCCTAAAAAAGAAAATGCTTCTGCTAAGAATGTGCTTTATGATATGCGAGATGGGTTTAATGTCATCATGCGCAACAAAGGAGTCAGTTGGGTTATGGTAACTGAAGTTCTTGTTACATTTTTTGTTATGCCTATGGTAGCTTTGATGCCATTGATGACCTTGAAGAATTTCTCGGGAACGGCATATCAGGTGAGTTTGATAGAGGCCCTTTTCGGTGCAGGCATGCTGGCCGGTGGTGCATTGCTGGGTGTTTGGAATCCTAAGATACGGAAAATTCTGCTGATTGCCACCTCTTACTTTTTACTCGGTCTGGCGTTGGCATTCTGTGGAGTGCTTCCGGCTGAAGGCTTTATCTATTTTGCCATACTAACAGTAGCACAGGGCATAGTTGTTCCGTTCTTTTCCGGACCTTTTACTTCATTGCTTCAAACTCAATTTGAACCGGCATATTTAGGACGGGTATTTTCACTTTTTGATAGCGTGAGCTTACTCCCCTCTATTATAGGGTTGTTTATTACGGGATTTGTTGCTGATAATCTGGGGATAGCCAATATTTTCATTTATTGCGGAATAGCAATTGTGCTTACCGCCGTTTTGATGATGTGTATTCCAGCTGTTAGGGATTTGGAAAGAAAAGGCAGGTAGAACGAATTTATTTATTATAAGTCATCCATTGATGCTCACTGTTTATCTCTTGGGTTGTGAAGAGATAAACAGTGAGCATTTTATGAAATATAGTATAACCTGAATATATTAAAGACTATTGATTAGAAAATGAATTGGAATCTTCCCTGAACTACGCTGAAGTTTTGGTTGCTTATCTCTTTTATATTAGCCCCGGGCATCATATAGCTATAGTTTAATTTTACTCCGATATATTTATTAATGTAATAATTAAGTCCAACGGAGATATCTTTTTGCTCTCCTCCCCAGATAGCAGCTTTTCCGTCATTAAGTGTTAGATAATTAAATCGGGAACAGAGCTCCAGGCTTTTTCCTTTCGGCCGGCCGGGACATGCGACTGATTCGTCATATAAATAAGTCTGACCGGCTAAAAGCCAAGAGCATTGAAGATAACCACCTTGTGCTACATAATTTTTAAATGCATTATCACGCTTCACATGTGTACGTATATATTCACTTTGCAGACAAAAACGGTGATAATAAACCAATAATTCGGTGCCAAACTTTATCTGATGTGTCGCATGGTCGACAGTGGCTGCAACAATGTTTCGGTTGTCAATCGTGCTCACTCCAGGAGATTTATAAGAAAATACGTTTTTGTCTTCTTCATTCAATGAACCGTCAGGAGTACGATAAGTTGTTGCAAACCCTATATGGATAAGCTTCTCATTTTCAAATACCGGTCGATATACTATCCTGCCATCCAACGCATAGCCTTGTGAAACATTTTTCAGATTATTGACATCATTGTCGGTAAATGCCCCTCCCGACAAATAGTAACGTTTACTTCTATAGCTATATGCGACTCCCATTCGCCGGCTGTTTGTCAAGGCAAGAACGACTCCGGGAGATTGATTAAAGCGAAGGTCGAAAGTACTACACAGCATTTCTAAGCTGAAGGGTTCGTAAAATTGTCCAACCTGTATAGTGTGCTTTTTTTGTGTATACATTGCGTAAGCATCCTTGATTGCTGCTTTATTGCCGGTATAGCCTATTTCAACTTTCATATTCCAGTTTTGATAAGCAACTTTTGCGCCTATGCGAAGATCACCAAATTCCACTCCATTACCAAAATGGTTATCATTTTTAAGATATACGCCTCCATCCAGAAGCATTCGTCCTGTCACTTTACATTGTAGTTTGTCCGAGTTGGGCTGTGCCGAAGATAATAAAGCGTAAGATATGCCCAACAAGTAGGAAAAAGTGTGTTTTAGATATAAGTTCATTTGTTATTAGATTTTTAGCCTTGCTATTTATTTCGGATACAAAAATACATTAAAAGAAATATAGATGAAATGAATATTTATAATTTATTGATATATTGATGTTTTTCTTCATTAGAAGATTGTAATATAAATCTAATTAAATAGATACAGATAATTTTATAAATTATATATTATAAGAGGTATTATACATTTATCTGTTGA
Source organism: Bacteroides sp. 11BF (assembly GCF_019633765.1). Taxonomy (NCBI): domain Bacteria; kingdom Pseudomonadati; phylum Bacteroidota; class Bacteroidia; order Bacteroidales; family Bacteroidaceae; genus Bacteroides; species Bacteroides sp. 11BF. Next base: position 174,981 of record NZ_JAFKPJ010000003.1, read on the forward strand.
ATTATAATAGTTTACGTAAATCGTACTATATAAAATGCTTTAATGTGCGATTAAAAAAACTTTTTTAAAACTTAATCTTTGACCGGAATATGTTTTTTCTTTACTAAATCTTAATTCAACGCTTCTTGGTCTAATATAGATTATTGTAAATGAGACAATTTATCATGTATGATTATTTATGAATGAATACTTAAAAAGATACAAGTGTTTCATTAGACAGAATAAAAGACATTCTTTAGACGCAAAAAATTCCTTCAAACATTTGCAGTTTAAAAATAAAGGTTTACCTTTGCACCCGAAATCAAGAACGCTTGATAACATGCACTCTTAGCTCAGCTGGTAGAGCAATTGACTCTTAATCAATGGGTCCAGGGTTCGAGTCCCTGAGGGTGTACAATTCGTTATAAATCCACTGCATATAAAAATGTAGTGGATTTTTTATGTGTTTATTTTTATTTAGCTTCTGTTCTTCAACAAGATATTGAATTAATCGGAAATTTTTGTTGGTGCTCCTCTCTTTATATTTCTGCATCTTAGCGATGCCTTTGTCGCACAACCTTCTTCGTATTGATGTTTTTCCTGATAAGTAAGGATAGTCCATCAATAATGAAACCTAAAGGTTCAGGTGGAGGAGTATCTTTTGATCCTTGGGAAAATGGTTGCTTCCTATAATTCAAGTTCATCTTGGCAGCTAAGATACAGATCTTGCGGGTCAAGATGTGTATCTTGCGAGCTAAGATGTAGATCTTAGCCCGTAAGATGGACTTTAACTATCGGTCTGAAAAGTTTATTTTCTATGTTTCAGCACTTTAGAGTAAAGTGATTTGTTATTTTATAATTGGGTCTTTACAACCAATAAAAAGAAATGTATACCGCTCCTGTGGTTAAGTTCTGATTATATTTCCTTAGGTGTACTTTAATCATTTTTATGGGCTGCAATCGGACTGTCCCTTTTTACATAAAGATGAATGCCAACAAAAATTTCCGATTACTCCGTTTTTATGTATTTGATAGTAAATAGATAGATAATTATAGCAAAAAGACTGGAAAAAAATGGATTTTATTTTGTTTTTAACCTTGAAACTTACTATCTTTAGGAAATAGATTATAATTGGGGGCAATTAATAAGTCCTGGCCCACAGGCGAATGATATGAGAATACAATTTGAAATTAAGGAAAAGTTACCTGAAATAATCGGGGAAATTCTAAATTCCGAAAGATGGACGACCCTTATTAAGGAAGATATTTCAGGTAGGAAATTAGTCGTAATCCGTGATCGTGCATTCGATTCGGAGGCAACTGTGGAGATCTACTCTCGTGAGGTTACTATTAAAACAGCATGGTCCAGATACACTTATCGGCTGTTTATATTGGGAGATTGTGTGTGGTGTGAATACAACGGTGCTTATCGTGGGTTATTAGAACAAAACTTATTGCCGTCTATAACTCCTAAAGAGAGTTTATTGGATTCGGAAGTTTTGGATAGTTCATTGTATGGGCATGAAAAGAAAAAACTCCGGGAATATGCTGAGGATAATCTTAAACTGAAGAAATTCAGACGTGAGAATTTTAATGAAAATCGCACTGGAGTAGCTCCGTTTGATCATCCGAAAAAGGTGTATGACGAATTCATTAAAGAAGATTACATTGCTCCTTCTTCGGAAAATAATAATAAATAAGAATAATAAAGGAGGATTTTATACTATTCAGAGTATCAATCCTCCTTTATTTCTATAGAGGATTACTCTCTGTATCCTCCATTTCCGGTGCATCATGTATACTTTTCATTATAAATGCCCACGTGATAAGCAAAAAAGCTATATAAATAATTATATATTCCATAATCCCTTTATTTTATTGACTATATAACAGGTTGGATTTTGAAAAGATGTTCGTATTACATTTTTTTTGCATATTCGGATGAAAATAAATGCATTGTTCCTGAGAATACGATACATTTCTCCAATAATAACATCAGTAAGAGATTTATTTGTCATCAGAGTAGCCGTATTCTTTAAGAATATTTCTGCCAATCTCCTCCAGACAGCTTCTCAGAAACTTCCCTATTTTTTTCATGATCACATTCCTTTCATTTTAGTTGTCATTCGCCGATATAACAAAAATGATAATTCATGAGTTGTATTTTGATATTGCTTTTTGGGGGGATCTGGCTATTATTTGATCTGTATCAAGTAAACAATACAAAACGGATAGTTGTTTATATTATAAAATCTAAAAATATAAACTTATGATTTACAAATTTTTATTTCCTCTTAAACCAGACAGTATGGGAGCATCCGCATTCCTGCTGATTCTAAGAATCTCGTTTGGATTATTGTTAATGAATCATGGCATACAAAAATGGAGTAATTTTCAGGAACTTTCCACATCCTTTCCTGATCCGTTGGGATTAGGTTCTCCCCTCTCCTTGGGGTTGGCCATTTTTGCAGAGTTAGTATGTTCGATGGCCTTTATTATAGGTTTTCTTTACAGGTTAGCCATGATTCCAATGATCTTTACTATGGGTATTGCATTCTTTGTTATTCATGCAAATGATGCATTTGCAATGAAAGAATTGGCATTAGTATATTTGATTGTTTTTATTTTGATGTATATAAGCGGACCGGGGAAATATTCTGTCGATTATATGATAGGCCGGCAACTCCGAAACAAAAGGAAAATGTAAGCAGAAAAGTAACCTAAATTTGTTCTCTTTAGCTAAAAAGAGTATATTTGCAGATTATAACAGGATCGTTTTTATATAAATGATCCATAATATTAACCTAATAACAAATAAAAAAATTAGTATGAAAAAGAACAGATTAACTTTGGTTGCTGCCATTTTTCTCAGTGGTACTATCCTGTTTAGTTCATGTGTAGGATCATTCGGATTGTTCAATCGCATTTCGTCATGGAATCAGTCCATTGGTACAAAATTTGTAAATGAACTTGTTTTCCTTGCTTTAAATATCGTTCCGGTATATGGTGTCGCTTATCTGGCAGATGCATTGGTGATTAACTCAATCGAATTCTGGAGTGGCACCAATCCTATGGCTAATGTAGGTGATGTGAAGAAAGTAAAGGGTGAGAACGGAGATTATCTGGTAAAGACCCTTGAGAATGGTTATTCCATCACTAAAGAAGGTGAAGATTCAGCTATGGAGTTGATTTATAACAAAGAAGCAAACACTTGGAATGTTGTTGCTGACGGAGTAAGCACGGAATTGTTGAAAATGAACAATGACGGTACTGCTGAAATGAATTTACCGAATGGAGAAAAGATGAACGTGACTCTTGATGCACAAGGTATGATGGCTGCACGTCAGGCTACAATGGGCGGACTGCTTTTTGCAGCACGCTGATTATCGAAATAACTATAAATATAAAGATGAAACCGCTCTGAGAGTCAGTTTCATCTTTTTTTATCTCTATCCTTAATAGAATCAGAATGGATAGCCTACAGCAAAATGAAATGCGAAATCACGGCTAAATTTAGGATGAATAATAGGATAACGTTCTTTTGTTTTCTCATATTTAGGATTTACAGCTTTCATACCTCCGTCAAAACGAAGTACAAAAAAGTCAAGGTCCAGTCTGAGCCCTAATCCATAAGCCACTGCGATTTGCTTATAGAACTTGTCGAATTCAAAAGCTCCTCCCGGCTGGTTTTCATATTCACGGATAGTCCATATGTTACCTGCATCGATAAATGCCGCTCCGCGGAACTTCCAAAACAGACGGGTCCGGTATTCGATGCTTGCATCCAATTTGATATCTCCGGACTGATTCATGAAATTTCCATCGCCGGCAAAAGAGCCCGGTCCTAAATTACGTACAGACCATCCTCTTACGCTGTTGGCTCCTCCTGAGAAATAACGTTTCTCAAAAGGAACTACCTTGGCATTTCCATAAGGTACGGCAACTCCTATCCCCGCATGAAACGCAAGGGAATTGCGATGATCGATTATAATATTCTTGGCAAAATCAAAGTCGCCTTTCAAATATTGTGCATAAGGTATCCCTAAAATAGCATATTCCCCATCTTTATTCTTTCTCATATTAATCATTTTAGAGACTCCGTAAAGAATGTTGCCTGCAGATTCGAAGCCTGCCCGTATGGAATAAGAATTAGAAGTTATCGTATTATTGACAAGGGTTCCTCCTGCACTATTATAGTTATAAGTATATCCCATACGTACAATAAGACGATTTTCATAATTATATCTGAGGATGTAGTTGTCTTTGTCCTTATCAATATAGTCTTCCTGGAATTGAGGAGAAATCCAGGGAAGGTAGAGGTAACTGATATCCAATAAATCGATGCGATGCTGAATCTTTTGCTTTTGCATCCATTTGTAGCTCCATGAAGCCGAAGCAATGGTACGGGAGAACTCGGGGCGTAATTGATAATTGTATTGTAGTCCGAACTCTGTCGTTGCTCTTATTCGCCGTTTAAAGTCAGAAGTAAGAAAGGGAAATAAGAAACTGGGGAAATTGATGCTTGTTTCAACTCCGTATTCAGTATAATTATGGTTTTTATATCCCGGCTGTAATCCGGATATGGCCTCATAAGCTCCTCGGAATTTTACCATGAAAGTTTCTGAGCCGCGAAATAAATTTCTATGTTGAAAAGAAACGGACGCGGCAGCTCCCAAATCACCTGCCGAATTAGTACCTTCCAACTCAAAAGAAATGGATTTATGCTTGCTTTTGGTTAGCATTACATAGCAATTCAGTCTGGTACTATCGTCATTTTGTGTCTCAAAAAAACGAATGTTAGTATACTTGAGAGCTGAAAGTCTCCCAAAATAAGTATAGGTCTTTTGTACGTTACGTTCATCATATAAATCTCCGAAGGTGAATCTTAAGTTATCTACGAGCACTTTAGGACGTAAATACAGTTGGTCTTTATAATAGATCGGAAATCCGTTATAATGCAAAGAGTCATTAATTTCAATACTGCTCAGAGCTGATGATTGCAAGACATCATAATCAGTAATAAAATTGATTTTGTTGATCTTGTACTGAGGATGTTCTTTAGGAACATCACCAACATAAGCTTTATAGGGCAACAGATGTAAAGTCAAATCTACTTGATAAGTATTGCGGGCAGTATCTGCCGTATAAGTAATATAATCCTTATTAAATTTATAATAACCGTTACACAATAAGTAGTCTGTAATACGTTGCCGTTCCGCATCAAGTGTGTTTACATCGAAAAGCATTCCTTCTTTCAACGTTGATTTGGTAGAATCATTTTGAAGATATTCGGCTATTTTCTTATCAGAAATATCATACTTCAGTGTGCGTACAGTATAAGGTTTGCCTGAATTGATTTCATAAAACAGTTTTAGCTTTTTCTTTTTAGTTTTTATGGTTCTTTTTACGGTAGCTCCCATATAGCCGAGATTCTGCACTGCTTTTGCAATTTCTTCTTGCGAACGGATAGCATCGGCTTCATTATAGATAACCGGAGCATCTCCTATCTTGCGCAAGAATTTATTGAGCCATTTCGTAGAATCCCTTCCGGACCAATTATACACATACAGTTGAGTCTTGACTGCACTGAACCATTTCGAGTTAGGATTCTGTCGCACATAAAGTCGCATGTCCGACGGTTTTATGTCTTTATTATCAGTATGTATTTTTACTTCATCCAACAAATAAGAACCCTCCGGCACAAACTTAGTGGCAGAACACGAAGCCAGTGACAAAACAAAATAAAGAAGAATCGTGTAAAGAACCCCTTTCTTCATATACGGTTTTTAATAGATTACGCCAAATAGGTTACAAATATAAACCATATTTTTTGTTTTGGGAAATAAAAATGCCGGAAGAGCATTTCTACTCTTCCGGCATTTTTATAGATGATTACATCATTTAAGCCTAAATCTGACCGGAAGTGTAAATCGTGAGTTTACATTTTCGCCTTTGTGCTTTCCAGGAATCCAATCAGGCATTGAGTTTACCACTCTGATAGCTTCCGCATCAAGTAGCGGAGATATGCTTTTTACAACAATCGGGTTAAGCAGTTTACCATTCTTAGAAACAACAAACTGAACTACTACCTGACCTTCTTCCTTGTTTTCAATGGCTTGGGCCGGATATTTGATGCTCTTTGCAATAAACTGTAAGCATGCCTTCATTCCATCCGGAAATGTAGGAGCACTATCAACGACATCATACACTACGTCTTTTAGTATAGCTACAGAGTCCGGTACAGCTTCTTCTTTAAGGGATTGTGTGGCACTTACAGAGTCTTTCACTTCGGTAACAGCCTGCTCGTTACTTGTTTTATTCCCGCAATTGCTAAACAATAGCAACATGGCTACTACCGGCAGAAATATCAGAAATTTGCTCTTCATAATTTTTTGAGTTCTTTTTTCGTTCAACATTTTAATTCGTTTTTAAAGGTTATACATTAGGATTAATATCTGGATTTGCTGCAAATCAGAGCTTATTTATTTTTAAGAGAAGATACTGTTCTTCTTTCTTTATTGTATTTTATATGTCTGGGCATACCTTCTTCGTTCTGGATATCAATATAATGATGTATTACAAATCTACTAAATTTAAGTAGATAGTTTATATTTATCAATATAAAGTTTGTTAATGGTAAGAAAATAAAGACATAAAAAGGATTAGAAATATAATAGTTAATTGGGAATATCTTTATAGCTTTGCCGTAAAATTAGAGTTAGATGGGAACATTAAGTAAAAATAGAGTTAAATATATCCGATCGCTGGAATTAAAAAAAAATAGGAAAGAAGAAAGAGTCTTTCTGGCAGAAGGTCCCAAATTGGTAGGTGATTTACTGGGACATTTCCCTTGCAAGTTTTTGGCGGCCACTTCGGAATGGCTTAGAGAACATTCTGCAGTTAAGGCTGTGGAGGTAATTGAAGTCGGTCCTGAGGATTTATCTCGTGCCAGTTTGTTGAAGAGCCCTCAACAAGTACTGGCATTGTTTGAACAACCGAAGTACGAGATCGATACAGAAGTTATTCGTAACTCTTTATGTTTAGCTTTGGATGATATTCAAGACCCCGGTAATCTTGGGACAATCATTCGTCTTGCAGACTGGTTTGGTATTGAACACATTTTCTGTTCGCCCAATACTGTTGATGTTTTTAATCCTAAAGCCATACAAGCTACCATGGGAGGCATTGCCAGAGTAAAAGTACATTATATCGCATTGCCAGAGTTGATTCATGTACTGGGAAATGTACCGGTATATGGTACCTTTCTGGATGGAAAGAATATGTATGAGCAGCCTTTGTCTAAGAATGGAATAATAGTAATGGGGAATGAAGGAAATGGTATTGGAGCCGAAGTGGAAAAGCTGGTAAACCGTAAGTTATACATTCCAAATTATCCTCAGGAGCGCGAGACCTCAGAATCATTGAATGTAGCCATTGCTACCGCAATTGTCTGCGCTGAGTTTCGGCGACAGGCCGCATTGTAGCAAAATCAAAAGGAAATAACAAATAAGCCTGCCATTTCATACATAAGGTAATTTCCGGAATAGTAATACTTTGCTCATCGGTATTGGTTAAGTTGAACAAAGTATTATTTATGTCCATCTTTTCTTGCGGAATCAATAAAATGACACCGGGAAACCATTCTACAGATTCAAATTCTTCACTACAGGGAAAAATACGATAGACATACTCTCCCTCCATTTCTATGGCATGCAGTTTTAAAAATCCACTTTCCGGAATAAATATATAATGTGCAGCAAAACGTTTCATCTTATTTTCTAATTATTCTGACGACGCAATGGTCTCCTTGGATTAGTTCGTTGCTGTCTTTCTAATTGCTGTTTTTCTTTTTCTATTTGTTGCTCTTTCTCTCGTTGTTCCGGTTTAACGGGACGGACATCGTTATTGGGGCGGTTCAAATCCTTTGGATTAGTCCGTTGATGTACCAGCGTCGTTTGAATAGTATCTTGGGGAGCTTTCTTCCGGATAGAATCTACCTTATTTTTTTCTGTTATTGAATCGGCATTTAAGGAGTCTTTTCCCATTTGTGTTAATGAGTCATTTACATGATAACGGGTCAACGAAATGTCACTAACCAAAAGTGTTGTTGACTTTTGGGATTGCGGATAAAAAATGAATCCTTTTATTTCCTTGATAGTCATCGTATCTGATTGAAGACGAATGTCCTGAATTCCTGATTCAAATATATGTTTCGTGCAACTATTGGTCACACTGTCGTTCTTATAAACAATCTGCATCGCCATTACCGGAGCCATTGTTGAGTCCGGCATTCCATCCAGGAAGTTATATTGTATTTTCCAGAGCAATACATCACGTTTCTTGAAATTTGTATCAGAAGGTAATGTGAACGTGAACCTATTATTCAATGGAGATCCCGTTAACTGGGCAACCCGCTGCCATGCCCAGACATCAATACTGTCGCCTGGAGCAGACATCTTAGGCTTATTATCACGCAATGCTATTAAGTGGTTGATGGCATCCTGTTGGGCTTTCAGCCTTTTATTTACCTTTTCATAGATTTCCGATAGTATTTTTGTGTTGCGTGTATACCATACCATAGACGAGTCAAAAACTTCTTCTGTTGTACCATATTTCTTAAATACAGCTTCTACATACAGTGCTTTTTTGTAATTCTCGCCACCAGGCATGTTCTCACCCATCGCTTTGGCAATGTGGTAATCGTATAGCAGATTTTCCATCTGTGATTCTGATATAATGCTATCAGGTCTTTTCACCTTACAAGCAGATGTAATCAGTACCAAAAGACAGATACAACATAATTGAAACCGGAAATACTTTTTCATTACCTCTTTTTTACTTTTTGGTCACAGAATGATGGTATGAATCATTCAGATATTTGCTATAGAACAGTAATAAGGCAATAATTCCGCAGCTAATGGCGGCATCTGCGAAATTGAAGATCGGACTAAAGAAAATGAAATGCTCTCCACCTACAAAAGGCATCCATGCCGGCCAGTTTGTATCGATAATCGGGAAATAAAACATATCAACTACTTTACCATAGAACCAAGTGGAGTAACCACCTCCTTCGGGCATAAAACTGGCTATTTGTGAATGTGTGCTTTCGTTGAAAAAGACTCCATAGAAAACACTGTCAATAATGTTACCCAGTGCACCGGTCAAGATTAACGATACACAAATGATATATCCGGTTTTTAATCCTCTTTTTACTATTTTATATAAGTACCACCCTATCAAGCCTACTGCAACGATTCGGAATGTAGTCAGAAAGAGTTTTCCAAATATCTCCATTCCAAACGCCATACCATTATTTTCGGTAAAATAAATATAAAACCAATCTGTAATACGGATACTCTCATGCCAATACATATGAGTCTTGATCCAGATTTTAATCACTTGATCAATAATCAGCACAGAAAAAATGACGAGCAGAGCGATTTGTCCTTTCGTGAGTAGTTTCTTCATTTTGTTAAGCTATGTTATATAAGATACGAGCTACCAATTACAAGCTAAAGAGAAACACGATATTGCCGTGTATACACTTGTCTCTTGCAATAGGTAGCTCGTAGCCTACTATTTATTTCTTTCCACTGTTCTTTGCTTCAATGCTCAGTGTAGCATGAGGCACAGCACGCAAACGTTCTGCCGGAATTAATTTTCCTGTTTCACGGCAAATACCATACGTTTTATTCTCGATACGTACAAGAGCAGCCTGTAAACCCTGAATAAACTTCAGTTGGCGTTGAGCCAAACGTGTAGTCTCTTCTTTCGACAATGTATTTGCTCCTTCTTCCAAGACTTTATATGTGGGGGACGTGTCATCTGTGTCATTTCCGTCCAGTCCCATTAAGCTTAGTTTTAACTGTTCATAGTCACGTTGTGCTAGTTCCAGTTTTTCATTAATGATGGCACGGAATTCTTCTAACTCCGCATCCGAATATCTTGTCTTTTCTGCCATAACTTTTACTGTTTATTAGGTTATTAGTATTAGAATTATTCTTTCACTACATTCACAAACAAAGAGAAGTCGTCGAAATTTAATTCTGTACCGCTTTTTACTTCGTCTGCCAAAGTAAGGGATGTACCCAAAACTTGGTTACAAATATAACCATTATATTCATTTACCGCATCATCTGTCTGCGGATTTTTAGATAATGTTATTTTTATTTTGTCTGTAATCTCGAAACCACTTGATTTACGGATATTTTGAATGCGGTTTACCAATTCACGTGCAATTCCTTCACGGCGAAGTTCTTCCGTTACAGTAACTTCCAGCGCAACAGTCAATTTCCCTTCATTGGCAACCAACCATCCCGGAATGTCCTCGCTGAAGATCTCTACATCTGCAGTTTCTATAATAGCTTCTGCCCCATCTAAATTAAGGGTATAACGGCCGTTCTTCTCGAGTTCGGCAATAGCTTCCTGTGACATTTCTGCTACAGCTGCTGCTACAGCTTTCATTTGTTTGCCGAATTTTGGTCCCAATTTCTTGAAGTCACATTTAACCTTTTTCACCAGAACGCCGGCTGCACCATCAACGAATTTAATCTCCTTTACGTTGACTTCACTCATGATAAGTGCTTTTACAGCCTCGATATGGGCTTTTTGTGCTTCATCCACTATAGGAATCATGATACACTGCAACGGCTGACGAACTTTAATATTCACTTTACGACGCAATGCCAACACCATGGAAGTAACGTCTTGTGCCATCTGCATTTGTGCTTCGAGTTCCTTATCTACCATTTTTTCATTGTATTCCGGGAATTTCGCCAGATGGACAGAAACTACATTATCGCGTCCTGTTGCACCGATTAGGTCGCCATACAGACGGTCTGCATAGAAAGGAGCGATAGGTGCCATTAATTTGGCTACCGTTTCCAGACATGTATACAAAGTCTGATATGCAGATAGTTTATCCTGAGTGAATCCACCACCCCAGAAACGCTTACGGTTCAGGCGGACGTACCAGTTAGACAGATTATCGTTTACGAAATCAGAAATTAAACGTCCTGCTTTAGTCGGTTCATATTCGTTATAACAGGTATCTACTTCCTTTATTAATGTGTTCAGTACAGAGAGAATCCATCGGTCAATTTCCGGACGATCGCTCATCGGAACATCAGCCTCTTTGTATTCAAACCCGTCTACATTAGCATACAAAGCAAAGAAAGAATAGGTATTGTATAAAGTACCAAAAAATTTACGACGAACTTCCTCGATGCCTTCTACATCAAACTTCAGGTTATCCCATGGAGAAGAATTGGTAATCATATACCAACGCAAGGGATCGGACCCATATTTCTCGATAGTAGAGAACGGATCAACTGCATTTCCTAAGCGTTTAGACATTTTATTGCCATTCTTGTCTAATACCAATCCGTTTGAAATGACTGCTTTGTATGAAACACTGCCAAATACCATGGTTGCAATGGCATGTAGAGTGAAGAACCATCCACGTGTCTGGTCCACACCTTCTGCAATGAAATCTGCCGGATATACCTGATGGCTATCCAATAACTCTTTATTTTCAAATGGATAATGGATCTGTGCATAAGGCATTGCACCCGAATCAAACCATACGTCAATCAGGTCTGTTTCGCGTTTCATAGGCTTACCATCTTTTGAAACAAGGATAATATCGTCTACATATGGGCGATGGAGATCTATCTTATTATAATTTTCTTCATTATATTCACCCGGTATGAAACCTTTATCTTTATAGGGGTTCGATTGCATATACCCTGCGGCAACCGATTTTTCGATTTCATTATATAACTCCTCAACCGACTCTATACATTTCTCGTCGCTGTTGTCTTCTGTTCGCCAAATAGGCAACGGAGTACCCCAGTAACGGGAACGGCTCAGATTCCAATCATTCAGGTTCTCCAGCCATTTGCCAAAACGTCCGGTTCCGGTAGATTCCGGTTTCCAGTTAATGGTTTTATTTAACTCTATCATGCGCTCTTTGCACGCAGTAGAACGAATAAACCAACTATCCAGCGGATAATAAAGCACCGGTTTGTCTGTACGCCAGCAGTGCGGGTAATTATGCACATGCTTTTCTATTTTGAAAGCCTGATTATTAACTTTCATCATCATACAGATACTTACATCCAATGATTCATCCTGATCGGACAGATTCGGATCATAAGCATTCTTCACGAAACGACCTGCATACTCTTTGTATAAATCTACGTTAACGCGCTGTTTTACAAACTCTTCATCCAACTCATCTAAAGTATAGAATTTACCGGTCAGATCTACCATCGGACGAAGTTCACCTTTTTTATTAACCAACTGTAATGGAGGCACACCGGCAGCTTTTGCCACTTGAGCATCATCCGCACCAAATGTCGGAGCGATGTGTACAATACCCGTACCGTCCTCTGTTGTTACATAATCGCCCAGTATTACACGGAAAGCACCTTCTCCCGGATTTACCCATGGAATTAATTGTTCATATTCCATGTCTACCAAATCGGTACCTTTATATTCAGCAATTACTTTGAAAGGAACCAACTTATCACCTGGTTTATAATCTTCTAGCTTCAGTTCGGCTGCTTTCGGGTTGAAATGTGCATTCAACAATGCCTTTGCCAATACTACCGTGATTGGCTGTCCTGTATATGCGTTGTACGATTGAACTGCAACGTAGTCAATTTTAGGACCTACACAAAGTGCTGTATTCGAAGGTAGTGTCCATGGAGTAGTAGTCCATGCTATAAAATAAGGAGTACCCCACTCTTCCATTTCGGGTTTAGGGTTCTTCATCTTAAATTGTGCCACTACCGTTGTGTCTTTCACGTCACGATAGCATCCCGGCTGATTCAGTTCATGTGAACTTAATCCTGTTCCGGCTGCCGGAGAATATGGCTGGATAGTATATCCTTTATAAAGTAATCCTTTTTTATACAATTGTTTCAATAACCACCACAGTGTTTCGATGTAACGGTTGTCATATGTGATGTACGGGTGCTTCATATCCACCCAATACCCCATTTGATGAGTCAGGTCTTCCCACTCTTTTGTGAATTTCATTACATCCTGACGGCAATGAGCATTGTATTCTGCTACAGAAATTGTTTTTCCAATATCCTCTTTGGTGATCCCTAAAGACTTTTCTACACCTAATTCTACAGGGAGTCCGTGTGTATCCCAACCTGCCTTACGTTTCACCTGATATCCTTTCATCGTTTTGTAACGACAGAAAATATCTTTTATAGAACGAGCCATTACATGGTGAATACCCGGCATACCGTTAGCTGATGGAGGTCCTTCGAAGAAAACAAACGAAGGACAGCCTTCACGTTCTGTCATACTCTTGGCGAAAACCTGGTTTTCGTCCCATTTTTTCAATACGTCCTTATTCACCTGCGAGAGGTCGAACTGCGAATATTCGGCAAATTTCTTGCTCATGGCTATATTTACAATTTTACTATTTACAATTTAAGATCGGGATACCCTCCCTATTTTAAGGGTGCAAATGTACAAAAACATTCGTTTTCATACAAGAAAAGCCTTTTTAATTTCAGTCTGACAGGAAGGACCGCCTTGTGAAAAGAGTGTAAAAAGTAGTAAGGGGAGCAAAACAAAAAACTATATGCCTTGTTTATCAGGGAAATTTTAAAACCCTATATGTTATGAATTACGGTATTAGTATATTGTTCAGAGCAATTCCTTTGGCGATGGCTCTGTTTTGTTTCGGCTACGGAGCATTTATCAGTGCATATGGAGATGATCCTAACCGATTGGTGGCAGGTCCTGTAGTCTTTTCATTAGGTATGATTTGTATTGCATTGTTTGCAACGGCTGCTACTATTATCCGGCAAATCATACATACTTATGGGCGCGGTTCTCTGTACGCACTGCCTATTATCGGTTATTTGGCTGCTGCCGTTACTATTATTGGTGGAATTTGTATGTTTACCGGATCTGCCTCTGCCTCTTCCTTTGTGGCTGGGCATGTGGTTGCCGGAGTAGGACTGATAACTACTTGTGTAGCAACTGCTGCAACATCTTCTACCCGTTTTTCACTGATTCCTGCCAACTCAAAAATGATTGGTAATGATATTCCTAAAGGAGCGTTTACTAAAGGTCAAGAACTTGTATTAAAAACAATAGCTATTATTGTCTCGTTGATTGCTTGGATATGGGCTTTTGTTTTATTGGCCCAAAGCGATGTACATCCTGCTTATTTCGTAGCAGGGCATGTGATGGCAGGTCTGGCTTGTATTTGCACGAGCCTGATTGCTTTGGTCGCTACTATTGCCCGTCAAATCAGAAATGTATATACGGATAAAGAACGTAAACAATGGCCGAAACTCGTATTATTGATGGGAACTATTTCCCTCCTTTGGGGGCTGTTTGTTATTTTTGCCGATTCAAGCAGTACAAATGGGGTTATCGGATATATTATGATTGGGCTTGGCCTTGTTTGTTACAGTATTTCCAGTAAAGTAATTCTACTGGCAAAAATCTGGGGACGAGAATTTGCTTTGGCCAACCGCATCCCTCTGATTCCGGTATTAACAGCATTAGCTTGTCTGTTTCTGGCCTCTTTCGCCTTCGAATTAGGTACAACACACGATGATTATTTTATCCCTGCACGCGTATTAGCCGGTTTAGGGGCCATTTGCTTCACCCTCTTTTCAATTGTCAGTATTCTTGAGAGTGGAACATCTTCAAAATAAATGCAATAGGACAATACTAAAAAGAAAGCGGAGTTCACAATTCCGCTTTCTTTTTAGAGAGTTCATTTATTCATAGAATTTATTAAGTGAGACATAATATTCTAATCGGGAATTGGGTAATGTGAATGACATATAATTGCCAAAATATACATTTGGACAGCCGGTTTCACCAAGAATTTTTCCTGCATGAGATTTTTTAATAGCAGATGCAAATGTCGACGCTCCGGAATAAGTAGTTTCATTTACCAATACTGTAACTGTTCCTTTATAAATATCTGCTTTATTCCGGTTTCCCGCTACAGAAGAATCTTGAATAGCAAATAAAGATCCGTCAGGTAAATTTTTGATCTCTTCATAGGTTTCCGGATGTTTTTGCTTATTATACAGTTTTGAGTATGAACTGATTTTTAAATCAGTTTTAGTATATAATGTATAAGCATCATGCGATAAGTATGATAGAAGCATGTCAATTCCGTCACTTGACCCTCCTTTGTTATTCCTGATATCTATAACCAAATTGGGTACATGCTCTCTGTTAATCACCGAAAAGACAGAGTCACAAAATTGTTTTAGTTGTGGTAATTGATATAAGTTCATTATTTGCAGAGTAGCAGTCTGTCTATCGGGGCTTAGAGTATAACTAAATTGCGGCAGGCTTTTTCCAAGTTTTGCTTTTAAAACAGGGAGGGCATCTATTTGTCCGATGCCATTCAATGATTCTTTCCAGATCTTATTTCCCCTTTTAATTGTAAAATCATATTTGTCACCCCAATTATATTTATACCATAGCAAAGTAGAAAGATAAAGGGTCAATTGATTTTCCTTAATAGCGTTTCCTTTTTCAGCTCCCAGTAAGAGATACAATTGGCTTAATATAGTTTGACTATTTATATTATTCATACATGTTATTTCATCATTTTCCTGCATCGAACAGGATATTAAGGGGAAATCAACTACGATCTTATCGTCTACTATTTTTAAGCGTAAAGGCAGAGTCAGTCCTCCATGATTCAAATAGTCGATTCTGTCTGGAGTAGCAGGAATTGCGAAATTAGTATGACCATCTTTTACAGATGCAACAAATGGAGAGACTATAAAGTAGAAATCAGAAACGTTTCGTTCTTTATTTAACAAGCGATATATTGAATCATGCTTTTCTTCGAATTCTTTTTGCGTTTGATACATAAATAAATCCGGATGTACTTGACATAATAAGCTATATAAGGTGTCAAAATCTTCTTTTTGCTGGCGGGAGGTTAGTACTTGAGCATTTATTGGGATGCTGAGATTACATAAAATGATTATCATCAGAATTAAAGATGGAGTTTTCATGTTTTGCCGTTTTTAAGATTAGACATTTAATGATTAAAGCTATTTTGTGAATGCTAATATAGATAATCTCCTGGAAAGCTACTTTATTCTAAGTACTAATTTATATTTTCTTTTATTTTGTATCCCGGCCATCCCCAACCAATATTATAAATAGTAACTTTCCTTTTTAATTTAAATCTACTTCAAAATTGTATTTAATACAAATTAATAGCCCTTTTATACGTTTATTGGCATATTTTTACTTACTTTGCACCATATAAAGGCACAACTATGCACAAAAAACTATTAGTAACTGCATATTTTGTAATAGCGGCATTATTGCAAACTATGACAGGCAATTTCCCCTTATCTTTTTTTGCATTCCCTCTGAATGTGATTGTAGCAGTTATATGGGTCTATTTATTATGGCGTCTCTATAAAGAAGGGAATAAGTTGCCGTTAACCCGTTTTCTGCTGTCTTCCCGGACAAGTATTTTATCAATCTTATTATTAGTAGGTGGCAGCTTGGTTATCGGGTTGTTTCCCCAATTATCGGAAGCAGAAGCTGCATCCATATCAGGAGTCCCAGCCTCATTGGGATGCTATAACTTTATGACTTCCTGGATATTCATTGCCATTCTTTTTCTATTATTGAGTAATCTGGCAATGGTGGTTATCCATGCTTTCTATCATCGTGTACCGGCAAAGAAGCGTTTTCTCCTGAACCATTTGGGATTATGGCTCGCTTTATTTGCCGGATTCTTCGGTAGCAGCGATGTGCAGACATTACGGATCCCGCTTTATGCCGGACAACCGGGACGCGAAGCCTATAGTATGGATGGGAAAGCCTATTATCTGGATTATGAATTGGAACTCTACTCTTTCAATACAGAGTATTATCCGAACGGGATGCCTTCGCGTTTTGCGGCAGATGTACGTATTGGAGAGCAGAGAACTACGCTTGAAGTAAATCATCCTCACAGTTACCGTTTGGGAGAAGATATTTATCTGACCGGATATGATACACGTAATGTGGGAAATACCCAATATTGCATTCTTCAGATTGTACGTCAACCCTGGAAATATGTAATGGTGACTGGTATTTTAATGATGTTAGCAGGAGCTGTTCTGCTATTTATTAATGGTCCTAAAAAAGCTAAATCATGATAACCTGGGATAACTTCTATCTGTTTGCAACCGTCTCCATCTGCCTTTGGCTTACGGGTGCCATATCGGCACTTCGTTCATCGGGACAAAGTAAAATAGCTGTTGTACTGACTGTAGCAGGAATTACTTGTCTGGGGATATTCATTGCCGGGCTATGGATATCTCTGCAACGCCCTCCTCTTCGCACTATGGGTGAAACCCGTTTGTGGTATTCCTTTTTTATGGGGATTGCCGGGCTGTTGACGTATATTCGCTGGAAATATCGATGGATACTTTCTTTCTCTACTCTGCTGTCCACTGTTTTTGTTATCATCAATTTGCTGAAGCCCGAGATACATGACCAATCACTTATGCCGGCTTTGCAAAGTGTCTGGTTTATTCCCCATGTCACAGTTTATATGTTCTCCTACTCTGTATTGGGATGTGCTTTCATTATTGCTATTTGCGGGCTTGTACACCACAAAGAAGAATATTTGGTGACAGCAGATAATCTGGTCTATTCTGGTGTGGCTTTTTTATCGATCGGCATGCTTCTTGGATCTTTATGGGCAAAGGAGGCCTGGGGAAATTATTGGAGTTGGGATCCCAAAGAGACCTGGGCAGTGGTTACCTGGATGGGATACCTATTATATATGCACCTGCGCTTACGGGGCAGGTTTCGTAAAAAGATGCTGTATGTCATACTTATTTTCTCCTTTTTGGCTTTGCAGATGTGTTGGTATGGAGTAAATTATTTGCCTTCGGCTCAACAAAGTGTACATTTATATAATCGTAATAATTAACTAAAAGAATCCACAATGAAGAAAAGTACAAAATTTATCATCGCATTACTGGTGACGGTCGGAGCTTTGGCTATCACTTACCGCGTCGTAAATCAGGCTCCGTCAAAAGAGCTTGCCGCTGACGCTCAGATGCAAGAGATCATTACTTCCGGTGGCTGCCTGCAATGCCATTCGGGTAGTCCGGATCTTCCTTTTTATGCAAACTGGCCTGTTGCCGGCGGAATGGTTCAGAAGGACGTGGAACAAGGTTATCGCGCTTTTGACATGACCGAAATGGCTGAAGCCTTAAAAGTCGGTAAACCTGTAGGAAAAGTGGCTTTGGCCAAAGTAGAGAAAGTGATCATGGACGGAACAATGCCCAAACATGCCTACTATATGGTACACTGGGGAGCCAGTGTGACAGATGCTAAAAAGGAAATGGCTATGGCGTGGGCAAAACAACACCGTCTGGCACATTATGCTAACGGGCTGGCTTCAGCCGAATTCGCTAACGAGCCGGTGCGTCCCATCGCTGATTC
Organism: Bacteroides sp. 11BF; assembly: GCF_019633765.1. NCBI lineage: Bacteria > Pseudomonadati > Bacteroidota > Bacteroidia > Bacteroidales > Bacteroidaceae > Bacteroides > Bacteroides sp. 11BF. Next base: position 193,434 of record NZ_JAFKPJ010000003.1, read on the forward strand.
CATTCCGGTAGATATGCGTAAAGTGATTTTGGGAGATATGCTTTATCACGATACTCGCCTTTCGGCCGACAACACCGTTTCATGTGCATCATGCCATGGATTGAATACGGGAGGGGTAGACAACAAGCAATATTCAGAAGGTGTAGGTGGACAATTCGGAGGTGTGAATGCTCCGACGGTATACAATGCTGCCTACAATTTCGTGCAGTTCTGGGACGGACGTGCCGGAACACTTGCCGAGCAGGCTGCCGGTCCTCCGTTGAATCCGGTCGAGATGGCTTGCCAGTCTTTTGACGAAATCATTGCAAAACTCGAACAGGACGCTAATTTCACCAAAGCTTTTTTAGCTGTATATCCCGACGGATATTCGGAAAAGAATATCACTGACGCTATCGAAGAGTTCGAAAAGACATTGCTCACTCCCAATTCTCGTTTCGACCTTTATCTGAAAGGTGAAAAGACTGCTATTAACGATATGGAACTTGCCGGATACGAATTGTTTAAGAAATACGATTGCGCTACTTGCCATGTAGGTGAAACTTTGGGTGGTCAGTCTTACGAGTTAATGGGTGTGAAGAGAGATTATTTTGCAGATCGTGGCATTGAATTGACAGAAGAAGATAACGGACGCTTCAAACAGACCCAAAATGATCGTGATAAACATCGTTTCAAAGTTCCCGGTTTAAGAAACATTGCCTTGACAGCTCCTTACTTTCATGACGGTAGCATGAAAACAATGAAGGAGGCCGTGGATTATATGGCCAAATATCAGGTAGACAAGAATCTGCCGGAAGATGAACTGAATAAAATAGTAGCTTTCCTGGAAACACTGACCGGAGAGTATAAAGGTAAACCACTGACCAATGATAATCAGAGCAAGGCATTGTAATGTCTGCCGGATAAAAACAAGAAAAGGATACTCTGCAAAGAGTATCCTTTTCTTGTTTTATGCTATAAATGGATTAGTTACGAGGCAGGGCTTCTTTAACAACCATCTGACGGCCTTCGTATTCAGCACCGTTCAACTCAGCGATAACATTTTTTGCTTCGTCGTCGTTCGGCATTTCAACGAATGCGAATCCTTTAGATTTGCGAGTCTCGCGGTCGGTGATCAGTTTTACTGAATCAACTGTTCCGTACTCTTCCATTACTTGTCTCAAATCTGCTTCCTTAACACGATAGCTAAGGTTTCCAATGTACATGTTCATAAAATAAAAAAAATAAAAATTGATAAATAAATTTAGAAACAACAGAAGTTTGAGATTAGATCCGGATTCGACTGATTCAGTAGAAAATAGAGTAAAATAAAACGATCAATTGTTTTCGGCAGCAAAGAACGCCATAATATTTGGATTATCAACTATAAAAGGGCATTTATTTTTCAATAAACGCCCTTTTTTCTTACAGATGTGTCTCTATTAATGTTTACTCAGATAGCTGGCCACTCCGTCTTCGGTTGCTTTCATGGCATCTTTACCTTTCGACCAATTGGCCGGACAAACCTCGCCATACTCTTCAAAATGTTGCAAGGCATCCACCATACGCAGTACTTCGTCTACGTTACGTCCCAATGGTAAGTCGTTGATGACACAATGTCTCACTACACCTTCTTTGTCAATCAGAAACAGACCGCGGAAAGCCACCGGTGCCCCTTCGCATACCCAATTGCCATTTTCATCGGGAGCATAGCTTCCGGCCAGTACTCCGTAACTTTCAGAGATTGATTTAGAAAAGTCGGACACAATAGGATACTTCACGCCTTGGATACCTCCCTCGCTCTTGGGCATCTGCAACCAGGAGAAATGAGAATATTCAGAGTCGACCGAGCAACCTACCACAGCTACGTTCCGTTTTTCAAACTCGTCGAGCTTTTCCTGAAATGCGTGCAGTTCGGTGGGGCATACAAAAGTAAAGTCCATCGGATAGAAGAAGAATACTACATACTTTTTCCCTTTATACTGATCCAACGAGAAGTCCTGAACGATTTCATGCCCATTGATTACAGCCGTGGCATCAAATTTCGGCGCTTGTTTTCCAATTAATGATCTCATAATTTTCTTGTTTTAGAAGTTATTAAACGATTCATTTCGGAAACAAAGCTATCAGAATCTTTGTTTGCTACCAAAGTTTAACGATTTATAATATCTATCGGATAATAGACAAAATCTATTGCGGCTTCTTAAATCTCACTTCATATACATCGTTCCGGCGATCTTTCAAGTTACGTACACTGCCATAAGTATGCAACTCATTCAGCAAATCGAGATCTACGTCCGAAACCAGGATCATTTCTGTATTCGGAGTGGCTTCAGCGCGCTTTCCGTCCGTCGGGAAGGCAAAGTCGCAAGGTGTAAATACCCCAGACTGGGCATACTGAATGTCCATGTTATGTACACGGGGAAGATTGCCTACGCTGCCGGCTATTACAACAAAACATTCGTTCTCAATGGCACGTGCCTGTGCACAGACCCGTACACGTGAATAAGCATTTTGAGTATCGGTGAGGAACGGCACAAACAGAATCTGCATTCCCTGGTCGGCCATCAGGCGGGAAAGTTCGGGAAACTCTACATCATAACAAATCAATATGCCGATCTTGGCACAGTCTGTTTCGAATGTTTTCAACTGTTTGCCCCCGCTCAGTCCCCAGCTCTTTATTTCGTCCGGAGTGACATGAAGCTTTTCATACATTTCGTAAGTTCCGTCACGCCGGCAGAGGAAACCGGCGTTGTACAACAGTCCGTCCTCTTTTATCAGCGGCATGCTGCCCGTAATGATATTGATATTGTAGCTGATTGCCAGATTGATAAAGCGGTCACGAATTTCCTCGGTATATTGGGCCAGTCCGCGGATAGCTTGTGATTCGCCTTTATCATTGTACTTTGACATCAGTGGCGCATTAAAGTATTCGGGGAAAAGCACAAAGTCGCTTTTATAGTCGGATACGGCATCAACGAAAAATTCTACTTGTTCGAAAAGGTCGTCCAAAGTTTTGTAACTGCGCATCTGCCACTGCACCAATCCTACGCGAACCGTCGTTTTGGGAGCAAGGTATTCCTGTGTAGGGGGCTGATAGTAAATGTTGTCCCATTGCAACAGGCAAGCATAATGTTTGGATTCTTCATCATTCGGCAGATAATTGGTCATCACCTTCCGAACGTGGAAATCATTGGAAAGTTGAAAAGTGAGCACCGGGTCGTAGATTTCCCGCTGGCGTACGCGGTCAATATACTCTTTGGGACGCATCTTGTCAGCATATTTATGGTAATTCGGAATACGTCCGCCAAACATGATCGCTTTCAGGTTAAGCGTTTCGCAAAGTTCTTTGCGATATTCGTACATGCGCCGTGCCAACCGTAATCCGCGATATTCGGGATGAATAAAGACCTCGATGCCATATAGGATATTTCCTTGGGCTGTGTGGGTATTGAAAGTCTCCTTCCCTGTGACTTGGGCATAAGTGTGGTCGTTCTTCACTTTATCATAATCTACAATGATAGAGAGTGCACAGCCAACGATCTTCTCGTCGACTACGGTTACAATCTGCCCTTCGGGGAAAATCTTGATTAGTTTCTCAATCTGTCCGTGTGTCCAGAAAACATCACTTCCGTCCGAATATACACGTGTAAACGATTGGGATAATTGAGCGTAATCTTCAATCTGGAGGTTACGGATCTGTACCTTATTAATTTTATGAGGATAATCCATAGTAACTTGTATTAAAAAAACGTTGCAAAGGTAAGCTTTATCTTTATAACCGGACAGCTTTCATATAATTTTATACCTTTGCACTTCATAACAACTATCAAGAGTATGCGTAAATTTATTATTTCTTTCTGCTGCTATGTTTTCTTTATTTTTACTTTGGCAGCGCAGGACAAGGCTCCGCACTACACCGTAATTGTTTCGTTGGATGCCTTCCGCTGGGATTACCCGGAGATGTATGATACCCCTAACCTGAACCAGATGGCCCGCGAAGGGGTTAAGGCAACTATGCTCCCCTCCTATCCGGCATCTACTTTCCCCAACCATTATACATTGGCTACGGGGCTGGTACCTGACCATAACGGTATTATCAACAACACTTTCTGGGATGTAAAACGGCATCGGCAATACTCCATGGGAGATCCTGCCACACGAAACAATCCCGACTATTATCTGGGTGAACCGATTTGGATAACAGCTCAGAAGCAAGGTGTAAAAACAGGAAACATCTATTGGGTAGGTTCGGATATTGCCATTAAAGGTTGCTACCCCACTTATTACCGGGAATATGCAGAAAAGCCCCGTCTTACTTTTGAGCAACGGGTAGATTCGACCATCGCTCTGCTGAGAAAGCCGGAAGCGGAACGTCCCCGTTTTGTTATGCTTTACTTTGAGGAGCCGGATGGAGTGACGCATCATCATGGTCCTCAAAGCGCGGAAGCTGCCGCTATCGTACATCGTATGGATAGTCTGATAGGAATGTTGCGACAGGGAATCGCTGCTCTCCCCTTCGGAAAAGATGTCAACCTGATTGTTACTGCCGATCATGGGATGACGGAAATCAGTGACGACCGGGTGGTAGATATGAATAAATATCTGCGTCCGGAATGGTGCGAAGCGGTAGACGGGCGGACACCGACTTCTATCTTTACCAAGCCGGAATATCGTGACTCGGTATACAATGCTTTAAAAAATGTAGCCCACATCCATGTTTGGAAAAAAGAAGAGATTCCTGCTGAGCTGAATTACGGAAGCAGTGACCGTGTTGGAGATATTGTAGTGGCTCCCGAATTGGGATGGCAATTTACCGATGTGCCGCGTGCGCTGAAAGGTGCTCATGGTTATTTTCCGCAAAGTCCGGATATGCAAGTAATGTTTCGTGCCTGCGGTCCCGACTTTAAGGAAGGATATGAATCGAAAGGTTTTGTCAATGTAGATATTTATCCGTTACTGGCGTATTTGATGAAGATCACTCCGGAGAAAACGGACGGACAGTTTGAAAGGATAAAAGACATTCTGAAAGATCTGTCTTTTTGATAATCTACTGCGTGTAGTATAGCATATTTCTGTCCAATGGGCAAGGCGGAGAAAAAAAACGCCCGGAATTTGAATCAGTCTATTTAAGAATGCAAGTCTATTGCGTATATTTATTACAATATGCACAATAGGATTGTGTTATTTTAAGCTTTATGATCGGAGTCGGCTCTAAACAGTGATCTTTTTTCTATTTTTCGCTTGTTGATCTTTTGCGCTCAAATAGAGAAAAAAGGTCTGCGTTCTTACCATTTTATAATATCATTATACCATATGGGGCAAATGTAGTAATCATCCGGATGGGATGGTTACGGCATAATGAGCAAATGCAGTAACCATTTTCTCTCTTTGCTTACTGTAATTTGTCCGAAAGCCTATCGTTCTATCCCTCTCACGTTACTTCTGAGAGGGGTAGGACTATAGGCTTCATGTTATTACGCTTCCGGTTCGCCGGATTCATAAAAAGTGCATGTCAGCAATAGATAAGTATATGCTACATTCGGTCAGTATTCAGACCATTCTGCTTTCAAAGTGGAATGGGGCAAGAATCCTCTCCCATCAATGTTTTTTCCAAAGTTTACTCATATCTTCCAATGTCTTTCCTTTGGTTTCGGGCACCCAACGCCATACAAACAGTGCGGCAATCACACAAATGACCCCATAAAGGCTGTAAGCAAACATCGGACTGAAATCATAGAGGGCAGGGAAGGTGGACGAAACAATGTAATTGAATATCCATTGAAATGCTACGGCAATGGCTACGGCTTTGCCACGGATGGTGTTGGGAAAGATTTCGGATATCAGTACCCAGCAAATAGGTCCCCACGACATCATGAAAAAGGCTGCGTATACAATTACCGACAGCACGGGAAGTATCCCCTTGACGCCCATGCTGTCGCACAAGGCAACAGCGAATGCCCCGGCCGCCATACCGATGGACCCGATGATGAGTAAGGGCTTACGACCGAAACGGTCGACGGTAAAGATGGCTACCAGTGTGAAGATAATGTTGACAATCCCCATAATGACGGTTTGCATCATTCCTCCCCCTTCGGCGCCGGCATTTTCGAATATTCGAGGTGCGTAATAAAGCACGGCATTGATGCCGATGGCCTGCTGAAAAACGGAAAGCAGAATACCGATGACAATCACTGTTGCGCCATAAGTGAACAGCTTTTCTGCCTTTTCCTGCGAAGTAGCCTTTATATCCGCCAAGATTTCTTGTGCCTTGGCGGCTCCGTTCACTTTCTTTAGAATGGAATATGCTTTCTGATCCTGATCGATCATCACCAGATAGCGGGGAGTTTTGGGTACAAAGAAGAGCAGCATGCCGAAGAAGGCAGCCGGAAAAGCTTCGGAACCAAACATGTATCGCCATCCTTCGGTTACGGTCCACATATCCGATTCGCTGCTGACGGAAAGTGTACCGGCGGCATCTTTCAGGATGATCGGATTTTGGTGGTCACCCAAAATCAAGAAGTTTACAAAGTAGACTACCAGCATGCCGAAAATAATGGCAAACTGATTGCAGGACACCAGTGTACCCCGGATATTGGATGGTGCTATTTCGGCAATATACATCGGACAGACAGCAGATGCCAGCCCCACACCGATACCACCTACGATGCGGTAAAGGTTAAAGGCTATAAGCAGGTTCATATCAGCTTTTCCATATTCAAAGAACAGGAACTCGGGGTAATATGACCCCAGTGCCGAAAGGAAAAAGAGAACGGCAGCCAGTCGCAGCGAGTTGCGGCGACCCAACCGTGAAGCAAAGATGCCGGACAATGCACCACCCAGTACGCAACCAATCAGTGCACTTGAAGAGGTGATGCCGTGCATCACTTTGTCGTATTGAAAATCTGTGGCTGTGAGGAAGAAGGCTTCGAGCCCTTTCTCAGCTCCCGAAATCACAGCGGTGTCATAGCCGAACAACAGTCCGCCCAGGATGGCTACCGATGTGATGGAATACAGGTAGAGCTTGCTACCTTCGTTGGTATGATTCATGGCATTAGCTTTTTTGAATTACGGTTTGCAGACGGAAACTGTCTGCAAACCGCATTGTACGGACTTATAGTGAGTATATGTTAACGAGCGCTTCATACAACTCCTGTTTACCACTGGTTTGTTTCGGCTCACCATTGGATTTTGCATAAGCAACAAGTTCATCCAGAGACATTTTACCTTCTTCAAATTCTTTCCCTTTACCTGTATCGAACGAGGCATAGCGTTCGGACAGCATCTTCCGGTAAGGAGATTCATTGAGCAGATTGGCTGCGCTTTCCAAAGCACGTGCCATCGCGTCCATTCCGGCAATGTGGGCAATGAAAATATCCTCCGGATCGGTAGAGTTCCGGCGGGTCTTGGCGTCGAAGTTTGTTCCGCCGTTGCCCAATCCGTCATTACGGATAATCTGCATCATGGCTTGTGTCAGTTCGAAGTTATCAATCGGGAACTGGTCGGTATCCCATCCATTCTGATAGTCGCCGCGGTTTGCATCGATAGATCCTAACATACCGTTATCTACAGCCACTGCCAGTTCGTGTTCAAATGTATGTCCCGCAAGGGTGGCATGGTTCACTTCAATGTTCACTTTGAAGTCGCGTTCCAGCCCGTGAGCTTTCAGGAAACCGATGACGGTTTCGGTGTCGACATCATACTGGTGCTTGGTCGGCTCCATGGGTTTCGGCTCAATCAGGAAGGTGCCTTTGAAACCTTGTGCGCGGCCATAGTCACGGGCAATGGTGAGCATTTGTGCCAGATGTTCTTTTTCTCGTTTCTGGTCGGTATTCAGCAGCGACATATATCCTTCGCGTCCGCCCCAAAAGACATAGTTTGTCCCCCCCAGTTCTATAGTGGCGTCAATCGCATTCTTAATCTGAACAGCAGCACGGGCCACAACATCGAAATCGGGATTGGTAGCCGCACCGTTCATGTAACGAGCATGGCTGAATACATTGGCTGTTCCCCACAATAGTTTGATACCGGTTTCGGCCTGCTTCTGCTTTGCGTAGGCAACCATCTCTTTCAGGTTGGCTTCATAGGCCTCGATGGTATCAGCTTCTGCAACCAAGTCTACATCGTGGAAACAATAATATCCAATACCCATCTTCTGCATAAACTCAAAACCTGCATCCATCTTGTTCTTGGCTGCCTGTAAGGGATCAGGGTCACCGTTCCATGAAAATTGTTTGGTTCCGCCTCCAAACTGGTCACCGCCCTCGGCACAAAGTGTATGCCACCACGCCATTGCAAACTTCAGCCAGTCTTTCATCTTGCGGCCGTTAATCACTTTCTCGGCATCGTAATAACGAAATGCCATCGGGTTCTTACTATCTTTACCTTCGAACTTAATTTTCCCTATACCTGGGAAGTACTCTTTTGTTGCCATATTATTTAAAATTTTAGGAGCTTCTCCCGCTCCTTCTTCATTTGGAGAAAGCACAGGAGACAGCTTTGATGATTCATTTTTTTATCTTATGATTATTCGTTTTCTTTATTCATCTGCATAGATCGGGCCAGGCATTGTTTCCAACGTCCATATGCATCGGCATATTCCTGTTGCCGGACCGGATCGGGTTCAACGACTTCCAGCTTGTCGAGTGACGCGAAAGCCTCTTGATGGTTTTTGTAGATGCCTGCTCCCATCCCGGCACCCTTGGCTGCGCCGACAGCACCATCTGTGTTATAAAGTTCAATGGTAGCTCCCGTCGTGCCGGCCAATGTCTCACGAAAAATGGGGCTGAGAAACATATTGGCATGTCCGGCATGGATCTTTTCGACAGGGATACCCATTCCTTCCATAATATCGATACCATATTTAAAGGAAAAGACGATGCCTTCCTGTGCCGCACGGATCAAATGCGCCTTGTCATGCATGTTGAAGTCAATACCGTGAAAACTGCAACCGGTCGTCCGGTTGCTCAGCATGCGTTCCGCCCCGTTACCAAAAGGGAGAATGCTGATGCCTGCACTGCCAACCGGAACCTGTGAAGCAAGGCGGTTCATCTCTGTATATGAGATGCCTTCCGGAGCGACATTGCGTTTTATCCACGAATTGAGAATTCCTGTTCCGTTGATGCAAAGCAATACACCCAGACGTGGATTCGCGGCAGTATGATTGACATGCGCAAAGGTGTTGACACGCGACTGCGGATCATAGCTGATTTCCCCGTTTACTCCGTATACGACTCCCGACGTTCCGGCAGTGGAAGCTATTTCACCCGGATTGAATACATTCAAGGAAAGAGCGTTGTTGGGTTGGTCGCCAGCACGGTAAGTGATCGGTGTACCTTCCTGCAATCCAAGTTCCCGGGCAGCACTCCCGGTTAATAGTCCCTGTTCGGCGAAAGTTGGCCGGATGTCGGCTATCAGAGAGGAATCGAACCCATAATATTGCATTAGGAAATCTGCCTTACGGTCATTCCGGAAATCCCAAAGCATACCTTCGGAAAGCCCTTCGACTGTCGTACAGATTTCTCCGCTCAGTTTCATGGCAATATAATCACCCGGCAACATAATTTTATCAATCTGTGCGTAAATGTGCGGCTCGTTTTCCTTTATCCATGCCAGTTTAGAAGCGGTAAAATTGCCGGGAGAATTAAGCAAGTGCGCAAGGCAAAACTCCTCTCCGATCGTTTCGAACGCCTTTTGTCCATAGGGGACCGCACGCGAATCGCACCAGATTATAGCCGGGCGCAGCACGCGCTGCTGTCTGTCTACACATACCAGGCCGTGCATCTGATAAGAGATGCCGATGGCCTTGATGTCTCCGGCAGCTATCCCCGATTCTGAAAGGACGGACTGTGTGGAGAGTTTCAGATTCTCCCACCAGTCTTCCGGTTCCTGTTCTGCCCATCCGGAGCGTACGGCAATAATGCCTGCCTCCGTTTTCGGAAAGAATGCGGAAGCGACGCATTTGCCTGTCCCGGCATCTACCAAGCTCGCTTTGACAGACGAGCTGCCTATGTCATACCCTAATAAAAACATGATCTTGTTTATTAATTAATTTGTGATTTAAAATAAAATCTCCATAAGACTTACCGTCTTACCTTATTATATATCTTTTTGTCGAATTTATAATAGCGGGCTGCCCGGTGGGCCACTCCGGTTTGTTTTTCTTCCAATGGTACGACGTACTCCATCAAGGCTATCTTTTTATGGAAGTTGCGTACATCCACTGCTTTGTCGTATACCAGTTCGAACAAGATCCGAAGTTGGGAAGCGGTAAACTTGCGCGGCAGCAGATCAAACAGCATCGAAGGATTGAACTCCACAAATTGCCGGATATAAATCAGCGCTTCTCTGATAATCAGATTATGGTCAAAAGCCAACGTCTTTATGTCTTTCAGTGCCACCCAACAGGCCTGGAACTCATCCAGGTTTTTGTCCAACGCCCGGTCTATCTTTACCATCGATAGATAAGCTATGGTGACAATGCGCTCTACTTTCGATTGCATTGCCCGTTCCAACCAACGCACATCTTTAGGATTGCTCGTCCGGTTCTTAGAACCAAATGCTTTAAATTGCATCAGGTTGACGCTCCGGATACCTGTCAGTTCGAATAAAACACGTTGTGCTGCTTCGTCCAGGTCTTCATCCATGTAGATCAGACTCCCGGGAAGCTTCATATCATGGTAAACTTCTCCGTTTTCCTCTCCTACCCGCTTAATCAACAGGACTTTGAGTTGCTCTCCGTCAAAACCAATCACTACACAGTCTACTGAGATATGATTGTTTGCCAATGGGGTTTGTTTCGGTATGTCATGCATAATATTTAGTCTTTGAACATTGCAAATATAGAGATATTCTCATCTGGTAAGCAATTAAATTATATGCTATAAAGCATTGTTTTTCATATATATACATATCGTATGTTTTACACTAAGGAGTATTCATCTTATTGTATAGACAACAATATGTATTTCTACCTTCCAGGAAAGACAGTAATTGTAGAAAGTACAAAAAGACGGGGATACTTTATAATCAGCTCTTTCGATTGATGGCAGACCATTGGTTTTACGGCGGACTTATTGTATTTTATAAGGTGTGTCATTTTGTATCTTCTTTGTTTTTATCCTATCTTTGTTGTAGAATTATTAAAAAAAACTAAAATGAAACGTTATCCGGTTGTTCTTTCTATTGCCGGTTCCGATTGTTCGGGAGGGGCGGGTATACAGGCAGATATTAAAACGATTTCTGCTCTGGGCGCATACGCGGCATCGGTGATTACCGCAGTCACCGTACAAGATACAAGGGGAGTGAAGGCTGTACACACGGTTCCCGCCGGGATTGTGCAGGGACAGATTGAAGCGGTAATGGACGACTTATGTCCAGATACTCTGAAAATAGGTATGGTAAGTGAACCGCTCCTCGTAAAAGTGATTGCGGATTGTTTACGGAAATACCCTCACCGCCCGGTGGTTTATGACCCCGTTATGGTGTCTACCAGTGGGCGGAAATTAATGACTGACGATGCAATACAGTTGATTAAAGAAGAACTTATCCCGCAAACAACCCTGATAACTCCCAATCTGGATGAAACGGAAGTGCTGACAGGAATGAAAATAACCACAGTGGAAGAGATGATAGATGCGGCCCGGACGCTCTCCACGATGTATCATACTGCGGTATTGGTGAAAGGAGGACACTTGCAGGGAAACGAAATGCAGGATGTATTGTTTGCGGGCGGAAACACCTATATATATAAGGAGAGAAAAATAGAAAGCCGGAATTTACATGGTACCGGATGTACTCTCTCTTCTTCAATCGCCACCTATCTGGCATCAGGACTTCCAATGGATCAGGCAGTAGGCAAAGCTAAAACATATGTCAGCAGGGCCATTGATGCCGGAAAAGAAATAATTGTCGGTCATGGCAACGGCCCGTTGTGTCATTTCTGGGGACCGGAAAAAGCCAATATATGGGAAGATAAAGAAGAGGAATAAACCGAAAAACGCTTCTCTATTGCACAATTTTGTCAATTCTGTGCTATCATATTGCAAAAATATATAACTTTGCACCCGCAAATTAAATTAAAAAACAAAAATATGAAAGCATTTGTATTCCCCGGTCAAGGCGCCCAGTTCGTAGGTATGGGCAAAGACCTGTATGAAACTTCAGCTTTAGCAAAAGAATTGTTTGAAAAAGCAAATGATATCCTGGGATATCGCATTACAGATATTATGTTCAACGGTACTGACGAAGACCTCCGTCAGACCAAGGTTACCCAACCTGCTGTATTCCTTCATTCTGTTATCTCTGCGCTTTGCATGGGGGAAGATTTCAAACCGGAAATGACTGCCGGACACTCATTGGGTGAGTTTTCTGCATTGGTTGCTGCCGGTGCTCTTTCTTTTGAGGACGGTTTGAAACTGGTTTATGCACGTGCCATGGCAATGCAGAAGGCTTGTGAAGCTACTCCTTCTACAATGGCTGCCATTATCGCTCTGCCTGATGAGAAAGTAGAAGAAATCTGTGCGGCTGTTGCTGCCGAAGGCGAAGTTTGTGTACCGGCTAACTACAACTGTCCGGGACAGATTGTAATTTCCGGATCTGTACCGGGAATCGAGAAAGCTTGCGAACTGATGAAGGCAGCCGGAGCAAAACGTGCACTTCCGCTGAAGGTAGGTGGAGCATTCCACTCTCCTCTGATGGATCCTGCCAAAGTAGAACTGGAAGCTGCTATCAACGCAACCGAAGTCCACACTCCGAAATGTCCGGTTTACCAGAATGTGGATGCTCTGCCTCATACAGATCCGCAAGAAATCAAAAAGAACCTGGTTGCTCAATTGACAGCTTCTGTACGCTGGACTCAAACCGTAAAGAATATGGTTGCCGACGGTGCTACCGACTTCACAGAATGTGGACCGGGCGCCGTATTACAAGGGCTGATCAAGAAGATCGACTCTACAGTATCTGCTCACGGAATTGCATAAAAGTCTTTTTGAAGACTTTCCTATAATACAACACCGAAACTCTTTCTATAGGGTTTCGGTGTTACTTTTTTAAAATAACATATCCGATATCTTGATTTTACAATCTTCCTTCTGGTTTTAAGGAGATATCCAGTTGCCTTTATACCCATTTTGCACAAGTGAATCCGATGGGTGGACATATCTGGCGTGTCCTGAGTACTTTGCAACCTTTTTGCCTATGCTTTTGTTATAATTAGAAACAAACCTATTTGTCCAATGAAAGTACACGAATATCAGGCAAAAGAGATTTTCTCCTCTTACGGAATACCTGTCGAAAGACATGCTTTGTGCCATACTGCAGACGGCGCTGTAGCCGCTTACCACCGTATGGGTGTAAACCGGGTTGCAATTAAGGCACAAGTATTGACCGGGGGCCGTGGAAAAGCCGGTGGGGTAAAACTTGCCGATAACGACAGAGATGTCTATCAATATGCTCAAACGATTTTGGGGATGACCATTAAAGGATATCCCGTAACCAGAGTCCTTCTTAGTGAAGCCATCAATATCGCCGCAGAATATTATATCAGTATTACGATAGATCGTAATACACGTTCTGTTGTACTGATCATGAGTGCAGCCGGTGGCATGGACATTGAGGAAGTGGCTCGTCAATATCCCGAAAAAATAATGCGTTACAACATTGATCCTCTGGTCGGGATTCCCGATTATCTGGCACGTAAATTTGCTTTCTCTCTATTCGAACAAGCAGAGCAGGCCAATCGGATGACAACCATTATTCAAAACCTTTACAAAGCATTTATTGAAAAGGATGCCTCACTGGCTGAGATTAATCCATTGGTACTTACCCCTACGGGTACATTACTGGCAATTGATGCGAAAGTGGTGTTTGATGATAACGCACTTTACCGTCATTCGGATTTGCAGAAACTATCAGAACCTACAGAAGATGAAAAGCTTGAAGCTATTGCCAAAGAGAGGGGATTCAGTTATGTCCGTATGGATGGCGAAATTGGCTGTATGGTTAACGGAGCCGGTTTAGCTATGGCAACCATGGATATGATTAAACTTTATGGAGGTAATCCGGCAAATTTTCTTGATATTGGCGGTAGCTCGAATCCTATCAAAGTAATAGAAGCAATGAAATTATTGCTGGATGATAAAAAGGTAAAGGTTGTCTTTATCAACATTTTCGGTGGCATCACCCGAGGTGATGACGTGGCTATCGGACTATTGCAGGCATTTGACCAGATACATACGGATATCCCTATTATTGTACGACTAACGGGTACGAACGAACGTATGGGACGTGAATTATTGAGTAAAAATAGTCGTTTTCAGGTAGCACAAACAATGGAAGAAGCTACTCGGATGGCTGTAGAATCATTAAAAAAAGAATCGATATGAGCATACTTATTGATAAATCCACCCGGCTCCTGGTACAGGGAATTACAGGCAGGGACGGACTCTTTCATGCAAAAAAGATGGCTGAATATGGAACTAATGTAGTGGGTGGCACATCGCCCGGAAAAGGAGGCACAATGGTAGATGATACCTTTCCGGTATTCAATACCATGTATGAAGCTGTCCGTCGCACACAGGCCAATACATCTATTATTTTTGTACCGGCCCGTTTTGCTGCTGATGCTATTATGGAGGCTGCCGACGCAGGTATCCGATTGATTATTTGCATTACAGAAGGAATTCCGACACTGGACGTGATAAAAGCCTATCGGTTTGCTGAACAGAAAGGGGCAAAACTGATTGGACCAAACTGTCCGGGGCTTATCTCTCCGGGGAAAAGTCTGGTAGGTATTCTTCCCGGACAGGTATTCAGTCCGGGCAATATAGGAGTGATAAGCCGAAGCGGAACACTGACTTACGAAATCGTGTCACATCTCACAGCCGAAGGTATGGGGCAATCCACCGCTATCGGCATGGGAGGAGATCCTGTTGTTGGACTTTATTTCCGCGAATTATTGGCAATGTTACAGAATGATCCTCAAACAGATGCTATTGTTATGATTGGTGAGATCGGAGGAAATGCAGAAGAACTGGCCGCAGCATATATTCGTAAACATGTAACTAAACCTGTAGTAGCATTTATTGCAGGGCAATCTGCCCCGCCGGGCAAGCAGATGGGACATGCCGGAGCCATTATATCCGGAAGTTCCGGTTCTGCTGCCGAAAAAATTTCAGCATTGGAGATTGCAGGAATCAGGGTCGCCGGCGAACCTTCGGAAATACCGGACCTGTTAAAGGGTCGTTTTTGAACAAATCATTTTAATTCATCAAACTTATAGACTTAACGATATGAGCAGGCGCAAGGAATTAGAGCATGAGGTATCTCTTGCTCAGGAAAGAATTAAGAAAGCTCCCAAAGATACCCCCAGAGAGATACTGAAGATATGGGAGCAAGAGTTAGTTGATCTGGAAGTGGAACTTAATAATTTGGTCGACGACGAGGAAGATAATAACGATTGAATCACTTTTCTGCATAATAAAAGGCCCGTACAAAAATTGTACGGGCTTTTTCAAAGGAAATAGAATACTCCCGGCTACCTTCGGGAATGGCTACGCATAAAGGGTGTACGGCTCCCTCACTTTATCAGTTGTATAACATTTATAATAAGACGGTATTTTATCTACTTTGTTCCGTTTTCATCCATCTTTTAACTATTTATTTTCACATTTACTCTTTGTCGGGTTATTCTTTGATAAGATGTAACAGGATTATCCTGCAATCATTGACATACATCAAAAACAAACAGTTTAAAACAGCCTTTTTATCCTACGTCAATTCAATCGTCATATTTCTCCCTTACATTTGTAATGTTTTCAAGGTATAACATAAAAATTTGAGATTATGAAATGGGTAAAAAGATTGTTGGATAGAATCGGTAATTCCGATTCTATGATTTGGGGCTATGTAATGCTCCATGAATAAAGGATTATAAAACAGAGTTTGATTGAAAAAAACGTTTGAAAAAGGAGGCCGGGATTATCGCGGACTCCTTTTTTAGTTAATCCCCCTTATTATTTGCACAAATATGGTTTATTTTACTCTTCTTGTTCCAAAGCCGGATTATCCGGTAAAGAGTACTTGAGATTTACACTAAAAAATGCAAAACCAGAATAAAAACATGACTTAAAAATTCTGTATTTGAATGTTTTTCTGTATATTAGGAACATAACCAAATAATGTAAAATGGAATTAGAAACAATTGGAGAAAACGCCGGCAAAGTATGGCGCACCCTGAATGAAATGAGGGGAAAAATATCTATTCAGGAACTTAGTCGGAAAATTAACCTCAGCGCTGAAGATGTTGCACTTGCAGTAGGTTGGTTAGCCAGAGAAAATAATATTTTTATTCAGAGACACAACTACCTGCTATATGTCAGTCATGATGCTTTCTGATTTTACTTTAAGAGAATTGACTGTCAGAGTCTAAGAAATATAATAGGGATTATTCGATCAGGATAATCCCTATTATATTTCTTACGGTTTAGGACAAGTATGCGTGTCACTCTCCTTCCTAAAAATTAAATTTGTCAGAAAATAAGCTAACTCTACCATCATGATGCCAATGGTAGCACCGGCCAATACGTCACTTAGCCAATGACGATTGTTTAATTGGCGTGTGAAGCCGGTAACAACAGCCGGCAGGAAAGTGGCAATGGTGGCTAAAGGAGTCTTGAAGCCATATTCTTTATATAAAAGAGTAGCAGCCGTAAAAGCAGTAGCCGTATGGCCTGAAGGGAAGGAAAGAAAATCCGAACCGTCTGGACGGAGAACACCCGCCAATGATTTCATGGAGATGACTACTGCTCCCATCAAGACATACGCAAATGCAGTTGAAACGAGCATACGTTTCCAGTCACTACGACTTTTTACTCCTGCAAGTTTCAATATAAACATGACAACAATCGGTAGATAGGGTAGAAAATCATCATACCGATATGCAAAAGTCGAAGCATGCATATTCCGCAGATGATAGATATAATGATCTGCACTTGTCAATAACCCGGCCCGCAGGGCACATACTATAAGGGTACAGGCAAATAGCCAAAGTATTAATTTACGTGGACTCATTTCGTTCTATTATAGGTTTATAGTATATGCCTACAAAGATAATTCTTTTGATGCAGAAGACATTAGGAACAATTAATATGAAAATATTATTTGTCTTATTATAACATTCATATTAATAAATATTCCAGGAGCAGCAAAGATCGAACGAAAGTAGATAACTCAATCTGTCAAATATCAGAAAAACCGGAGCCCTACTTCTGCTGTTACATTTTACAATAAATAGAAGCAGGCATTATTCTCAAAAGCATTGCTACATATCTCCACCTTCTTGAGATGTATACAACTTTTCTTTTCCGAAAGATCGCCCGGTATATCTGTTGTACGGCTTTCTGTAGTGGAGTGACCCAAAACAACCCCTCTCCTTTAGCCATCGCTGTATCTACGAATCCTGGGCGTATGTCCGTAATGTGAATGGGGTAAGATAGCTTGGCTGCTTTCTTCCTCAAGCCTTCCGTATAATTGATTTGATAGGCTTTCGAAGCATTGTATGCCGGTGCTATTCCTTCACCACGCATCCCGCCTACAGAGGAAATTGTAACCAGATGCCCCGATTCTTGTCTCTGGAAAAAATAAAATGCCCAGTCTGCTACATTGGTGAATCCGATAACATTGGTCAAAAGAGTCGGTCTCTCTAAATTATAATCGAGCTCAGGGTTTAGTTCCCCTACCCCCGAACAGAACACGAGTATATCCATACCTCCCATTCTGTCCACAAGATTATTGAGTTGCCGGATTGTATCAGTTTCCTTTGTAACATCTGATATGGTATAAAAACAGTTTTTATTTTGTGAACAAAGCTCTTGCAGTTTATTTTCCCTGCGTCCCGTTATGCCAACCATATTCCCTTCCTGAATAAACCGTTCTGCCAATCCTCTGCCGATCCCGGATGTAGCTCCTATTATGATAACCTTTTTCATTTTTATTCTTTTTAATGCTTACACAAAGGTATTGGGATCGGAACAAATGAATCTTGACTGAAATCAAGATTTTATTTTTGTACTAACTTTCTTCGAAGACGGCTGAGTGTTTCCGGACATATCATCAGATAGGATGCCAGTTCCTTCAATGAAATCAAATTCAACAGTCCGGGACAACGTTCAAGTATCTCCCTATATCGTTCTTCGGGCGTCATGCTGTACATCGATATCATCCGTTCATATACTTCCCATAACAATATTTCAGCTATATGTCTGGCCAATTTCAGATTCGTGTCGTCCCGGTCATAGAATTCCTCTAACTGTCTGTTGTTTACTATATAAACAGTGCAATTACAAATGGCTTGTATATCTACATTTGAATTATCTCCTAAACGGAATGCCGGATAATTACCCACAAACGAGTGTTCGAATGTATAGCCTACAATTTTATTTTCTCCCCGACTGTTGGTACAGCAATAGCGGAAAGAACCTTCTGCCACATACCCCATCAATTTGCAGGATTCATTTTGTCGACAAAAGAAATCTCCTTTTTGATATTGGGTAAGTTGCCCATTTTGAAGTACAAAATCTGTAATGGGGGCAAAGTTAACCTTCGATGTATACTTATTGAAATCTTTTGCTTCTTCCATGATATAATTTCATTTTGAAGTGCGAATATAAATAATGCGGACTGAACTATGATACTCAATCCGCATTAAAATGATCTTTTGGGGACTTTATCCGCAATGGAAGTACTTGCTTACTAATGCCAGCATCTCCTCCGGTTTGCCCTGTATCTCTATACGCAGGGTAGCATCATTATAGCTTCGTAATCTACTGATAATGCCATCAATCATAGCAGGGCTGAATACATTATACTGTTCAAATACAGTCCGTTGTTTCTGTAAGCAGTCTGCTGATGCCGCACAGCTATCCGGTAGTTGTGCTAAGTTTTTCAGTTTATCAACATTTTCTTTCTGATGGATATTTACGTTAACGTATGTCTTCTCTGCAATGGTTAAGGCGTTGTCTATCTCAAAACCGTGACGACAGGCCACTGCAAGTCCTGCCAGTAATTGATAGAGATCGGCTGATCCGTCCGGTGAACGCATTTCCACTGTCTGCTTTTGCGTCGTATCATAGTGGCTGTCCAACTCCAATGGATTGGCTAACGCACACATATCTGTCTTAGCAGACCATCCCAATGGAACTCGTACCAATACAGAACGGTTTCGATCGCCCCAACAAACATTAGTCGGCGCCTCTTGATGTGGTACAAGCCGGAAATATGAAGTAGGATTTGTATTTCCGAAAGCCGTGATGGATGGGGCAAGCAGCATCATGCCCGCAATGGCTCTACGAGCTGTATCAGAAAGAATCCCACCTTTTAGCATCTGGTTCTGTCCGTCTTTCATCATGCGCATATGGATATGTAATCCGGATCCAGCTTTGCCCACTGTAATTTTCGGAGCAAATGTAATATCATAACCATATTGGTAAGCTAAGTTGCGGATAACCCATTTGGCTATTATCAATTGGTCGGCAGCATCTTCTGCACGGACTGGCAGAAATTCTATTTCATTTTGCTCGTAGACTTTATCATCAAGCATAAAATTACCGACTTCAGAATGCCCGTATTTTATTTGTCCTCCCGTTTGAGCTATGTAAGACATACATTGTGTACGGAAATCATTGAATTTAGCATAAGGTCCTGATTCATGATAACCGCGCTGATCGGTTGCCGGAAACATTCCGTCGTCCTCGGCAATCACATAATACTCCAATTCTCCCATAGCCTGAAACTCCATGCCTGTTACTTCCGTAAACGCTTTACAAGCTTTGTGTAAGGTATATTCGGGAGAACTTCCCAGAGGTTCTCCATCTTTATTAAAGAAAGAGCAAAGCATCACGAGTGTAGGTAATTCTGCAAATGGATCAACGAATGCAGTACGGAAGCGTGGAATTACATACAAATCACTGCTCCCTGCCTCTATAAAAGGAAACAGGCTTGATCCATCCACTCGTTCACCACAAGTCAGGATAGCATCCAGATAGGCAGCATTGTTTATTACAAAATTCAATGTTTTAAGTCGTCCGTCCGCAGCAGGATACATAAAGTTGACCATGCGGATTTCATTTTGTTGGATATAGGAAATAATATCTGCTTTTGTAAATTCAGCAGCAGGCTTGTGCAAAAATGTCACCAGATGATTGGGACTCATTAATAATTCTTGATTCATCATACGTTGATTGTTGTTTCATTAATTATTTGGGTTAACAGATTATTTTATGAACCAAAGATACACAAAAAGTTAGCAAATCAAGATTTATTCCCATGAAAAATAATAGCTCCCTCTCATCCGCTGACGATTCGGCTATTCTTTAATTTAGACTCACTCCTATGCTACTTACTTCTTTGTTTTTTATACCTTTGCATCCGATTTTAAATAAGGTATAGAATATATGGTACAAAATCAGGTCCAACCGGTTCGTAGGATTGCATTTCCTATATTGATCGCATTAAGTATTTCTCACTGTTTAAATGATCTTTTGCAGGCTGTCATTTCGGCTGTATATCCTCTCTTTAAAGAAGATCTCTCGTTAAGTTTTGCTCAGATTGGATTGATAACTCTTGTTTACCAGATGTCCGCTTCCGTGTTTCAACCACTGACCGGTCTCATTTTTGACAAACGTCCTATAGCATGGTCACTTCCCATCGGAATGAGTTTCACACTGGTAGGTATGTTGAATCTGGCTTTTGCATCCAATTTACACTGGTTGCTTGCATCCGTTTTTATTATTGGAATCGGTTCTTCTGTCCTTCATCCCGAAGCATCACGTATCACCTTTTTAGCTTCAGGAGGAAAACGGGGATTAGCGCAATCACTCTTTCAGGTGGGCGGCAATTTGGGCGGATCATTAGGCCCTTTGTTAGTGGCGTTGTTAGTGGCTCCTTACGGCAGGCATTATATTGCTTTGTTTGCAATTCTTGCTTTAGCGGCTATCTGTGCAATGTTCCCTATTTGTCGTTGGTACCGGGCCTATCTGAACCATCTTAAAAAACGTCCCATACTTGCAAGAACCTATATTGAACGCCCGCTCTCTCCAGGCAAAACAGTATTTGCCATTACGATACTGATGATCTTGATCTTTTCTAAATATATTTATATGGCGAGTCTGAACAGCTATTATACTTTCTATCTGATACATAAGTTTAATGTAAGTATTCAGCAATCACAACTCTTCTTATTTGTATTTCTGGTAGCTACTGCCATCGGTACATTAATGGGAGGCCCTATCGGTGATAAGGTCGGGCGCAAATATGTAATTTGGGGATCAATCCTTGGCACAGCACCGTTTAGTTTGTTGATGCCACATGCCGGACTTGTATGGACTGTACTTCTTAGTTTTTGCGTCGGACTGATGTTATCGTCCGCTTTTCCCGCTATTTTGCTTTATGCGCAGGAACTGCTTCCTAATAAATTAGGGCTGATTTCGGGACTCTTTTTTGGATTTGCATTTGGTGTTGCCGGTATTGCCTCTGCTGTCCTTGGCAATATGGCCGATAAATTTGGAATCGATGCGGTATACAATGTTTGTGCATTCATGCCGTTATTAGGATTGGTAACTTGGTTTTTACCGGATTTAAAAAAAACGAAAAAAGAAAAATAAGAATAATTGAAAAGTAGTCTGTATCTGCTTTTTATATTTGAATAAATAAAATCCGGAAGCACTTTTCCGGATTTTATCCTTTTTAATGCTATTTTCTACCAGTTTTTTTCTTATATCAATTCTCCCTCTTAATTATTTTACTAATTTCGTGGCGTACATATATGAATCAAGTAAATGAAAATGGAGAATAACGCATTAACCGGAAAACCTTATAACATTGGATATGCCTTAAGCGGAGGCTTTATTAAAGGATTTGCCCATTTGGGAGTTATCCAGGCCTTATTGGAGCATGATATTAAACCGGATATCATTTCAGGAGTAAGTGCCGGAGCTTTGGCCGGAGTTTTTTACGCCGACGGTAACGAACCCTATAGAGTGTTGGACTACTTTTCCGGACATAAATTTCAGGACTTGACCAAACTTGTGATTCCCAAAGTCGGTTTATTTGCACTGGGAGAATTTATAGACTTTCTGAAGTCGAATCTTAAAGCACAGAAACTGGAAGACTTAAAACTTCCACTTATCATCACCGCCACTGATCTGGATCATGGGCGCAGTATGCATTTTCATAAAGGGAATATAGCCGAACGAGTGGCAGCTTCATGCTGTATGCCGGTATTGTTTACGCCTGTAAAAATAGGAAATACACACTATGTGGATGGAGGGCTTTTGATGAATTTACCAGTTTCTACCATCCGAAATGAATGTGAAAAAGTAGTGGCAGTAAATGTCAGTCCGCTGATGGCAGAGAAATATAAAATGAATATTGTCAGTATTGCCATGCGCTCTTATCATTTTATGTTTCGCGCCAATACGTTTCCGGAGCGCGATAATTGTGATTTACTAATAGAACCTTATAATCTGGAGGGTTACAGCAATACTGAGCTTGAAAAAGCTGAAGAGATTTTTGAGCAAGGCTATAACACAGCTTCCGAAGTTTTGGATCAACTGATTGAGGAGAAAGGAAAGATATGGAGATAATAAAAACCGGATTGGCTGCTTTTGGTATGTCGGGACAGGTATTTCATGCCCCGTTTATCAGTACGAATCCGCATTTCAAACTTTGTAAAATAGTAGAGCGTACCAAGGAACTCTCTAAAGCACGTTATCCGCAAGCAACGATTGTGCGTAGTTTTAATGAGTTGACAGAGGATCCCGAGATAGATCTGATTGTGGTTAATACCCCGGACAGCACACATTATGAATATACCCGAATGGCTCTTGAAGCCGGAAAAAACGTGGTAGTTGAGAAACCTTTTACTTCTACTACAGAACAAGGAAAAGAATTAATAGCTTTGTCTGAACAAAAAGGACTAATGCTTAGTGTGTATCAAAACCGCAGGTGGGATGCAGACTTTTTGACAGTACGTGATATTCTTGATAAGTCGTTGTTAGGTCGCTTAGTGGAATATGAATCAACTTTCGCCCGTTACCGAAACTTCATCAAGCCTAACACATGGAAAGAAACGGGAGTATCGGGAGGTGGACTGACATATAATCTGGGATCACACCTGATTGATCAGGCAGTTCAGCTTTTCGGAATGCCTGAAGCTGTTTTTGCCGATTTGGGTGTACTTCGTAATGGAGGAAAAGTAGATGATTATTTTATAATTCATTTGTTACGTCCTTCCTTGGCACCTGATGTGAAGATCACCCTGAAAGCAAGCTATTTGATGCGGGAAGCCGAACCACGTTTCATGTTGCATGGGACGTTAGGATCGTATGTCAAATATGGAGTCGACAAACAAGAAGCTGCCTTATTGGCTGGTGAAATGCCTAGCAGCCCTAATTGGGGAGAGGAATCGGAACAAGAATGGGGATTATTGCATACAGAAATGAATGGAAAAGAAATCTGCCGGAAATATCCGGGTATATCCGGTAATTATGGTGGTTTCTATCAGAATATATATGAACACTTGTGTTTAGGAAAAACGTTGAAAACGCATGCACAAGACATCTTGAATGTGATACGAATAATCGAAGCGGCTTATCAGAGCCATCGGGAAACTAAAATAGTTAATCTTAAATAGCTTTTATAAAAATGAAGAACGAAGAAAAAATGATTATTTATCAAGTGTTTACGCGCTTGTTTGGAAATAATAATAACCACTGCATCAATAACGGAGACATCTTACAAAACGGTTGTGGAAAAATGGCTGATTTCACAACCAAAGCTTTGGGTGAGATCAGAAAGCTCGGAGCGACTCATATTTGGTATACCGGTATTATCGAACACGCTACTCAGACTGATTACAGAAGATATAATATCCGACCGGACCATCCGGCTATTGTAAAAGGCAAAGCGGGCTCTCCTTATGCCATTAAGGATTATTATGATGTAGATCCGGATTTGGCTACTGATGTTCCCGGACGAATGAAAGAGTTTGAAAACCTGGTAAACCGCACACACAGGGCAGGACTAAAAGTGATTATCGACTTTGTACCGAATCATGTAGCGCGCCAATATCATTCGGATGCACAGCCGGATGGTACCAGCCAACTCGGAGCCAACGATGATCCTAATTACTCGTTCAGTCCATACAATAATTTTTATTATATTCCACAATCGGAATTGCACGGTCAGTTTGATATGACAGGAAACGCAGTGGAACCTTATCGTGAATTTCCTGCCAAAGCAACTGGTAACAATCGATTTGATGCTTACCCGAATATAAATGACTGGTATGAAACTGTAAAGCTGAATTATGGAGTAGATTATCAAAATGGAGGAACCTGTCATTTTTCACCGACTCCGGATACCTGGATTAAAATGTTGGATATTCTTTTTTTCTGGGCTTCCAAGAACATTGATGGATTCCGTTGTGATATGGCTGAAATGGTTCCGGTAGAGTTCTGGGAATGGGCTATTCCACAAGTGAAACAAACCTATTCCAATATTTTGTTTATTGCTGAAGTATACAATCCTCACGAATATAAAAATTATCTGTTTCGTGGTAAGTTCGATTATCTCTATGATAAAGTAGGACTGTATGATACCTTGCGTAACGTGGCTTGTGGTTACGATTCAGCAACTGCCATCACCCGTAGTTGGCAGTCTTTGGGGGGGATTGAAAAGCGGATGCTTAACTTCCTTGAAAATCATGACGAACAGCGCATTGCATCTGATTTCTTTGCCGGAGACCCACGCAAGGGCATTCCCGCGCTAATCGTATCAGCTTGCATGAATACGAATCCGATGATGATCTATTTTGGTCAGGAGTTCGGAGAAATGGGAATGGATAGTGAAGGATTCAGCGGACGTGACGGACGAACCACTATTTTCGATTATTGGAGTGTAGACACCATTCGGCGTTGGCGTAACGAAGGTAAATTTGATGGAAAAATGCTAACTGAAGAACAAAAGCATTTATATGCAATTTACCATAAGGTTTTGACTCTATGTAATGAAGAGCAAGCAATATCAAAAGGTGTATTTTTTGATTTGATGTATGCCAATGAAAATGGATGGAGATTTAATGAACATAAGCAGTATACTTTCATGCGTAAGTATAAAAATGAATTGCTGTTTGTAGTCGTAAACTTTGATAATCAATCGGTAAATGTTGCAATTAATGTACCTTCTCATGCCTTCGATTTTTTGCAGATTCCCCAATTTGACTCATACAAAGCAACCGATTTAATGACCGATAAAGAAGAAGTAGTCTGTTTATTGCCTTATAAAGCCACAGAAATAGCTTTAGGAGCATATACCGGTAAAATACTGAAGATTAAATTTTAATTGAATATAAAACAGCCCTTGCAATCTAATCTGTGCAAGGGCTGTTTTTTTATCTGTTTATTCCCATTTTTATTTGGTTCTTTTCAATACCATTGCTGTTCGCGCAGGAATGTAGAGTTTCAACCATTCTTTCTTTTCTTTTTTATACAAAGAATCGGGTAATGTGAAATGCTTCACACTATCATCTGACAAGCCATTGCCTCCGTAAACTACGTTGTCTGTATTCAATATTACCTCATAAGTTCCGGGGGTTACCAAAAATCCATAATCAGTAAATGATTGTTTCGGATTGAAATTGAACACAAAAATCAAGTCTTTACGTTGGTATGCCAGTACTTGGTCACCATCGTTATGCCAAATTTCCTGTACAGGAGTCTGCTGAATGTTTTTAACGCTCTTGATTACTTTCAGCATGTCAGCATCAAAATCACCTAAGTAATGGTAAGTCAGGTTTTTATTATCAACCAAATCCCACTGGCGGCGAGCATATTTACATGACCATCCGTTACCTTCACGCGGGAAGTCAATCCATTCCGGATGTCCGAATTCGTTTCCCATAAAATTCAGGTATCCACCGTTGATCGTACTTGCCGTAAGTAGACGAATCATTTTATGGAGAGCAATGCCCCTATGAACCATATAGTTTTCATCGCCCTTCTGCATATGCCAGTACATGTCGGCGTCAATCAGGCGGAATATGATTGTCTTATCTCCTACTAACGCCTGATCATGGCTTTCGGCATATGAGATTGTCTTCTCATCCTGTCGGCGGTTAGTTACTTCCCAAAACATGCTGGATGGCTTCCAGTCTTCGTCTATCTTTTCTTTAATGGTCTTAATCCAATAGTCGGGGATATTCATAGCCATACGATAGTCAAATCCATACCCTCCGTCTTCCACTTTGGCGGCAAGTCCCGGCATACCGGATACCTCTTCTGCAATGGTAATAGCCTTAGGATTCACTTCATGAATCAATTCATTAGCCAGTGTCAAGTAACAGATGGCATTGCCATCCTGATGCCCATTAAAATAATCCCCATAATTACAGAATGCCTCGCCCAATCCGTGGCTGTAATAGAGCATAGAAGTGACACCATCGAAACGGAATCCGTCAAAGCGATACTCTTCCAGCCAGTATTTGCAGTTTGAAAGCAAGAAATGCATTACTTCGTTTTTACCGTAGTCGAAGCAAAGTGAATCCCATGCCGGATGTTCTCTGCGTCCGCCCGGATAGAAATATTGGTTCGGATCACCTGCAAAGTTACCCAATCCTTCTACCTCATTTTTTACGGCATGCGAATGAACAATGTCCATAATAACGGCAATACCCAGTTCATGAGCTGTATCAATTAACAGTTTAAGTTCCTCTGGAGTGCCGAAACGAGATGATGCCGCAAAGAAACTTGACACATGATAACCGAAACTACCATAATATGGATGCTCCTGTATGGCCATAATCTGGATACAATTGTATCCCTCTTTGGCAATGCGTGGCAAAATTTTCTCACGGAATTCATTATATGTTCCAACTTTTTCCTCTTGCTGTGCCATACCGATGTGGCATTCGTAAATCAGCAATGGATCGGTACTGGGTTTAAAGGTTTTCTTTTTAAATTTAAATGGCTTCTCCGGTGCCCATACCTGGGCACTGAATATTTTGGTGTTTTCATCCTGCACCACCCGGTTAGCCCAAGCGGGAATTCGTTCTCCCTGACCACCTTCCCAGTATACATGTAATTTATATAGATCGCCGTGTTTGATAGCGTCAGCAGGCAATTTAATTTCCCAGTTACCATTTTTCAGGCGTTTTAGTTTATAAGTAGGTTTTTCTTCCCAATTACTGAATGTACCTACCATGTAAATATGCGACGCATTTGGTGCCCACTCACGGAATATCCATCCTTTATCAGTGCGATGTAAACCGAAATAAAGATATCCGGAAGCGAAGTCCGACAACGTAGATTTTCCCCCATTGGTCAATTCGGCCTTCTTATCCATGGCATGTTCAAAACGTCCGACGATAGCGTCTTTGTAAGGTTCCAGCCAAGGATCATTTTTAATCAGATTAAGAGTCTTTTCCATAAAAAGGATGTATTATTGTGTTTCAGAATTTGTTTTTAGAGTCATTCAGGATATAACTATCCAATCGTTATTCAAAATCATCGATAGTAAAATTCGTAAAGTCAGCAAAGCGTTTGAATTGCCGGAACACCTCTTCTGTTTTATCCAGAATATCAGGAGCCAGGAAAAAACTGTCTGGCACAGAATAAGCACAAGTAAATTCTTTAGGTTTCAAATAATCAATGTATTTGAAATCTTTAGGAAAACCTTTAGGAGCAGTTTTTAGAAAATCTTCACCAACAACTGGAAAGAACTTTTTGAATTCAGGATCTTCCACAATCGAACGATACTCGTCAATGTTATCATAAATAGATTGACGCAATGCTTTTAAAACGTTGGGTGGCAGGCATAAACTACCTCCGGCCAGCATACAACCTTCTGGTTGTATATGTACGTAATAACCACTATGATTGGATTTTTTCCCTTTCGCATTAATATATCCTCCGAAATGATTCTTATAAGGAGTTTTATCAGAAGAAAAACGGGTGTCCCGGTAAATACGATAGGTACAATCTTTGGGTTGAATGCCACGGATACTTTCGTCAAAGAGTGAAATACGGGCCATTACGGAAGAAAGGAAGTTTTCAAATTCTATGCGGGCTATTTCATATTCACCCCGATGTTCATTAAACCACTCACGATTGTTATTCGCAGTAAGGTCTTTTAAAAAACGAAAGATAACAGGTATATTACTCATTGTGTCATTCTTTTCTGTTTATATCCCACAAATATATAAGAATTATTTGTAACTATCCATAAAATGGACGAAAAACAGGTATAAAAAAAGTGTCGGCTCTTTGTAGCCGACACTTTAACACATTTATCAATAAAACAGACGCCTCTGTTTCTGACGTACTTACTTATCACAAGCTGGTACAATCTCTTTAATTAATCTTATATCTAATACTATGAAAAACACATCTATATAACATGCCCCAAAGAGGTTTTGTTCAAACAGACCAGAAATAAACTTGTTAATAATCGTTATATCCGTATGAGATCCTGATTGACATCAATCTTTATCTTACCAAAGTCGATCATTGCGTTGAATAAACAGATTTGAGAGTATTCAAACAACCGCTCTACGGTTATTTCTTTTTCCTTGATTAGATTCATAGCTAACAATGATGCTCTTCGGGTACCTTTAAGGAGAGGCTGTTTTGGGGTATACCATTCACTTCCATCGAAAAGAGCAATATTACCTATAGATGTATCTGTCAGAAGTCCATTCTTGACAATTAGTATGTCGTCTTGTTCCTGTCTGCGAGCGAAAAGCTCATTAATTACACTCCGGTCTGTACTTTTGTAAGTGTAATCGATATCATCCGAATAAACAATCTGTAAAGAATGTACCGGACGTATCTGATAAGACGTATATGTAATCTCCTCTATTTCGCGACCATAGATTACTCTGCACTTCATCACTCCTTCGCTTGATACAGGATAAAGGTATTTTGATAGCTCTAACGCAGGCTGTTCCGGCCAAAAAACTGCACGTGTCCGGTTCATCCGATTCGTGTGATAATCCAGATTATATATTATTCCTCTCTCTATATGTATTGTTTCAATAAATTGGCACATAAACTTTCTGCTTCATTTCATTATATTCACTTTCTAAGTCACTTTTACAGGTAATCCCTCCTCCACTCTTAAAAAACATTTTTCCATCTTGTTCTTCAATGAAACGAATCATGACGGCACTATCCAACTTTTTTCCGTTATAGTATCCGGTAATGCCAGTATAAAACCCTCTATCATAATTTTCCGCCTGTTCTATTATCTCCATCGTTTTATGTTTTGGGGCTCCCGTAATGGAACCGGCAGGGAGAAGCTTGAAAAGAATATCTCCCAAACAGGAAACATAATCTTTCGGCAAAATCCCACTGATTTCCGAACTGGTCTGTAAAATAGGGCCGTGATTTGTATGGAGAGTATCTACATAGCGATAACGGGTTACAGCTACACAATCTGCCACCATACTCAAATCATTCCGTATCAAATCAACAATTGTGGCATGTTCTGCCGCCTCCTTTTCATCCTGCATCAAGACTTCCAAGGCGGAAGGTAAAGTTGCGTCCATTGTTCCTTTCATAGGATAAGAACAAATCTTCCCATTCTCTATACGAATGAATATCTCTGGGGAAAAAACGACAAAGCGATTCTTCAGCCAAAGTTTGTATAAAGCTCGAGAATGATAAAAGATATCTTCCAATCCTAAATTTGTAGTGACCGGAGTTATACAGGTGAGATTCGTTAAAAAACTATTTCCTCCCAGAATATTTCTGCGTACAGTATCGAACGAAGTTTTATATTGTACAAGCGATATTGGGGTCGTTCTCCATGTTATAGGAGATTGTAAAGGTGTAGGTACAGACGTACAGTTGCTAAAGCCATTCAGATTATAAAGAAGCTCAGACGGGTCAATATTATCTATCTGCTCTACAAAAGAACAATCTTGTTTATAGTTTATAATAAACAGAAACGCTTCTCCTGTTTTGGCCAGTTTGTTTATACGGTCGATAGCTTCATTTTTACTATAGGATTGCATCATTCTTTTTTTCACTGTTTAGTTCAAGTGACAAACTTACAATAAATCTCTGGAAAAGACGAATAAAAAGGGACAAATGTCTTCGTAATGCCTGTCAATAAGGCGTTTGCGAAGACAAATGAGGACAGGCGAAAAATCGAGGTAACGTAAAGGAAAGCGGATTTATGAAGAAGAACGGTCTCCAAATCATTACCCGCCGAATGGTGATTTTTAACACACCGTGTTGTATTTGGCAGCTTGTGGCACAGGTTGGCATATCAAGGTCTAACTCGTTGAGTAATAACTTTGCAAACAAAAAACGAGTATGGCAAGAAGCACATTCAAGGTTCTGTTCTACGTGAACGGCAGCAAGGAGAAAAACGGTATTGTCCCCATCATGGGACGAGTGACAATCAACGGGACTGTGGCGCAGTTCAGTTGTAAGCAGAACATCCCGAAAACGCTTTGGGACGTGAAAGGAAACAAGGCGAAAGGCAAGAGCCGCGAGGCACGAGACATCAACCTTGCCCTTGACAACATCAAGGCGCAAATCATCAAACATTACCAGCGCATTTCAGACCGCGAGGCATTTGTTACGGCTGAGATGGTGCGCAACGCCTATCAGGGAATCGGCAGCGAGTATGAGACGCTGCTAAAAGCATTCGACCGTGAGAACGAAGTGTTCAAGAAACGGGTAGGCAAAGACAGGGTAATGGCTACCTATCGGGCACGTGTACGGGCAAGAAACCATGTAGCCGCCTTTATCAAGTCGTTTTACAGACGCAGCGATATGTCCATGTTGGAACTTACTCCCGATTTCATCAAGGAGTTCGCCGCATACCTCTCGACTGAAGCCGGATTGCGGAACGGTTCGATATGGGCAAACTGTATGTGGCTGAAAGGCGTGGTCATGAAAGCGCATTATAACGGGTTGATACCGCGCAATCCTTTCATCCAGTTTCATATCAGCCCCAATGTGAAAGAACGGGAATATCTGACGGAGGATGAACTGAAAGCGGTCATGACACATGAGTTTGCAGACAGCAAGCTCGCATACATCCGTGACATTTTCATCTTTGCCAGTTTCACCGCCTTGTCATTCGTGGACATTCAGGAACTGACGAATGACAACATCGTGGAGGTGAACGGCGAGAAGTGGATATTGTCCAAACGCCACAAGACAAAAGTCGCCTTCCAAGTGAAGCTGCTGGATATACCCTTGCAGATAGTCGAACGCTACCGACCGATGCAGAAAGACAATCGTATATTCCCCGGCTTGAACTATTGGTCTATCTGCAAACCGTTGAAACGGATGATAAGGGAATGTGGCATAACCAAGTCAATATCATTTCATTGCAGTCGTCATGGCTTCGCAACATTAGCTTTGAGCAAGGGGATGCCCATTGAAAGCGTAAGCCGTGTGTTGGGACATACGAATATAGTCACGACCCAACTCTACGCAAAGATAACCACGCAGAAGCTCGACAACGACCTGACCATGTTCGGCGACAAACTGAGTAAGACGTTTAACGGAATAACGATGTCATGAGTATGAGAAGAAACAGCATAACAGTGAATGAATCCGGCAATATCATCATGCCGGAGAATGTCTCAAACATTTGGATGAGCGAGCCGGAATTGGTGGAACTGTTCGGAGTAATTGCTCCGACACTTCGTTCTGCCATCAGAAACATCTATAACAGTGGAGCATTAAAAGAATACGAGGTACAGAAGTATGTTCGGCAGGAGAACGGGTATCATGCCGATGTGTTCAGCTTTCCGATGATAGTCGCACTTGCTTTCCGCATTGACAGCTTCGGTGCGGAACAGGTGCGCAATGCCATATTTAAAAGGCTGTACTTGCGAAAAGAGAAAACAAATATCTTCTTTTCGCTGGGTATAAATGGTTGGGATATGTCTAATTATCAGGCATAAGTTCTAATGATATGACGACATGAAGTAGTGAGACCTATGCGTATTCCCATTGCCAACAATGTATTTATACGAGTATGTGAATAGGTGTATTGCCATTCATACGTACGATTACGACAAACCCGAAGAAAAATCCATTAGAATGGCATTTCTTCGGGCTTTTGTTGTATGTCATAAAGCCAAATCCAAGAAAATCTTACGTGAGGTATGCGTGAGTTGTTAATCCGTTCTGCGCTAATTGCCGAGTTTTGCACTGATTAAACAAAAAAATGAAGTGCTAATGAAACAAGGCAACTTTGAAAATGAGGAGTTTATCCGTGTGGGTACTACCCTCTACAAGTTAGTGAACCAGCCCCGTCTGAACGGAGGCTATGTGAAGAAGCGCATCGTGTGGAACAACGAAACACTGCGGCAGGACTACGGCAAGGACTATCTCGCCACCGTGCCGAAGTACGACGGCTTCTGCACCGTCCCCGACCATGTGGACTACCGTCCCGTGGTGGACAAGTTCCTGAACCTCTACGAGCCGATAGGACACCGTCCGCAACAAGGCGAGTTTCCCTGTATCCGGTCATTGGTGCGCCATATCTTCGGTGAACAGTATGAATTGGGCATGGACTATCTTCAATTGCTCTACCTGCAACCCGTGCAGAAACTGCCTATCCTGCTGTTGGTATCAGAAGAACGCAACACGGGCAAGAGTACATTCCTGAACTTCCTGAAAGCTGTGTTTCAAAACAATGTCACTTTCAATACCAACGAGGACTTCCGCAGCCAGTTCAATTCCGACTGGGCAGGAAAACTGCTCATCGTGGTGGACGAGGTATTGCTCAACCGCAGGGAGGACAGCGAGCGGTTGAAGAACCTCAGCACCACACTTTCCTACAAGGTGGAAGCCAAAGGCAAAGACCGTGACGAGATAGCGTTCTTTGCCAAGTTCGTGCTATGCTCCAACAACGAGTATCTGCCTGTTATCATTGATGCAGGTGAAACACGCTATTGGGTGCGCAAGATAGACCGTCTGCAATCCGATGACACAGACTTCCTGCAAAAGCTGAAAGCTGAGATACCTGCCTTTCTGTATTACCTGCAATACAGACAACTTTCCACCGAAAAGGAAAGCCGTATGTGGTTTGCGCCCTCTTTGCTGCATACCGAAGCCTTGCAGAAGATTATCCGCAGCAACCGCAACCGATTGGAGATAGAGATGTGCGAACTTATCCTTGACATTATGGAAAGTGTCGGCACGGACACATTCTCGTTCTGCCACAACGACATTCTTCTTTTGCTGGTACATTCGCAGGTAAAGGTGGAGAAGCACCAAGTCAGAAAGGTATTGCAGGAATGTTGGAAACTTACTCCTGCCTCTAACGGGCTTACATATACCACTTACCAATTCAATTACAATCGGGAGTGCCGATATGAGCCGATAAAAAGAGTCGGTCGTTTCTACACCGTCACAAGGGAACAACTTGAATCCCTGTAATACTATTCTTTTTTTGTTGAATTGATGAATAATGATATAACCATACTGATAATAAACAGCATACACTCTCAACAAATTCTCAACAATCGAAAAGAAAAGTTGAGAGGGAAACAGCATCAGTTTGTTGGATTCTCTATTTGTGAGTGGTTTGTTGAGAAGATGTTGAGAATATAAAGCATTAACGTATAGGACAATACATATCTCATTCATCAAATCAACGTTTTTACAGTCATCATCAAATCCATAGAAATTATATCATGAACATCCAAGAAGCAAAACAAATCAAAATTGCGGACTATCTGCAAAGTTTGGGTTATTCGCCCGTAAAGCAACAGGGAAACTGCCTGTGGTATAAATCCCCGTTCCGTCAGGAAACGGAAGCCTCGTTCAAGGTGAACACCGACCGCAACCTGTGGTTCGATTATGGACTGGGAAGAGGTGGTAACATCATCGCACTTGCAGGGGTACTGTACGCATCCGACCATGTGCCTTATCTGCTTGGCAAGATAGCGGAACAGGCACCACACATCCGTCCCATATCTTTCTCTTTTCGCCAGCAGGCATCCGAACCGAGTTTCCAACATTTGGAGGTGGGCGAACTCACCCATCCGGCATTGCTCCGATACTTGCAGGAACGGGGCATAAACATCGCTTTGGCAAAGGCGCAATGTAAAGAGCTCCACTTCACCCATAACGGCAAGCCCTATTTCGCCATCGGTTTTCCGAATGTGGCGGGAGGATTTGAAGTGCGTAACCGTTTTTTCAAAGGCTGTGTCGCACCCAAAGACATCAGCCATATTCGGCAACAGGGAGAAGCGAGAGAGAAATGCCTTGTATTCGAGGGCATGATGGACTATCTTTCATTCCTCACGTTGCGGAAGAGGAACTGCTCGAACTTGCCCGACCTTGACAGGCAGGATTACGTCATCCTCAATTCGACCGCCAATGTTTCCAAAGCTATAGATGTGCTGCACGGGTATGGACGTATCCACTGCATGCTCGACAATGACGAGGCGGGAAGAAAGGCGTATCGGGAATTGGAAAGGAAGTTCGCCGGACGCATCCGCGACTTCTCCGACAACTACAAAGGGCATAAAGACCTGAACGATTACCTGCGTGGAATCCGGCAGAAATTAGCCGTTAGTCCACCGCCAAGAACTATCGTAAAACCCAAGAAGAAAGGGTTGGGATTATGACATCCCGAATGAGAAAAACGGGAGATGCCCGAAACTCATTCCTTAAGGATTGGGAGGTAGCAAGTTTGTGTTTCGGGTGTACCGAAACCGCTTGCCACCCACCATCCAAATTGCAGGAGGTGGCATCCCGTCGGTCTATACAGTTGAATCAGTAACCGAATTAAAAGGAATAAAATATGGAACAGACAAAGGAACACAAGGAACGCAACAAGGGAGGTCGCCCCAAGAAGGAAGCAACCGAGAAACTGAAATACCGTATCGCAGTGAAAATGACGGCAGCCGACTACTTCCGCCTGCTGACACGATCGCATGAGGCGGGCGTATCACCAAGCGAGTACATGAGGGAATGTTTCCGTAACGGTCATGTGAAAGAACGGCTGTCGGAGGAACATGCCGGATACATCCGCCAACTCTGCGGCATGGCTAACAATCTCAACCAGCTTGCGCGTAAGGCAAACGCCGGAGGCTTCCACGATGAACGGTGGGACTGCAAGGTGGCAGTGGCAAGGATTCATGAACTTATAACCAAGATAGGGATATGATGGCGAAAATCGTAAAAGGAAGCGACTTCAAGGGTGCGGTGGATTACATCATCGACAAGAAGAAGGATACGCAGATAGTAGCAAGCGAAGGCTTGTTTATGGAAAATCTGGAAACTATCGCCATGAGTTTCAATGCCCAGTCACGGATGAACGATAAGGTGACAAAACCTGTCGGACATATCGCGTTGAGTTTTTCCAAAGAGGATGAGTTACGGCTGACGAACCGTATCATGGCAGGCATCGCGCTTGAATATATGAAACGGATGGGAATCAAGAATACGCAGTTCTTCATCGCCCAGCATTTCGACAAGGAGCATCCGCACGTGCATATTGCTTTCAACCGCATAGACAACAACGGCAATACCATATCGGACAGGCACGAGCGTCTGCGCAGTACCCGCATCTGCAAGGAATTGACCTTGAAATACGGCTTGCATATGGCTGGCGGAAAGGACAATGTCAAACGCAACCGCCTGAAAGAGCCAGACAGGACGAAATATGCGCTTTACGACATCATCAAAATGGAAGTCGGCAGATGCGGCAACTGGAACGTGCTTATCGCCAACCTGAAACGGCAGGGAGTGGAAGTACATTTCAAGCATAAGGGGCAGACCAGCGAGGTGCAGGGTGTTGTATTCTCCATGAATGGCTACCATTTCAACGGCTCCAAAGTGGACAGGCGTTTCAGTTATTCCAAGATTGACGCGGCTTTGCAGCACAACAGATGCAGGGAACGTATGGGAATAACAGCCGGAATATATGAAACGGCTACACCAAGCGCACCGTCCGGCACGGCACAAAGCGAGTTGTTCAACGGCTCTTGGGGATTGCTAAAAAGCAGTGGCTCATCTTATAACGCTGCTGATGCGGAAGCCAATCAGGAAATGGTGGATATACTTCGCAGAAGGAAGAAAGTTAAGCGCAAGAGAGGTGTTGGGTTCTAATATTCTGTACTAATCCAATTCTCACGACACTTGCGCTCTATATTCATTCGGAGTGTAACCTACCTCTTTCTTGAACAGTCGGGTAAAATGTTGCGGGTACTGAAAACCGAGATTATAGGCGATTTCATTAACGGTGTCGTCTGTAGATGCAAGTTCCGTCTTGGCTATTTCAATAGACTTGTCATGAATGAAATGCAGGGCGGTTGAACCTGTTTCTTTTTTCAATAAATCACTGAAATAGTTGGGCGAGAGGCAGAGCTTGTCTGCACAATACTGTACAGTGGGCAAGCCTATCCGTTTAGCAGCCCCATCATGGAAGTATTCGTCAAGCAACCGCTCAAATCTTGCGAGGATGTCTCGGTTTTGGTTGTCGCGTGTGATGAACTGACGGTCATAGAAACGTGTGCAGTAATCAAGGAACGTCTTGATGCTGTCTGTGATGAGGTTCTTGCTGTGACGGTGTATCGGATGGTTCAATTCATATTGAATCTTGTGGAAGCAATCCATGATGATTTGCCGTTCTTCCACACTAAGGTGCAATGCCTCGTTTGTCTCGTAGGAAAAGAACGAATATTCACGCATTATCCGCCCGAGAGGTGTATTCCGCAGCAGGTCGGGATGGAACATAAGCAGGTAGCCATCTGGTTGGAACTGCATGCCGTCATCTTCCGCACCGAACACCTGTCCGGGCGCGATAAATATCAGTGTGCATAATTATTCCTAAGTCTGTGAAACCGGAACGCATGAAGCAGAATCTCGACATATTAGACTTCACCCTGTCGGCCGACGACATGGCACGGATAAAGACGCTGGATACCGACAAGCCTTTCTTACTCGGCTCGCACGAAGATCCAGAAATCGTAAAATGGTTCATGCAGTACAAAAACGCCTGAACATCAACAACCATATTTCGATAGCCGCTATCGACTATATTAAGAAGTTATTCGTATATGCCTTTATTGTAATCCGTCATGTACTGAGTAAATGTTTTGCCTGTTTGCTGTTTGAAGAAGCGCATGAGATGGCTCGGATCAGAGAAATTGAAATCATCCGCCATTTCACTGACAGTGCGGTTGGAGAATAGCAATTCGTTCTTCAGTTCCTCAAGCAGACGTTGTTTTATCAAATGGGTAGCTGATACTCCGAATTGGGCTTTTACTGAGTTATTGAGTGTGATGCGACTGACATGAAGCATGTCTGCATATTCCTGCACCCGCTGGTGGGTGCGGATATTCTGTTCCAACAAGTCCTTGAACCGAAAAGCGAAATTGTTTTTAGCAATTTCAGCGGGCAAGCAATAGGCGGCAGCGTATGTACGATTGATAATCAGCAAAAGATAATATAGTAAGGAAACAATGATATTGTACGTATCGGACACTGGATTCATCAGCTCATACTTAATCTTTCCGAGCAGCCGCATATATTCCTTCATTTCGTCATGTGTGGCATTGATGTAAGGCGGCGTATCTGTCTGGTAACAATACAAAAGGCGAAAAACGAAGAACTTGTCGGCGATAAAAGTACGCATGAAATCTTCGCGGAATATAAGGAACGTGTAATCCAACGCCGTCTCATCTACATGCCACTCTTGTTGCTGATGGGGTGAAAGCAGGAGAACCATGCCGTCGCGCAGTTCAATCTTGCGGAAGTTCAGTAGCAAATATCCGTTTGCCTTACGGAAAAAGTAGAAGCTGAAGAAGTCTGTCTTAAACCGCTTGTTTTCTGTCAGCACAAGTCCGATGTCCTTGTTTATGGCAGTATTGATGTAAAAATCCACGCCGCAGCGTGTCTTGTTGAACGGTACGCTGACCAGTCGATCAGGGTTGATTATCTCGTCCATATCCTTGTCGTTTTTGCAAAGATAATAATTTCATTTATCAAAATGGCATAATTACCGTTTTTTCAGGCATAGATGTTTCGCCGGATTCTTCCGAACTTTGCACCCGTAATCAATAACAAGACATATAGTCATGAAAAAGACATCTACAGTACAATTGGTGCGCAATGCCACCTTGAAAATCAGGTATGCGGGACACACCATGCTAATTGACCCCGTTTTAGCCGACAAAGGCACTTTGATATCGGCCCTCGGTGTGAATAAAACACCGAGGGTACACCTCACCATTCCTATTCAGGATATTATCGGAGGCGTGGACATGGTGCTCCTGACCCACAATCACATCGACCATTACGAGCCGAGTGTCCCCACACATTTGCCCAAAGAAATTCCTTTCTACGTTCAGCCCCAGGACGCGGACGCCATCAGAAACGACGGATTTACAAATGTGATACCCATCGAAGAAATAAAAACAATAGACGGCATATCCATTTACCGCACGACCGGACATCATGGTTTCGGGCAGATCGGGCAGATGATGGGACCTGTATCAGGTTATGTGCTAAAAGCCGAGGGCTTCCCGACCGTTTATATAATGGGTGACTGCCGATGGGAAGCATGTATCCGAGACACCGTGGAACGGTTCAATCCTGACTATATCGTGGTAAACTCCGGAGGTGCAATCTTTCCCGAATTTTCCAAAACGGACGGTCCTATCATCCCCGACGAGAACGAAGTGATGCAGATACTTGACGAATTGCCTTCGCATATCAAGCTGATAGCCGTACACATGGATGCCATCGACCATTGCCAGACCACCCGTGCAATTCTGCGCAATGAGGCAACGCATCACGAAGCCGACATGAGCCGGCTGATTATCCCGGAGGACGGAGAAACAGTTGTGTTATGAGTGTCTGCATTAAATCCCTGATAAAAAACATGAACATAGTGGTAGGGTGCACTATAGGATGCCCTTACTGCTATGCCCGTAACAACTGCCGCCGTTTCCACATTACCGACGACTTTTCCGTGCCTGAATACATGGAACGAAAACTGCGCATCATCGATACGTCCCGTCCTCATGTGTGGCTCATGACAGGAATGAGCGATTTCTCCGATTGGAAGCCTGAATGGAACGCAGAAATTTTCGAGCGGATCAGCAGCAATCCCCAGCACGCCTATATCTTTCTGACGAAGCGCCCTGACAAAATCAGTTTCTCCTCTGACGACGAGAACGTATGGATGGGCGTGACCGTTACGCGCAGTTCCGAAAAAAGGAGGATTGATGATTTGAAAAAGAATATCAAAGCACGACACTACCATGTCACGTTTGAACCTCTCTTCGATGATATCGGCGAGATTGATTTCGAGGGAATTGACTGGATTGTCATAGGCACAGAGACCGGAAACCGAAAAGGAAAGTCATATTCGCGCCCCGAATGGGTGCTTAGCATTGCAGAACAGGCAAAGGCTCATGGCATACCGGTGTTCATGAAAGAGGATTTGCTGCCGATTATGGGCGACGAAAGAATGATTCAGGAATTGCCGGAACAATTTACCAGACGAATACAATGAATATGGATACAATAAAGGAAATAGATGTAAAGAGTGTAATGACCAAATCCTCTCTGCCGGTGGGAGGATATTCGGTCAACCCTTATGTAGGGTGTCCCCACGCCTGCAGGTATTGCTACGC
This sequence comes from Bacteroides sp. 11BF, assembly GCF_019633765.1. Lineage (NCBI taxonomy): Bacteria > Pseudomonadati > Bacteroidota > Bacteroidia > Bacteroidales > Bacteroidaceae > Bacteroides > Bacteroides sp. 11BF. The sequence goes on from NZ_JAFKPJ010000003.1 coordinate 233,089, forward strand.
ATCGTTCATGAAACGGTTCACCGGGCACACCGAGCCGTGGGGTACGTTTTTAGATGTAAAAAACTGGAAGCCGATAACGAATCCTCATAAATACGACGGTGAACGTGTTGTAATAGGGTCTGTGACGGACGGTTACAATCCGTATGAAGAAGAATTCCACCGTACCCGAAGGCTGCTCGAAGAGCTGCGAGGAAGCGATGCCGAGATTATGATATGCACAAAGTCCGATCTTGTCCTTCGCGATCTCGACCTGTTGAAGAGTTTTCCCAAAGTGACTGTGTCATGGTCTGTCAATACGCTCGACGAGCAGTTCTGCGCAGATATGGACAACGCCGTAAGCATTGAACGCCGTCTGAAAGCGATGCGTCAGACATACGAGGCAGGTATCCGCACCGTATGCTTCGTCTCGCCCATATTCCCCAGAATAACAGACGTAAAGGCAATAATAGAGGAGGTAAAAGATTATGCTGATTTAATCTGGCTTGAAAACCTGAATTTACGCGGGCAGTTCAAAGGCGGGATAATGACGTATATCCGTGAGAAGTATCCTGACCTCATACCGCTTTACGAGGAAATTTACAATAAAAAAAGGCTTGAATACTGGCAGGCATTGGAGCAGGACATTTCAAATTACGCCAAGGAGCAGGGCTTCCCGTATCGTATAAACGATCTGCCATACGGACGCTCGGAAAAAGGCAAACCTGTCATCGTAAACTACTTCTACCACGAAAAAATACGATTGACAAAATGAGGCTATGCCGGACTGATGCAGAAAAGTTGTAGCGCGGATAAAAGCACCATGTATGTGGATAATATCCGGCAATCTTCCGAGCGTATGCGGGAGATGCTCAACACGCTGCTGGATTTCTTCCGTCTGGACAACGGCAAGGAGCAACCCAACCTTTCCCCTTGCAGGATTTCCGCAATCACGCATATTCTTGAAACGGAGTTCATGCCCATTGCCATGAACAAGGGGCTGACTTTGATAGTGGAGAGCCACACCGATGCGGTGGTTTTGACCGACAAGGAACGTATCCTGCAAATCGGCAACAACTTGTTGTCAAACGCCATCAAGTTCACGGATAACGGTAGTGTATCATTGGCAGCGGATTATGATAACGGTTTGCTGAAACTTATCGTTGAAGATACCGGTACGGGCATGACCGAAGATGAGCAACAACGAGTATTCGGTGCATTTGAACGTCTTTCAAATGCCGCCGCAAAAGACGGCTTCGGATTAGGATTGTCCATCGTGCAGCGTATTGTGGCGATGCTCGGTGGAACTATACGCTTGGAAAGCGAGAAAGGCAAAGGGAGCCGCTTCACGGTGGAAATTCCCATGCAGACAGCCGAGGAACTGCCGGAACAGACAATTCAAGCGCAAATGCGCCATAATCATATCTGCCATGATGTGATTGCCATCGACAATGACGAGGTACTTCTCCTTATGTTGAAAGAAATGTATGCCCATGAAGGGATGCACTGCGATACCTGTACCAATGTTTCGGTACTGATGGAGCTGATACGAAAAAAGGAATACAGCCTGCTTCTGACGGATCTGAATATGCCTGAGATAAGCGGTTTTGAACTGCTGGAACTGTTGCGCTCATCCAATGTAGGCAACTCGAAGAGTATTCCCATAGTCGTGACAACCGCTTCGGGCAGTTGCAGCAAGGAGGAACTTATAGGGCGTGGATTTGCCGGATGCCTGTTCAAGCCGTTCTCCATATCCGAACTGATGGAGATTACGGATAAATGCGCATTAAGCAGCATATTGGATGAAAAGCCGGATTTTTCCACTCTGCTATCTTATGGCAATGAATCCGTCATGCTGGACAAACTGATAGCGGAAACCGAAAAGGAAATGCAGGCGGTCAAGGATGCAGAACAGCGTAAAGACCTCCAAGAACTGGACACACTTACACACCATCTGCGAAGTTCATGGCAGATTCTCCGTGCCGACCAGCCATTGAGGGAACTTTACGCCCAACTTCATGGAAGTGCCACTCCAGATGACGAAGCGATATGCAAAGCGGTGACCGGCTGTGCTGGATAAAGGTGCTGAAATTATCCGGCAGGCAAAAGAAGAAAGGAAAAATACGAAAATGGATAAAACAAGAATCATCGTGGTGGAGGACAATATCGTGTATTGCGAGTTTGTCTGCAACCTGCTGGCACGGGAAGGATTCCGTACCGTGCAGGCTTACCACCTCTCGACCGCGAAGAAACTTCTGCAACAAGCCTCAGACGGGGACATCGTGGTTTCTGACCTACGACTACCCGACGGTGACGGCATCGACCTATTACGATGGATGCGCAAGGAAGGCATGACACAACCGTTAATCATCATGACCAACTATGCCGAAGTGCATACGGCAGTCGAAAGTATGAAACTCGGCTCGCTGGACTATATCCCCAAGCAGCTTGTGGAGGATAAACTTATGCCTCTGCTTCATACCATCCTGAAAGAACGGAGTATCGGACGAAATCGTATGCCCGTTTTTGCCCGTGACAGTTCCGCCTTTCAGAAAATCATGCAACAGATAAGATTAGTTGCCCCTACTGATATGAGCGTGCTGATATTCGGAGAGAACGGCACGGGCAAGGAGCATATCGCCCACCATCTGCATGATAAGAGCAAAAGGGCAGGGAAACCGTTTGTGCCTGTGGACTGCGGTTCACTCTCCAAAGACCTTGCGCCCTCGGCATTCTTCGGACATGTCAAAGGCGCGTTTACGGGTGCGGACAGCACAAAGAAAGGATACTTCAATGAGGCAGAGGGTGGCACATTGTTCTTGGATGAGGTAGGCAATCTCGCATTGGAAACCCAGCAGATGTTACTCCGTGCCATACAGGAACGGAGATACCGCCCTATAGGTGACAAGACGGACAAGAGCTTCAATGTCCGCATCATCGCCGCCACCAACGAGGATCTGGAGAAAGCGGTCATTGAAAAACGTTTCCGACAGGATTTGCTGTACCGTTTGCACGACTTCGAGATAACTGTTCCGCCCTTGCGTGACTGTCAGGAGGACATCATGCCGTTGGCGGAGTTCTTCCGTGAGATTGCCAACAATGAATTGGAATGTAGCGTGACTGGGTTCGATGCGGAAGCCCGTAAGACATTGCTGACCCATCCGTGGCCGGGTAATGTCCGTGAGCTTCGGCAGAAGATAATGGGCGCGGTGTTGCAGGCACAGACGGGAGTTGTCATGAAAGAGCATCTGGAACTTGCCGTAACGAAACCGACCTCACCTGTCAGCTTCGCCTTGCGAAACGATGCGGAGGACAAGGAACGCATCTTACGCGCGTTGAAGCAGGCAAACGGAAACCGCAAGGTTGCCGCCGAATTGCTCGGAATCGGACGTACAACGCTGTATAGCAAGTTGGAAGAGTATGGATTAAAGTATAAATTTCAGCAATCATAGCCCGCAACTTGCCGAAAATAGAAGTAACGGTTAAACCGGATTATTCAGCGAGGATAAAAAACGTCCTGTGATAAAAATCATGGGACATTTTGATGTGTATCCGATTTTTATTGCTACTTTTGTACCAAGACGAGAGACATTGACAGCAACTCACAGCAGAACGTAGAAATAGACAGGGTTGCCAAATCATTACCTCATTTTTACCTTATCCTCAGAACTGCTTGCTAATAAAGTGGTTATAAAAATCTTCCAGAATTACAATAAAAAACAGATGCATACAAAAAAATAGGGTTGCTGATTTTAGCAACCCCATTCTCTTCTATCTTTAGGATAATCTTTTTATTTTATCATTCCTTTTGCTTGATCTTGCATCTGTTTGATTTCAGTTCTATTGGGTGACAAGGTAATTGCCTCTCCCAGGTAGTCTACGGCTTTTTTGAAATCTGCATCTGCTTTGGCTTTCTCGGAAGCATATTTTTCTTTGTTCGAATTTGCTAAAGGAGTTGCTTTCTGCAGAACACTTGCTCCATTGTTATAGAACAAAACTCCCAGGCTATATAAAGCATCAGTCTTCCACTTTTTACTGCTCACGTCAGTTGCATGTTTATAATTCTCTTCTGCTTTTTCAATATTGCCTGCCTGCTGAAATTTCTGCCCCTCTTTTAAATAGTATATTGCATATAGCTTTTCAAGCGTTGCATTGCCTGGAACAGCTTTGATACCTTCTGCCAATGTAGCAATATACTCCTTATTATTCTTCATATCACGATAGGCAGCCGATTTACCGATATATGCATTTGCTAAGTTGTACCCTTTTTTAATTGCAATATCAAAATAGTTGGCAGCTTCATTATATTTCTTTATGTTATCCGCACATACGCCACAGTTGTATGCAGTAACAGAGTCCTGATTATTAGTTAATTTCAGGTATTCGCTATATTTTTCATAAGCAACAGCATAATTTTTTGCATTCAAAGCGTCATTACCTTCATTCTTCAGTTGATTCGGATCAGTAGTCTGCGCAAAGAAATTATTTGCGGTAAAACATAAAGCAAGTAATAAAATAATTTTTTTCATGGTTATTGTGTTTTTTAATTGTTTATCGTTCAAATGTAACACGAATCTTATGTAAACACAATATATTTTTTTATCTTTTGACTTTTTTGAAAAGTCAGTAACGATAGTTATTTTTATGTTAAAAAAGGTAATAAAATACCAATCCGATAACATTCCGGAAACCGTACACCAACTTTATGCCCGCTGCAAAATACTTTTGTCCGTTGGCATTTTCTTTATAAAATCATTACCTATCGGGTATGCCCCCATCTCATCTGAAGAATATGGTTTAAAGAAATATTCAATATTCTCGCGGGATAATTCAGGATTCAGCCACTGTTCTTCATCTTCCGGTGACAAAATAGCCGGCATTCGGTGTTTAGTGTTATGTATGTAATCCGTCAACGAATTTGTAGCAGTCGTTATGATGGAGAAAGTAGCATGCTGCCTACCCGATTCCTTATCTGTCCAGATGTCATAAATGCCTGCCATTGAAAAGATGGATTCATTTTTAACATAAATATAATAAGGAGTCTTCTTACTCTCTTCATGTCTCCACTCAAAATATCCAGTAGAGGGAACGATACATCTTTTCCTCATTATAGATTCACGAAACGACGGCTTTTCAAATATTGTTTCTGCCCTTGCGTTTAAGGTCATTTTACGCATCTCTTCAGCATCCTCTTCTGTCTTTACCCCAAAAGGGAATAAGTCCCCAATTGAATACCTGTATCTCATCAGATGCAGTGATAATCGGATATTTGGGAAAGTTAAAGGCGTTAATGTGATATTGTTCGTTAAGAACATCCCGATATATCTCAATGATATCAGATTTTCGTCCGTAACGTGCAGCCAGTTTTATAGCTTTGGCAGACATTGAATTATGAAAACACATGGTTTAGTAGTTAATAGTTAGTATTTCATTAATATTGGTTATATAACATCCAGATGGCTTTACTTGTTTCCATCCACTACTTTAGTTGTTTTCTAAATTCTTTCTACCATGCCCCTATTTGGGCATGTTTTCTATTTGTTTTCTACCTTTTTGAAGAAATTCGCACGATTTTGATCTGAAACGATATAGTACTAAGTGTTTGATAACCAGTAAAATGACGAAAGGCAAGCAGTCTTTTTACAGACTACTTGCCTTTACGTTGTGATTCCGAAGCGATTCGAACGCTTGACCCACGCCTTAGAAGGGCGTTGCTCTATCCAGCTGAGCTACGGAACCATCCTTGATTGCGAGTGCAAAGGTAGTGCTTTTTCTGAAATCTCCAAAAGAATCTATGACTTTTTTTGCTTACATTTTCATCACACTATTCTATAATCCTAAAGGTAAGCCAGTTAAATACCAAATAAAAAGTAACATAGTCCAGCCTATCAATATATATACAGAATATCGCCAGGTATATTTTAAAAGCGAACCATAAGTGGCCTGTTTATCGTATTGTTGCATATAGGTTAATACTAAAGGCATATAAAACATAAATGGGGTAATGGCATTCGTCGCACTGTCACCTATCCGAAAAGCGCATTGCGTCATATCCGGTTCAATCCCCATCCGTGCAAATACAGGTACGAAGATAAAAGCCATAAAGGCCCACTTGGCAGTCGCAGAAACCATAATCAGATTGATTGTAGCAGTGAACAATATAAACAGGATGAGAGTCCATAATGGACCTGCTTGCACCGAAGAAAGCAAATTGGCCCCTATGATAGCCACACATTTATCAAGATGTGAATATTCAAGGCAAGCAAACATCTGAGCAGCAAAAAAAGCAATGACAAGATAGCCACTCAATAACTTCATCGGTTTTGCCAGTCCCTCTATTACATCTCCGTCCGTACGATAACGTCCGGAACTAAATCCGTAGACCATTCCCATGATTGCAGCTCCCAACGATAGTAAGAATAAAATGCCCATAATGAAAGGTGAACGTATCAGTCCTCCATTTACTCCCCGCAAAATACCCCAAGATGAAAAAGTAGCCCATAGTATGATTGAGGCGTAGATCATCCCTACTACGATTGCCATAGTCATAGCCCGACGTTCTTTCCGTGAGAGTTGTTTATAGACCTCAGATATTTGCATTCCTTCATATTCTCCCAAAGAAGGAATCAGTTGTTTACAGGTTATTCTATAAATAATAGCTCCAATAATAAATGTAGAAACAGACATGAAATAATAATTGCATAAAGGTCCTGTGTTTCCCTGATATACTCCGGAGTCGATGGCCGCCTCTTGTGTGGTACGGGCTATCAACGGATCCATTGTACTCAACATCACATTGGCACTGTAGCCACAAGATACCGATACGTATGCAGTGATGATTCCTGCTACCGGATTCAATCCAACCGAATAGAATAGAGTAGCTGCTATCGGCAGTAGTATGATATAACCTGCATCCCCCACTATATTCGATAACAATCCCAGGATAATCACCCAAAGAATTATTTTTTTAGTGTTTCTCCGGTTCTTCACTCCCTGTCGGATACAAGCATCGATAAATCCGGAATGTTGGGCTACTCCGATGCCAAACATTGCTGTCAGTACCATGCCCAGTGGTGCGAACCCAGTAAAGTTAGTGATCGCATTCCGCAACATCCAGCGAATCCCCTCCGGACTCAGCAGACTCTGCACACGAATTTCCGCTCCTGTTTGCGGAAGCTGTACCCTTAGTCCATAGATATCGAATATCCAGGATAAAAAGATGACTGCCAGCGTAAACAGGAAGAACATCGTTGCCGGATGCGGAATGCGCCATTTACTCTTCATCGGCTTCCAGATTGTCCAGATCGATAATGCGAAGTTCTAATGCACGAACCACCAGCCGGGTTGCGTTTACTCCCACCCGTTCACCTTGCGGAAACAACCTCCCAATCAAATCGTTTTGCCGTTTTTCCAGTGATTTCACTCCGAAAGGCATACCCTTCAGGTTAGCTATCATCTCTTTGGTATACCCTAAGGCCAAGTGACGGAGAAACCGTTCGTCATATTCATCGATATCATAGCTTATGACAGCTTCCTGACGTTTAGCGTCATTGGCAACGGATTTTTTAAACCGCTCGACAATCTTCTCCAGAATAGGATAATTAAATACCAGTTTTTTGCCATCCATCACGGCCTGCACATCTGTTTTGGTCAGTAATTCACCTGTTTTCAATATAATTCCATCTGCTCCGGCGTTCAATACGTCTACCCATAACTTTTCATTTAGAATTTCTCCTGTGAATATCAGCACCCGCACCCCTGGATAGCGTTTAAATATGTTCCGGCAAATATCGACACCGATCGTCGTAGAACCTCCCAACCCTAAATCCAGCAATACCATATCGGGTAACTGAGTCTCCATCAAAGACCAGAATTCATTTTCCGTCATTGCCGTACCAATTACCTGGGCATTCGGTATTTCATGACGGAATATTTCTTCGGTTCCTTTCAGTTCCAGTTTGACGTCTTCTACAATAATTACTTTAAATTTCTTATCTTCCATACTATTATCTATGTATATTAGTTTTCTTATCTTTTAGGTACAGTAAAATAGACTGTAAATCCTCCCCCCTGTGCTGGTTCGGCATTGATGCGACAACCGCGTCTTCCGGCAAATTCATCATGATCACGGATAATTTGTTTGCATATCAAGTATTCAGTTCCCCGCAACTCACCTTTTTCCCCCGAAGTCATACGTGCCAGATTCGGATAAAACAACAGGTTCAGTTCTTCTACGTGTTTTTCACGTCTTCTGTCTGTAAACAGGAAACGAATGTATTCTCCGTCTGCGACAGCTTTTAATATCAACTCTCCATCCTGATGGAAAGAGAGGGCTTCATCAATCAGGTTTTCCATAAGAAAACGCAATTGATTGATATCTCCTATTACTTTAGCTTCAAGAGGCTCTATAGCCATCGTTATCTTATTAGCACCCCCTTTACCAGCTTTCTTGAAATACTTACCGGCATATGCCATTATATCGGCAACCGGAATTGTTGTTCTCCGAAATGTAACCTCTTCCAACTGACGTGAAGCGCACGAACTCAATATCGTAAAAATACCTTTATAATATTCTATCAGCTCACTAATGGTCTCTACACTCTCCTTCTCTTCCTCTTCTGAGAGGGACTGCACATTCAACCTGCCGATGATCTGTTTGATTTTATTCGGATAATAAATCGTTTCATGTTTAATGGTCGAAAGGCAATTATCCAGTACCATGTTCTGTACATGCAGCATACTGTCTTCCCATGAAGCTCTTCTTGTTTCTTCATGTGCTGCTTCAATATCGCGGTATTTCGTAGCAAGCCTGACAACTGCATTAAAGACCACAATGCCTACATATCTGGAGATCAATTGAAACAGCAGGCGGTCTGCCTCTTGCATGCTTTCTTCCTGCCTTTCCAAATATAATACACCCACACACTGATGTTCACCTCCCGCATCGACCAGCAAAGGTAATGCTTGCATGTCTTTGTCCGAAAGATAAGACTGACAGTCAAAACATTGTTGTACAATTTCCGGAGTCACATTCATGCGAGGACTGGAAGCAAACTCAAGCCGATGTCCCATTTCGTTATATACAGCAATGCCTAACCTCTCTATGGTCAAAAGTTCGTTTACCGAGTCAAAAGCTTCATTTACAATTCTCTGTGGTATCTCTTTCAGCGTATCTTCTTCGCGTTGCAAAGCTTCTGCCGATTCTTGCGTACGTGTCAGTGAAGAGGCAAATACTTTTTTGTTAATCTCCAGGACTTGCTCCAGATTCAGGCGGTTCAGGAGCCGTTTGCGCATGTACAAAAGATAATAGCCGCAAAGAGAAGCCACTAACAAAAGAATACACAAAATAATCCCTACTGTCTTATTAGTAGTCGACCGTTCCAGTTGACGGCAATAACCTTCCAGAGACTGATCTTCTCCAGTCAGTTTATATAATGCCGTATAAGCGACATTATTGTAATTATATGCATCCAGTTTTTTGAGACCTAAGAAAGCGACTGACGCTTCGTTTCGCACATCCAATATCACATGGAAATCGGTATTGAACGGTTCCACCCACCATTCCAGTTCGGCCGGTACTCCACTCCCCACCAGTTTCATATATCGTTGAGGATGGCGAGCATACTTTTTATAATGTGCATTCAGTCGGTTTAGTGCCGAATCGGCATACTGCAAAGCGAGTTCAAAATTTTCTATCACATTACAATAGTACACTGTATCAGCAAAGCGGGAAGCTTCGTCTAATAAACGTTCGTATTCCTCTTCAGCTACCAAGGTTACGGAGTCGACAGGGACATCTTTCAGTTTCTCCGGCATCGGTTCATCCTGACAAGAGAAGAAACTGCAAGATATGATCAGGTATAGCCAGATCCCGAAGATCTTACGTATCCCGGGAGGCAACCGGAAATAGAAGCGACTTCCTTTACCCGGTGTGCTCTCTACGTTAAATGTACACACCCTGAACAAGTCGTTGGTCTTTTTGTATTTCTCAATAATTCCCTTACAGTTCATCAGTCCGAACCCACTGCCTTTACTGCGTTTCAGTTCTTCTTGATCCGTACTTTCTTTCATCCCTATCGATTGAGAATCATAGACTTTCTCACCGATAATTTTCGTTATATCTTCAGACGAAAGTCCCCGTCCGTTATCCTCCACAGAAATCTCCACATATTCATCGGTCGTCCCAGCATATATCTTTACGGTACCTCCCTCCGGGGTATATTTGCGGGCATTCTCGGCCAGTGTGTTAATCATAAACAAGGTCAGAGCTTTATCCGCCTTTACCAATGCCCCTGTCGGTTCTATTTCAAGCCTCTGCTTCTTCATTTCAAAAGCTTTACGCCCTTTGCCTATTAACTCAAACAGTTCGTTCAGCTCAAAATTTTCAATATTCAGGCTAAGTGAACCTTGTCTCATTTTAATCCACAACGCCAATATATCATTGTATTCATTGATAGTAGTGACCAGTTCGTCAATGTACTGGTACTTCTCTTTTTTTATCCGGTCGTCATTAATAAAGCCTTTTTCCGTCAGCTTGTGGACTTCGTTAATAATCCGATCTATATACGGATTGATTCCGTCTACGATAGCCAGGCAGGATTTTTTTATCAGGTTCTGACGTTTGTTTCCGGCGATGTGCTGTTCATAAACATACCTTTGTTTTTCCAGCTTATTTCGTTCATCACCCAATGAAATAAATGTCATTCCATTGTCTAATGCCCAAGCAATATAAGGAGTTATTACTTTCACCAACGCCTGTTCGTCTTTATTCAGCCGATGGCGGGTAAAGAGAATCAAAATACCGATAGGATCTGTTTTATCGGGTACATATAAATTAAAGTCGGCTCTTATACCAATCTCGCTACCCGGCTTTACTTCAGTTTCCTGTTCACTTTCACATTCTTCGTCAAACTTAATTTCTCCAGCTTCTTCATCCCTCACCCCGATTCTGATTCCTGTCGCACTAAACAATTGTTCCATATCCGGCAATATCGATCCGGCGATGGCACGTACAATCTCACTTTCATCCGCCACATCAGCCGGGATAGAAGCGGTGATTTTCTGACAGACATCCAATGTTTGTTTCAAACGGGCAATATGGATGCGGTTTCGTACTTTCGATCTTTTGTTGAACAGCCAAAACATGACAGCAACCAGTACGAGCCCTATAACTACGAAAAATAATACCACATTCAACTGTCTGGATTCTTGTTCCAGAGACAGGTAACGACTCTCCAGTTCCTTGTCTTGACGGGTATATCGCAAGATATCCAGATAGACATTTCTATTATAATCCGAAGCCGGTTTCATACCCAGACACGCAAATGACACACTCAACTGTTCACGTATTCTGGAGATCCATTCCGGCACAGTTTTCACCTTTTCTTTCCCAAGCCAGGTTACTTCAGTATACGCCACATCTTTGTTTGGGACAAACACCTCCAGTTTATCAAGTGTATCTGCTACAGAATGGTAATATGTTATATGGTGCTGGTTCACGCAATCCAACGCTTTTGCCAACGTGTCCAGCGCTTCTGCATAGCGCCCATGAGCATTCAGGTATTTGCCGATTGATACATAGGCACCCGCTATTTGATAAAGGTCGTTATATTTACGAAAACGTTCCAGTGCCATTTGTCCTAATCTCAACGGCAACAATGAATCTACAGGCATACCAAACCTTGTCAGAGCATGCGAACGTCTGTTCAGGAATAATTCATAACTACCCGAAGATGCCATCAGATTGGCAAGCCCCTGCAAGCCATTTCCTTCGAAGTATAAATATCCTTGCTCCGATGCCATTTTCCAAGTGGTATACAGTTCATCAAACTCTTCAAGCTTCCGGTCTTCCGGTGTTTTCCCCTCACATAAACCGGCTGAACCTTTGATATAATGAAAATAGAGAATTTGGTTTGTATCGGCTGCCAACTCCTCGTTTTGCCGTATTTCGTTCAGCGAAGCCATCGCCTCGGCACGTTGTTGCAGATAGTAGTAATAAACCGCTGAAACGATAAAAAACTCTGTAAAAGCATAATTCAACCGGGCACTTTCGTGACGATCTATAAACAGGTTACTTTCTTCGTCAATCCGCTTCATTCTCCGGATTGCACTATTCCTGTAATCATAGAACTCTTTATTCATAGCTGTCCGCTGATAAATTTTCATCAGTCCGATATCAGCAATCAAAAGCTCCAGTTCATTTTTCGTCAGATTGTAGACCTCTTTATACAAACGTTCCGCATTATCAAAATCCATCCGCATGAAAGCGCAGAAAGCAAGATTATTAGAAGCTTCCGCTTTTCCCTGCTGGTACATGCTAACCTCTTTATAGGCCTGCGACGCAGCCCGGCAAGAAGAATCCAGATTTCTATATCGATAAGTATATGCCAGTTGGTTTAGCGAATCGATATGCTGTACCTCCTTGGTTGGAGCTGTATCGACACAAGAGAAGAATGTCGTCAGCAACAACACACAGAAAAGCACTATAGGCAAACGCGGATTCATTTCTTTTCGGATACAATTAGTGTTCAGGTAGCAAAACTACAATTTTTTCTACAATAAGTCTTTTAAAATGCCCAGATAATTCATACCTTTGCGCGCAAATTATAACCAATAGGTAACAACTATTACACACAATGAGCGAAAAAGCACCCTTTATGGTATTCTCGGGAACTAATTCGAGATACCTGGCAGAAAAAATCTGCGCAAGCCTCAATTGTCCTTTGGGAAACATGAATATCACCCACTTTGCTGATGGTGAATTTGCAGTTTCTTATGAAGAGTCAATTCGTGGCGCACACGTATTCCTGGTTCAGTCCACTTTCCCTAATTCCGACAATTTGATGGAACTTCTTCTGATGATCGATGCAGCCAAGAGAGCGTCTGCAAAGAGCGTCGTTGCAGTTGTCCCCTATTTCGGATGGGCACGTCAGGACAGAAAAGATAAACCACGTGTTTCTATCGGCGCAAAGCTGGTAGCAGACCTGCTTTCAGTTGCAGGCATCGATCGTCTGATCACAATGGATTTGCACGCAGACCAGATTCAGGGCTTCTTCAATATTCCGGTGGATCACTTGTATGCTTCGGCCGTGTTCCTCCCCTATATTCAGTCATTGAAGCTGGAAGAACTCGTAATTGCAACTCCCGACGTCGGTGGTTCAAAAAGAGCAAGTACATTCTCCAAGTATTTGGGTGTACCCCTGGTTCTCTGCAATAAGTCACGTGAGAAAGCAAATGAAGTAGCCTCTATGCAGATCATCGGCGATGTAAAAGGTAAAAACGTAGTATTGATTGACGATATTGTTGATACAGCCGGTACTATTACAAAAGCCGCCAACATCATGCTTGAAGCCGGAGCCAACTCAGTACGTGCCATTGCCAGTCACTGTGTAATGTCCGATCCCGCATCATTCCGTGTTCAGGAGTCAGGACTGACTGAAATGGTCTTCACCGACAGCATTCCTTATTCTAAAAAATGTGTCAAAGTAAAACAGCTGAGCATTGCCGATATGTTTGCCGAAACAATTAAACGTGTAATGAACAACGAATCCATCAGTTCACAATACATTATCTAAGAAAGATAGGATAAAGGACAATAAAAAAACGTAGAACTTTCAGTTCTACGTTTTTTTATTTATGCTTATCTCTGCTCTGTCTATTGTTCCAGTCGTCCGAATTTGTAAGTTCCTTTACGGATTACTTTTCCGGTACTATCTGTTTCTACAAACGGTCCATTTTTCTTACCTTGCTTGAAGAAGCCTTCATAACGATTCCCGTTTTTATCTTCTTCCACTCCATTGCCTTCCTGCAATCCGTTCACAAACCCACCTTTATATTTGGTACCGTTTGTCAAAGTAAGAGTACCTTTACCATTAGGCTGGTTATTCTTCCATTCTCCCTCGTACACATCCCCGTTGCTCCATTTATAGGTTCCATGTCCGTTACGCTTGTTATCTTTCCATTCACCTTCATATACGGCACCGTTAGCCCAGGTAAACGTACCTTCACCATCCTGCATGCCATCTTTGAAGTTACCTACATATTTGTCACCATTAGCATGATAATATATACCGGAACCGGTACGTTCGCCCTGCAAATATGAACCTTCATAGCGGTCGCCTCCCAGAAAGAAGATACCTTTTCCATGTTGCAAGTCGTCCTTCCAGTCACCCACATATTTTTCACCGTTTGTATATTCAAAGGTTCCTTTACCTTCACGGACATCATTTTTCCAGTCACCGTCATATCTACAACCGTCATTCCATTCCAATACGCCTTTACCGTCTTTTTTATCATTTTTCCAGTCGCCCACGTATTTGGAACCGTCTCTCCAAGTGTACGTTCCTTTACCTTCACGTTTGTCGTTCACCCAGTCACCCACATATACGTCTCCATTATGGTAATACATCGTTCCCGGCCCGTGCTGATAATCCTGAAACCACATACCGTCATAACGGTTATTGTTCATAAAATAGTAGATCCCGTTGCCATGTTGCTGGTCCTGGTACCACTGTCCTTCATACCGTTCACCGTCTGGGAAAGTATAAACTCCGAATCCCTCACGCTTACCTTTTACGTACTCCCCTTCGTAAACGTCGCCATTCTTAAAAACAGTCTTACCTTTACCGTTTGGCTTACGTCCCTTCATTTCTCCGGTATATACGGAGCCATCCTTAAACGTGTAGTTTCCTATTTTAATTTCAGTAGAGAAGGTGTCCCGCACTTTGCTGAAGAATCCACCTTTATTTTGTGCGACAGCACTCCCTTGCGAAAGAGCCACTAAAATGAGTGCTGTATAGATGTATCTTGTTGTTTTCATTTGGCAAATATACAATTTATACACTAAAGCTGCTTTCTTTTGACGCTTTTTTATGCTAACTTTTTACCTGCAATGACCTCTTTTAAATTCTCTTTGCACAAATAACGACCTGCCAACTCCCGTATTTCTTCCGGCGTAACCTCCTTCACAGCTTGTAGCGAGCGGGCAAAATAAGCATCATCCAAACCGGAAGTAAGGATAAACATCCAGGCGTCAGCCAGTGAGAAAGGTGATTCATAATTCCGGCACATCTCTCCAAGCATATAGTTACGTACCATGGCCAGCTCCTCCGGTGCCACCCGGTCATTCTGCAGTTTATCGATCTCTTTGTAAACTTCCTGTATCAACGGTTCTACGTATTCATTCGCTGTCTCCGTGCTGATGCCAAGCAGGCCACTACCCGGATAGAATATGATCCCGGCAGAAATTCCATAGGTATATCCTTTATCTTCACGAATATTCGACATCAATCTACTGCCGAAATACCCCCCGAACAGAGTGATCAACACCCGTAGTTTCAGATAATCGGGATGTGTTCGCAAGATAGTTGTAGTTCCCAATTTCACCGCACTCTGCATTGCATCTTCTCTTTCCGTGAAAATACGCTTCTCCGGGACCGCAACAAACGGATATTCTTTCTTAACCAGCCTTTGCTGATGATTGCCAAACGGAACCGTACCGAATGCAGCTTCTATACGGCGGGTAATTTCGTCCGTTACTTTACCGGAAAGGTAAATATAGCAATTTCCCGAATGATAATACGTATTATAAAACTCACGCAATAAGTCCGGAGTTATGTTATGATAGTCTGTCTCCTCCACATAGCGTCCGCATGGATGTTCTTCACCATAAAGTGCCCTCAGTAGACTCCTGTGTGCCAGAAAATCCACTTTTGACGTATTAACCAAATACTGCTGAATATTGGCATCTATTACCGTATTCAGCTCTTTTTCCGGAAAAAGCGGCTCTTTGATAATCGATTCAAGCACATCGAGCGTTTCGGCAAAATACTTATTCAGTGAGTACAGTGTGACATATGCATATTCCGCCGAACTGGATAGTTCGAGCCATGCCCCGTAATAATCCAGCCTTTCAGCAATCTCTGCTGCCGTATATTTCCGGGATCCTTCACGCAACATACGGTTCGCAAACAATGCCTGTAGTTTTTTCGACTGTTGCCAACGTCCGCCACCAAACAAAATGTCAACGCGTACCACATCCTGTTCGCCGGCATTGATAACCGTCAACGGTACTCCGTTCGGCATTACCGTACGTTCCGGAGGAAGGATGTTGAACTGAACTAATTCCTGAATTTCGGGTTGAAGTGTCCGGTTCATAATAAATTATTTTTCTGTAAAAACTTCTCTGCCTCTTCCAGATCCTGAGGTGTATCGATCCCGATTGTCTCTACTTCACTGATTCCAACTTTAATGGTATACCCGTTTTCCAGCCAGCGAAGTTGTTCCAATGATTCAGCCAGCTCCAACGAAGATTGTGGGAGCGAAGTTATCTCTTTCAGTACTTCTGTTCTGTATGCATATAGTCCGATATGTTTATAATAAGTGTGATTTTTCAACCAATCTTTTTTATCCGCGTTACGTTGGTACGGGATCACAGATCGGCTGAAATACAATGCATTCATGTTCTTATTCAGTACTACCTTCGGAGAATTCACATTTTCCAGCACGGCAAACTCGTCATCTGCCGGAAAGGGTTTTACTAAAGTAGCAATCTGTGTAGACACATCTTCAAAACAAGCTTTTACAGCTTTCAGCTGCGAGGGCTGAATAAAAGGTTCATCTCCCTGTATGTTAACCACTACATCAAAGTCCCCACCTATCTTTGTACAAGCTTCATAACAGCGGTCTGTTCCACTTTTATGGTTAACAGAAGTCATTATTACCTTGCCGCCAAATGCTTTTACAGCAGCTTCGATCCGTTCGTCATCCGTGGCTACATAGGCATCATCAAGTACACCGGCCACTTGTTCATATACACGTTGTATCACCGTTTTTCCTCCCAGCATAGCCAATGGTTTTGCCGGGAAGCGGGTAGAAGCATAACGTGCGGGAATTATTCCTAAAAATTTCATATTTCTTATATTTAGTTGCGAGCCATAGGCTACTTCAGTTCTTCAAGTCCTTTGAGAATATAGTCTCTTTTCAAGTCTTCCGGTTTCAATACCCGGTTATCAAAAACGAGTAAGTCGATATCCAGACAAACCTTTTCCCTCTTTTTGTCTTCCTTCTCTCTTCCAGCCTCCTTTTCGATTGTTTTCAACTCTTTCACCACCCGTTCGGCGTCCGCATCAGTATAGAAGCGAGCCACTTGGTTAGAGAACAACGCCGGATTACGAAAGAATAACGGCCTTGTTTCCTGCTCACCCGTAAAGCGGATGGAGGGAAACAGAGCCGTCAGCCTCCTGCGGGCAAGAAGGAGATTCTCCTTCCGGTTATAATTACTTCCGATACAAATCAGACAGGAGTGCATCACTGACTACATTAATTGAATAAATCGTCCAGTCCCGATGCCGGTTCATCTATGATGCTGTCCCCCGAAATACTGAAGTCTTTGCATGGGTCAAATCCGTCAGGGAGTTTAAAAGTCTCTTTCGGATCATATCCCAATGTCTGGTCTGCATATACCTTATGCATGTATTTTGTCCAGATGGGCAATGCCAGCGCAGCACCCTGTCCATCTCTCATCGAGTCAAAATGGATATCCCGTTCTTCACCGCCTACCCAGCAACCGGATACCAGTGAAGGAGTGAATCCCATAAACCATCCGTCCGAGTTGCGCTGAGTCGTTCCGGTCTTACCACCCATATCGGCTGTTATTCCGTACCTGCGGACACGTCCTCCTGTACCTTCATTGATTACGGCACGCAGCATTACCAGCATCTTATAGGCACTCGATGCACTGATCACCTCTTCCATCTGTGGCGAGAAGGTGGACAACACATTGCCTTCACTGTCTTCTATTTTGGTCACAAACAAAGGTGCTACCCGAATTCCCTTATTCGCAAAGGCTGTATAAGCACTGACCATCTCTCCTACCGAAATTTCGCACGGACCAAGACAGAGAGATACTGTAGGTTGAATTTCTTTATTGCGTACCCCGAAAGTGTGGATCAGACGTGCCAACGCATACGGGTTCAGTTTACTCATCAAATAAGCCGATATCCAGTTGTTTGAGTTGGCAAGTCCCCATTTTAAAGTTACCATTTCACCATAATGTCCTTTCGAAGTATTCTTCGGTGACCAGGGCTTTCCATTTTCATCAATAAGGGTAATTTCCACGTTGCGTGTTTCATCGCAGGGAGAGAATCCGTTTTCCATTGCCAACGCATATAGATAGGGTTTAATAGTAGATCCCACCTGTCGGCGCCCCACCATCGCCATGTCATATTGGAAATAAGTATAGTTCGGTCCACCCACATATGCCTTTACCTGTCCGTTTATCGGATCCATCGACATAAATCCGGCACGCAGGAAGTGTTTATAATAACGGATGGAATCTATTGGAGTCATAATGGTATCTTTTTCACCGTGCCATGTGAAGACTGACATCGGCTCCGGCTTGTCGAATGCCTTCTTGATCTCTGTTTCCGAGGCCCCGGCTGCTTTCATGCTCTGATAACGGCTGGTCTGCTTCACTGCCCTGTCCAGAATGCGGTCAATCTCTTCTTGAGTCAATTGATTGCTGTACGGAGCTTTTTTGCGTCCTTTCTTCTCTTTGAAGAACAGAGGTTGCAGATAGTCTCCGATATGCTCTTCCACTGCCTCTTCGGCATAACGTTGCATGTGCGAATTGATGGTTGTATAAATTTTCAGCCCATCCGTATAGATGTTATAGTTCGAACCGTCCTTTTTCTTATTTTTCTCACACCAGCCATACAACGGATTCATTTCCCAGTCGATCGAGTCTTCATAGAACTTTTGCATCTGCCAGCCACGATAGTTACTGCGAACGGGTTTAGAAGCAGTCATCACACCACGCAGATATTCGCGAAAATAAGTAGCCAATCCTTCTTTATGGTCCACCCGGTGGTACACCAGCTCCAGCGGTAGGTTCTGCAACGAGTCACACTCCTCCTCCGTGATATATCCGGCTTTTCTCATCTGCTCAAGTACTGTATTCCGCCGTCCGCGCGAACGCTCATTAAAGCGTACCGGATTGTAGAGTGAAGGATTCTTACACATACCGATCAGCGTGGCTGCCTGTTCAACTTTCAAGTCCTTCGGTTCACATCCGAAATAGGTATAGGAAGCCGTTTTGATTCCTACTGCATTGTTCAGAAAGTCGAACTTATTGAGATACATACTCAGAATTTCCTCTTTGGTGTAATATCGCTCCAATTTCACGGCAATCACCCACTCTATCGGTTTCTGAAACAGACGTTGCAGAGTGTTTTTGGCAACTTCATCTGTGAACAGCTGCTTGGCAAGTTGCTGCGAGAGCGTACTACCTCCACCTGCGTTTTTCTGCATCAATAATCCACGTTTCACTACAGCGCGTATCAGTGCCTTGGCATCAATACCCGAATGTTCGGCAAAGCGTACATCTTCCGTTGCTATCAGTGCATTGATGATGTTAGGTGAAAGTTCATTATATGAGGTATATACACGATTCTCCTTACTAAGCGACCATGTTCCTAAAACCTTACCGTCCTCCGAAAGAATTTCGGTGGCAAACTTGTAATTTGGATTTTCCAATTCTTCCACAGGAGGCATATATCCAATCCATCCATAGGCGATAGAAGCAAATACTGCAATTCCTGCCAGCACCATCAGTGCAAAGAAAATCCAAAGGCCTTTTACTATCTTCTTAACCATTTTATTCCGTAGTTTTATTCGAAGTTGCAAAGATAATCATTCCCTTCCATCTGACAAGCGTTCCCTTCCATGTTTGCACACAAAAAAGCCTAAGCGAAGTAAAAAAAGGCTCCCGGCCGTCCCGTTTTTTCGGAAACCGGCCGGAAGCCATACACACATCCTGTTTTCTATTCGTCTGTTACAGGATCATTACCTCTCCGCCAGCCGTTTTATGCCGTCGGATCATCTACGATACCTCCGTCTCCTCCATCAGTTGTCCCTTTCAGGTAATCGTCCAGACTGATCAGGTCCAGTTTTTCACCCGCACGGGTAGCCGTTTTGGTAATTTTCAACTCTTTGTTAGCCTGAAAATAGATACGTACAGCCTCTACACTTTTGGCCGTGATGTCTTCTTTCTTTTCGGCACCTTTCGACTTGGCTGCGAGCATAAACACCCCCAATCCTTCAATGTTTACCGCTTTTCCTTCCAGCAGCTGCTCTTTCAGCTTTTCTACAAAATTCTGAATCGTACTCTTAATGTCACCTACCGAAAGTGATGAACGGTCCTGGATTTTCTGTGCTATAAACTTCAGGTTTACCGACCGACCCAATGTAATGAGTTGCGGATAATACTTCTTCGGAGAATTCTCAACGCGCGGATCTGACGGGCGTTGCACTGTTTTAAAAATTACACTCATACTACGTTTCTTTTTAAAGATTTAAATTTCATTTTTATAGTCTCGTTTCGTTGATCAACAGTGCAAATATCCGGTTTTCTCTAAAAAGTTCCAAACAAAACAGCCCCTCACGGAGTGTTTTTCAGGATTATGATATAACTCGCTTATTATCAAATGATCTCACGACTACATTACAGAATAGCTTTATTTCTTTACTCTGCCTTTAATCTCATATTATTTCTGTCGCCAATATGGATGCAAAGCTGTTGCAATATTAAAATCTGATACATTAAATTCATAATCCCAATCAAGTCGAGTCCATAAACCTGAGTTTTCTCCAATGATAAATACTACACTATCACAAAGGACAGCTTCAAATTCATATGGATGCCGCCCGATCTGAAAGTTTAGAATTATAAACCGAACTGGGGACTTGTCTTGCTTTGGAATCACAACAGAAGTGCATTGGAAAATCGATTTAGCTTGCCGACCGATAGACCTGTTGTTTTTGTTCATCACTTCAATGGCTTTCTTTGCGTTTCTTGATACCGCCTTTGGATTGTAAACTGGGCCATATTGAGGCTTGATATCAGCAAGTAATAAATCCATTTGCCTTGATAACTTCGTAAGTCCCTCGATAATCATTTCTTTCATGTTCGTTGGGCTGATTTTACAAAAGTCTTCCCATGTGGCTAGTTGTTTTTCAGTGGGAAAATTTTCATTCCCGACATCAAACCACGCAACAAAATCTCCATTCAAAGAATCTATGTTGATTGGATGTTTGGTTTCATATAATCCTAGGTCTCCAATTCTCCAAAATTGGGAATTGAAACCTGATATGTTATTTACTATTTGTTGAAGGCAAGAGAGCTGATGTTGTTCGCCTTGCTTTAAGGCATCAACAGTTTTTATTCGTTTCTTTTGTAATAGATCAATAATATCTTTCATTTTATTCTTTAAGTTGATAATGTCCACTGGCTATCTAACTACGCAATTTGTTCGATACGACTCTTTTGGCATACTATCACATGTGGAACAAATGATATTTTCACACATAGAGTCATTCCTTCCGAGATTTACAACATCAGCTTATGGACTTCATCATAATTCTAATATCTAATAAATTAATTATCAGAAATTTATATACATATTATCCAACCGTACATAATCATCCTCTAAAAATACGGTTTTGTCTAATTACTCACAAAGGAATCTGTTATTTTTTTCCTCTATCCTATAAAATAGTATTTCATGACAGTTGTTACTCCAATCGTCATATTATTATGATTCGTAATAGTAATCATCTTACCAAGATACCCTTTCATAGATGCAGACAATTTTGTAAAATGTAAGTTAGACAACAAAATAATATTCTAAAAATCAAAAAGATATAGTTCCTACAAAGAGAATTATCGGAAGGAGGTAAGACTGATTACCTGAAAAGGGTGTAGCCATCCAAGGTGAAAGGTGTAGCCATAACGATCGGATGGCTACACCCAAACAACAGTTGGGCTACACCTTTCTTAAATGCAATTTTAGAGAAAAGCTAAAGAATAATTGCGTCCGGGAATGAATTGTACGAGCATAAGAAGATAACGATACAAAATCTGAGGATGATTCTGAAACCATGGCACAATAAAAAAGAAATCTCAATGAACAATCGCATGGAGAAAAGGAATGATCTTCATAGATTAGTCACCACAGATTCACAAATTACACAGAGAAAAAAGAAATCAATAGATGTGATTTGAATATCTGCGTAATTTGTTTAGCTGTGGTGAAAAGAGTAGCTGGTATTATGTAGCAAACTCTATTTAAACAGTCCGGGATAAATCTCCCCTCCTGTTTCGCTTACATTAAGAGTCTGTAAGAGTTTACCGTCCGGAGAATAAAACAACTGAAATTCCGAATCAGTGTCATATTCCTCCACTTCGATTATGATGACCGCCGGCTGCTTGGGAAAAGTGATGATTCTTACATCTTCCAATTGCATGGACGCCATCGTACTTTGCATAAAGGCCTTTGCCACAACAGGAGGAACAGCCTCCAGAGATTCGACATCGGTCTCTGTCATCAACCATTTACCTTTATCACTGAACCAGACGTTTAGCTCCCGTCCTTTCACCCTGATATCGGCAATGTGATAATCTCCTTTTCGCTCCCAATCGACCGTGGTCACTTTAGGATACATTTTCTGAAAGGCTTCCTGCACTTTATCGGGAGGAGGAAAACCGGCTGAAAAAACAGTGGTGGAAATGAATAACAACATTGCCATCAACAAAAGGGGGTTAAGCTTCTTTATCATTTGGGTTTCTATCAATTTAAGTTTGATACAACAACAACGTCAAGCGGATTTTGTTTGTGGATTTATTCCACAAAATTGTGGTGAATTCCACATTTACATCCCCGTATTATACTTCATTAGTGCCTTATACCATCTTTTTACATCTGGCATAATCTTTGTCTACTTCATCAATTAGTTTCTTTTCAGAGAAACCGGAATAATTGTATCACTTAAAAGAAAAATTATGAAAAAGTAGAAGAAAACAAAAACTAACAAGACTTCGATTCCGAAATGAGGACGGAGTTGCAAAAGAAGTAAAAAACTGAAAAACATGTTTAACTCAAACCTATTAATTTATGACGAAAAAAAGTAACCTATCCTTAAGGTTTACAAGAGTATGGGAAAAACACTGCCTGAAAACAGTAGTTGCTACTTTGTTGCTGTGGTGCGCACAGTCGGCACAAGCGACGACCGATACTTACAAAACACAAGCGACTGCCAGTATACAACAACAAACCGTGAAAGCCACCGGTGTAATCATCGACAACACGGGTGAACCACTTATCGGAGTTTCCGTAAAAGTGCAGGGCACCAATACGGGAACCATCACCGACTTGGACGGAAAGTTCTCTATTGACACTCCCAAAGGAGCTATCCTCGAGTTTTCATTTATCGGTTACAAAACTGTCACAACGGGAGTGACCGGAAAGGAACTCCATATCACCATGCAGGAAGATTCAAAGCAACTGGATGAAGTAGTAGTTGTGGGCTATGGTTCACAAAAGAAAGTAAACGTTACCGGATCTGTAAGTATGGTCAATGCGGACGTCCTGGAGTCGCGCCCCGTACAGAATGTGTCACAGGCACTGCAAGGAGTTATTCCGGGACTGAATATGTCCGTGGGCAGTAGCGGTGGTACACTGGATGGCGAACTAAACGTAAACATCCGAGGAGCAGGTACGATAAGCGATGGTTCGAGCAGTAGTCCGTTGGTACTGATCGATGGAATCGAAGGAGACATGAATACAGTCAACCCGAATGATATTGAATCGGTATCTGTACTGAAGGATGCAGCTTCTTCATCGATCTATGGTGCGCGTGCGGCATTCGGGGTCATCCTGATCACTACGAAGAGTGGTAAAAGTGGCAAAACACGTGTAAACTATTCGGGTAATGTACGTTTCTCGGATGCCATTCAGTTGCCTGACATGGTGGATTCTTACACCTTTGCGCAGTATTTTAACCGGGCTTCGACCAATGGTGGGGAATCTCCTACCTTTGACGAAAAAGCATTGCAAAATATTCTGGACTTCCAAAACGGAAAGTTTACCGATCCTTCCACTCCCGAGTATTACGGGCTGGAAGCTGGACCGGACGGCAAATGGAAAAGCTATGCAGGATCTTTTGCCAATACAGACTGGTTCAAAGAGTTTTATAAAAGCTGGACACCCTCTACGGAACACAACCTCAGTATCAGTGGAGGAACAGAGAAGCTGACTTATATGATCAGCGGCAGTTTCCTGAATCAGAATGGCCTTATCAAGCACGGCGAAGATAACTTCAACCGTTATACGATGAATGCTAAAATCTCGGCAAAACCTGCGGAGTGGATCACGTTAAACTACACGAGCAAATGGACCCGTGAAGACTATGACCGCCCAACTTACATGACAGGTGCATTCTTTCATAACATTGCCCGCCGCTGGCCGACCTGTGCTCCCATGGATCCGAACGGTCATTACATGCCCAATATGGAAATCATTCAGTTGGAAGAGGGAGGTGTGCAAACGAGCCAGAAAAACTGGTATACCAATCAGCTACAAGCTATCTTCGAGCCCGTCAAAGACTGGCGAATTGTAGTAGAGGGAAGTATGCGTACCTATACACGAAAGCAACATTGGGCAGTATTACCGATCTATGGATATGACGTGAACAACAAACCTTACTTATTGTCGTGGAACGGTGGAGCGGCCGGATATTCAGAGGTTCAGGACGAACGTGAAGATGAAGATTACTTCTCCGGCAACATTTACAGCGACTATGCAAAAACAATCGGTGATCATTATTTTAAAGTGATGGGTGGTTTCAACGCCGAACTTTTCCGGCCAAGCGGAATGACCGGATTCGGAACTGACCTGATCAGTTCGAATGTTCCTTCTTTAGGATTGACTCAGGACAATCAGAAGGCAAATGCATGGGCACGCGAAAGAGCAATTGCCGGTTTCTTCGGACGTGTGAACTATAACTACAAAGAGCGGTATATGATAGAAGCCAATCTGCGTTATGACGGTTCTTCACGGTTTGTAGGCGATAAACGTTGGGGATTGTTCCCTTCTTTTTCAGCCGGATGGAATATCGCACGTGAAGATTTCTTCCGTCCTTTGGCCGGTATTATCGGCACCTTAAAGCTGAGGGGCTCTTGGGGGCAGCTTGGCAACAACAACACGGATAAGGCCAATGCCTGGTATCCCTTTTATCAAAATATGATTACGGGATCTGCCAATTCCGGATGGCTGATCGACGGCAAGAAACAAAATACAGCTCAACTGCCGGGCATCGTTAATTCACTGATGACATGGGAAACCATTGAATCATGGGATCTCGGTCTGGATTTTGGTTTGCTCAATAATCGCCTGACAGGATCGGTCGGTTATTATAACCGTTACACATACGATATGATAGGTCCTGCTCCTATATTACCCCCCGTACTGGGAGCTCTAGCCCCTCAAGTGAACAACTGCGACATGAAGTCATACGGTTGGGAGCTGGAGCTCTCATGGAGAGACCGCATCAGCGAGTTTGATTATAGTGCGCGATTCGTTTTATCTGATGGAAAACGTAAGATACTGAAATATCCAAACCCGACGAATTCACTCTCTTCGGACGTATACTATAATGGACAGATATTGGGTGACATCTGGGGATACAAAACTGTTGGTATCGCACAAACCCAAGAGGAAATGAATGCGCACTTGGCCAACGGAGGCACACCCAACTGGGGAACAAACTGGGGAGCCGGTGACATTATGTATGCAAACCTGGATGGAAAAGAAGGGGTTAACAACGGATCGAACACTCTGGAAGATCATGGTGACTTAACAATTATCGGTAACAGCACACCCAGGTATAATTTCGGTCTGACACTGACCGGAGCATGGAAAGGATTCGATTTCTCAGTATTCCTACAGGGAGTGATGAAAAGAGATTACTGGTTGGACGGTCCGTACTTCTGGGGAGCAAATGGCGGATTATGGCAATCAACTGCATTCAAAGAGCACATGGACTATTGGCGTCCGGAAGGTGATCCTCTCGGTGCAAACACTAATGCTTACTACCCAAAACCCTATTTTAATACGGATAAAAACCAGAAAGTACAAAGCGGATATCTACAGAATGCCGCATATTGCCGTCTGAAGAATGCCCAGATTGGCTACACTCTGCCCAAAACATGGACCCGGAAAGCAGCAATGGAATCGGTACGTGTTTATGTGTCCGGAGACAATCTGCTGACCTTCTCGGGAATCAGCGGAGTATTTGATCCGGAATTATTGGGTAGCGACTGGGGAGACGGTAAGCTCTATCCTTTGCAGAGAACGATTTCTATCGGCTTAAATGTTAACTTCTAATTTTACCAGACAAATGATGAAACTAAAACTGAAACATATCTGTTTCTGCTCGTTAATCGGAATGGGCGGACTGGCACTGACTTCATGCAACGACTTCCTGGACCGTTCGCCAATCAGTGATATCACTCCGGAAGATTACTTCAACACAGTAGATCAAGTGGGAAGCTATGTTATCAATTACTATGACGACTACCTTGAAAATTCAAATACAACCAAGATGTATCACCAAAGGGCATGGAACTCCGGAGTGGTAAGAAATGATGCTAACACCGACAATTTATTGAGTGATGATGGAAACCTTGATTATTTTGCGGGAAACAAACAGGTGCCCGAAGGGAAAAACATTCAAGAACCTCTGAACCGTATTCGTGTGTGGAATTATCTCTTTGAACAAGTACTGCCGAAAGAGAAAGAGGGTACGATTCCCGGAGATGCAGAATTGTTGAAGCAGTATATCGGAGAGGCTTATTTCTTCCGTGCCCTGGCGTATTATAACGCATTGGTACGTTTTGGCGATTATCCCATCATTACCGAAGTATTGCCGGACGACTCCGAAACACTGATCAAGAAAAGTCAGCGCGCACCACGCAATGAAGTGGCACGCTTCATTCTAAAAGATCTTGACGAAGCTATCAGTCGCCTGAAAGAACGTGGTTTCCAGAATAACCAGCGTATTAACAAACAGGCTGCATTGGTGCTGAAATCAAGAGTTGCACTGTTCGAAGCAACCTTCGAGAAATATCATCAGGGAACGGGGCGCGTACCGGGTGATCCAACATGGCCCGGAGCCGTAATGAGCTATAACAGTGGAAAAACATTCGATATAGCAGGAGAAATAAACTTCTTCCTGACGGAAGCAATGCAAGCAGCGGCAGCTGTTGCCGATCATGTTCAACTGGCAGAAAACTCGCATGTAATGAATCCTCCATACAATACACTTTATGGGTGGAATCCTTATTTCGAAATGTTCAGCCAGCCAGATCTTTCGAATGTGGAAGAAGTACTGCTGTGGAAACAATATAACCTGTCACTTACCGTATCACATTGTGTAGGTGCACGCCTTAAAAACGGAGACCGTACCGGACTGACACGTTCACTGATCAAAACATTTCTGATGAAAGACGGTATGCCTATCTATGCAAGCAACAATGCTATTGATGACAGAACGGTTTCTGATGAAAAGAAAGACCGTGACGAGCGCTTGCAACTGTTTGTGTGGGGAGAAAAAGATGCGTGGATGACAGATGAAAGAGCAGATACAGTGAAGAATTACAATAAGGACCAGGCGGGAAACATGGTGACGAATCCGATACCTGTACCTTGGGTAAAATCTACAGTAATCAGTGATCAGGAACAGACACGTGATATCACCGGTTATCGTTCCCGTAAGTTCTATCCGTATGATGACGAACAAAGCAGATCGGACGAATTGCTGGGGACCAATGCCTGTCCTATTTTTCGTGCTTCCGAAGCATATCTTAACTACATCGAGGCTTGTTATGAGAAGAATGGTTCGTTAGACAGTAAGGCACAGGACTACTGGAAAGCCATTCGCAGACGTGCCGGTGTCGATGAAGACTATCAGAAGACGATCAATAGTACGGATCTGAGCCGCGAAGACGACCTCGGAGTTTACTCGGGAGACCGAATGGTAGATGCGACGCTTTACAACATTCGCCGTGAGCGCCGCTGCGAATTTATCGCCGAGGGCATGCGCTGGGACGACCTGAAAAGATGGCGCTCTTGGGACCGGTTATTTACACAACCATACATTGTAGAAGGCATCAACTTCTGGGATGAAGCCTATAAACTCTACACAACCACGGATAAAGACGGTAATGAAAAGTCTGCTGTAGTAGCCGATGGCAGCACATCTGCCAACATGTCGCCGAAATCGGACGGGAAATACGTACGACCACTGCGAAGGACACAAACGAATAATCAACTTTATGACGGATATACCTGGAAAAAAGCTTATTATCTGGAGCCACTCGGACTACAGGATTTGCAATTGTCGGCCACTAATCCGGAAGACATCAATACATCCATGATGTATCAGAATCCATATTGGCCTGTCGGTACAGGAAAAGCGCTTGAGTAATGTCGCCGAATACGTAAAACCGTAATATAACAAAGTTCACCACAGAGTTTATACAAGGTATGTTTGCCGATGTATCCTGTGGTGAACAAAATCAAACCTCCGAATGAACCTAAGCCACGTCTTTTAAGTTATATGATATATAGAAAAGAATAAAATCTGATTTGATCAGATCAGACCGACTACAATAAACAACAACTTTAAAATATAGGAAAGTATGAATGCGCATGAAGAATTATTCGGTGGAAATATACCACAAGATGTAACTGAGAAACAAGGCGAAAACGCTATTTTTATTGTTTATGGACTGAAGCAATCGGACGATGCAATCAAGCAAGTAAAAGATGTATGTGCTAATTTCTCCGCCCTGATACGCAGTATGCGTAACCGTTTTCCTGATATGCAATTTAGCTGCACGATGGGGTTTGGTGCCGATGCCTGGAGCAGACTTTTTCCGGAGTTGGACAAACCTAAAGAGTTAAGTACCTTTGAAGAGATAAAAGGAGATAAATATATAGCTGTATCTACCCCGGGTGACCTGTTACTGCACATCCGGGCTAAACAGATGGGTCTCTGTTTTGAATTTGCCTCTATAATTGACGAAAAACTCAAAGGTGTGGCAGAATCCATCGATGAAACACACGGGTTCAGATATATGGACGGAAAAGCGATCATCGGTTTTGTAGACGGTACGGAGAATCCGGCCGTAGATGAAAACCCTTATCATTTTGCGGTTGTCGGTGACGAAGACCCGCAATTCGCAGGAGGCAGTTACGTTTTTGTGCAGAAATATATCCATGACATGGTAGCATGGAACTCGCTTCCGGTCGAAGCACAAGAAAAGGTGATTGGCCGCCGCAAATATAATGATGTGGAATTGTCGGACGAAGAGAAACCGCAAAATGCCCACAATGCCGTAACCAATATCGGTGACGATTTGAAAATCGTACGTGCCAATATGCCGTTTGCCAACACTTCTAAAGGAGAATATGGAACATACTTTATCGGCTATGCCAGCACCTTCAGTACTACCCGCAAAATGTTGGAGAACATGTTTATTGGTGACCCTGTGGGGAACACCGATCGTTTGTTGGACTTCAGTACTCCGGTAACAGGCACATTGTTTTTTGTACCTTCGTACGATTTGCTTGCTACACTCGGAGAATAGTAATCACTCTCCATACAGTACAGTCTCCGCTATCCAGGCAAAAACATTGGCTATCAGTTTGGAGGCATCATTATTAATGGTCCCATCATCATTATTTATACGATTATTAGTGGTCCCTCCTGTACCTGTTCCCGAGTTGCCTATATCCGTATCGCCCCAATAGACTATTCTTCTTGAGTAGTCTATGCCTAAAACAATTCCTCCTGAAGATCCCATCAATATAGGAGTGATGCCTTTAGAAGCATCGGTATTAAGCAATATCTCACCATGAAAAGAATCGTAATTGCGTAAGGAAAAGCCAGTGCTGACAGGAGTATATGAACCACTGGTAAAAGGACCTGTGCTAGTAAAATAACGATTACTGTCTACCGGGTTTGCCAAAGGAAATGCTCCGGTATTACTTCTGATAAAAGAAATGCCACTATTTCCACCCAATATCTCTTTTAATAAATTCTGGCTGACATCACTGGCATCATAAGAAACAATCAATACACGGTTCTTTTTAGCCTTCACCCAATTGTGCGCTTTCTGGGCATCCGAGATCCCGAATAAAGAATTGCTCATATAATGGACATAAACGACATCAAAAGCCGCGAAAAGAGCATCTGTCAGATTATTATTGCTCGCACTCACGCCAATCAGATTATATCCTCCGCATTCAACTGTTCCGGCCGGACCGAAATTATTTTGATTATTGAGTATTCCGCGAAGACCAGTTGCGCGCGCCTCTGCATTGCCAGAGCCAATTATATTCGTTCCTAAATATCCCAAACCGGCATTGAATGTTAAAAGATCAATTGTTTTGTAGGCAGCGACATCATATCTCTGCTGTATATTCACTAAAATACGCCATCGATGGGCTGTAATCATAAAGTTTTGAGTACGGCGGATATTGCTTGCCGAATTGTTCTGCAGAGCTGTAATCACCAGTTGACTCCCATTCTGTGTTTTTTCTACTTTAAAGAATTCATTTGCTAATGACTGGTCGGCGGTTCCTTGGGGAGTTCCTGCCGCATCGGCCCATTGTAAAGTATAATCCGGAAGATCGGTATTCACACTGATGATTCCTGCCGAACCGGCTTTGTTCTTGAGGATGATCTCTCGCGAAGACACCCCAAAATGATGTTCTCCATCGAAACTCATGTCAATGGTATAATCATCCCATGCCTGTACTTCGGCTACGATATGGGCGGAACGATTATTCGCCGCTTCGTCCGGACTACCCCACCCCGGACCTGAGACCTTCTTTATATTGAAAATATACTTATGATTACGAAGTACTTGCCCGAAAGCATTTTCAACATTATCGGGATCAAAATCCATACGGTAGTAACCCGGTTGATCACTTCCTTCATAATAACCCTCCACAACAATACAGGTTGCCTGACTAACCCGATTGTCCGGGGCTGGTGAATCGGCCTCAGGCAAGTAGAGTTGGGCTGAAAATTCATTCAGGTTCTCAACAGATACAGGATACAGGACACTGTTTACATTTCCGGTACTTCCGGCAGGTACGCTCGGAAGCGTAACCCTGACGACTCCGGTTTCATCGGGTATTATCTGCAAGTGGTCATTGGCACGATATGCTTTTACCCCTGACAACTTAAAGTTTGCCACTTCCGTAGCTTTCACGTCTACCCGGGCAATGGAACGTAACATCTTTATTCCGGTAATATTATTTATAACCGTTGCTTCTAATCCGCCGGGCAATTCATACTCCCCATACATTGGAAAATCGGAAGTGATATTGTTGAACCGGAGATTGATGTTCTTTTTCACCAAATCTTCGCTATCATCCACCGAAGGCTCATTGGCTATTACCGCATCGGTAGCATTGGCTAATATGAGTAATTTTAAAGGCGAACTGCTTGATTTTAATAAAGCTTTAAAAGAAGCAGCAGATGAAGTGTTGTTGATGGATATGCCGGGTACACGGTACTTATATTTACCTTCTTCAAACACTAACACTTGAATCTCACTGATTTTAGACTCATGATCGGTCGTCGCAAATGTTCCTCGCGTCCGGGCATATGTAGTGGAGGCCGGTATGGTTATCACTAACCTTACCGATACATCCTCTGTATTATTTCTATCTGCATCTCCGGGCACTTCCATACTGTCGGTACATGACATATATAAAAGGCCGGTTATCAGAATAACCATTAATTTTTTCATTAGGGTTTAGGTTTATTTTCTCAGATACAAAGATGGACTTTTTCAGGAAGGAATCCGTGGCGTTTAATGAATGGTGTAAACAAAGATTTTTCTATTATCACATCTCACATGAATTTATTGTCCAATTATGCAACAATCGGAAATGTGTATAAAGACGTGTATCCATTTTCGAAACTTCATTATAAACTTTTCACCAGTTCTTGTTGCCGGTTAAAAAAATGGATTCGCTGAACCTCACCACTCTGCGAAATCAAAGTTGAATACTTCTTTAATGACTGTATCCATACCTTCAAATGCTGAAATAGCAAATCATCTTTCGAAGTTATGGAATTAATAGAAAAGACCCCTATCAGGCATTGATGGTAGATATCTGTTTCTACATAACTATATGTAGACTCAAAATTGATATCGGATATATATATTTTCACATCTTTTCCGGATGAATATTTTCCCTGAGCTGAGATCTTCTCCAATTCATTCAGTAATATCAATAATTCCTTCTTTATTCTTTTTACACTGTCTTCTGATATCAGATTGATATTTAAGAAAAACTTGATCTCATTGACCAATCTGATAAATATCTCTTTATCCCATATATAATTGGTTGTCTGGAATAGCTGGGACAAATTTACAAATTCTTTTTGCTTGTCAATCAACTTTTCCGGAATCTCCAAATCTTCATAATGTCTGCCTGCATACGTACTTTCATGCTGGTAAATCCATTTGAAAAGCTGGAATTTGGATAAGGCTTCATACTTTAAATACAGGGTTTGCGGAACGGTATTTGAGGAGGTACTTCTTTCCGAACTTTCCCGCTCAATCAATTGACCGAACAACTTTATATACGAATCGATAATAGAATAATAGGTCTCCGCAGGGCGTTGACATTGCAACATATTCAGATTAACGATAGCGTTGTCATTCAAATCGGCCCCTACTATTTTATCAAGAGAAATGCCCATGTGTTGAGATATGGTGGCAACTTCGGCAAAAGTGAACGGTACTTCACCCCGCAACCGCCTGTAAGTAGCTTCTTTGCCAAGATAAAGAATGTCCATCAGCGTATTTGCAAGATTGTTCCCCTTGGGTAAGTATATTTTCATTGCATCTATTAAATCTGTATTTATATTACGCATAATCATTGTTTTTATATTTTTATCTGTAAACAAGTAATCTGTAACTTTTGTTGCGCCTATCGAAACGAACAATCCCTTTGATGACGGTGCGTTGCATTATCAGAGCTTTCTTTTTCAGGGATTGCTTCAATAGACACTTTTTGTTTATAAATACATTTTTAAAGTCACAAATCGTTGCTGCCTGGAAGGTATATTTGTTATCTGAAAAAAACGTAGTATATCCACCTAAATAAAAAGATAATGAAAACAAGTAAAATCTTTATGACTACACTGGTTGCATTGACTATGGCTGCATGCAGCAATGACAATGATTGGGTTGACCAGCCCAGCAATCCGGACGTAATTGCCTCGGATGCATATGCCTCTTTTTCCATCAGCATTCCCCACGCATCGAAGACACGTGCAGTATCTACAGATCCGGGAATTGCAGCGGAAAATACAGTGAAATCCCTACATGTGTTTATTTATGACGCAGAATCTCCCAATACACCTACTGTAGCTGAATTTACGGTCGCAGGAGGTACGCTCACACAGAAACCAGCCAGGAGTTCTACCTGGGTGACCAGCCAGCCGGTCAGTACCAAAAAGACGGATAAATATATTTTTGCGGGAGTAAACCTTAATGCAGAAATAGTGAACTATATTACTTCTAACGGATTGGGTGCATTCAGCTATAAAGATTTCACACAAGAAATAACAAAATTGGCCGATCAAACAAATGGATTTGTCATGTTCAATAGTGCTTATCCGACCCTTACGCCCGCTACTGATTTATATGAGAAGAAAAGTGAAGCCGAAAACAATCACATAACCATTTCTGTAAATCGCGTCACTGCAAAGGCGGCGGTGTTCCAATCACAGAGCTTTGTAGTGAATGGAGGCGGAACGATGACAGATCTGAAGTTCGGCTGGAGAAACCTGAATAAAAAATTCTACTTTATTCAGGATAACAGGGACGCTCTCATCAAAGACTATAACTGGGCTAATTATACCGCAGCAGATTTTACGAGGGGAACAGATGCCATCAACGTTTATGCTTCGGCTGATGTGCCTACCTCTTTTTCTTATGCTACGGAAAATGCATTCCAGTATATTTCGGGTACATCCAATGTGGATGCAGCAACTTTTATCAGTGTCAGCGGGGTATTTACACCCACTAACATCATATCTACCAAAATAAATCCCCCTACAGTTGCGGCTGATTTTGAAATCATCGTCAATCCGAAACCGGCGGATAAAACATTCTTTGTCGTGCGGACTGCCGATGGTGTTGCCAATTACTTTATAGATGGACCTACGGCAGAAAAGTTTGCGGAGCTATGTGCCGCAAATACTCCGGGAATGCCATCTATCAATGGGATCTACCTATTATCGGAGAATACGTATAGCAACGGATTGTGTTACTATCATATTTTTGTTAACGGTGATGCAGTCACACCACAGGCTCCTTATAATATCTACAGAAACCAATATTTCAAGATCAACATCAATTCTATACAAGCACCGGGAAATCCTTCGGATAACTTTGACAGCGGAAAACCAATCAAGCCTAATTCATGGATTGGGGTCGACATCCAGATTATCCCTTGGGAGGTGATTGAAGAAGATCACGATTTATAACCAGCTAATTAATGCTCCACAGAATGTTTACCTGCAAGATAGAAGCCGGATTCAGAGTATTCATATTCATTATATTGCCTTTCGTACTCACGAATTGCATCCGGGAAGATATGTCCGGATGTCCCCGGGATGATGGAGGGCTGGCTCTCAAATTCAGCTATGATACAAATGCAGACTCAAGGCAGAGCACTGCGCAAGGTATCGATCGGTTGGCTGTTTTCATATTCGATGAAAAAGGAGTTTTTATCTCTCAGGTAAACGATTCTATGACCTCAATCAATGACGATTATGTCATGGAGCTGCCTTACAAACAGGGCAGTTACCAATTTGTAGCATGGGGTGGCTATGATAAAAGTACTTATCAGACTTCTGAATGTGTGCCGGGGAAAACTTATATCGATGATTTCTTTCTATCTGTAAAACGTCAGGAGGACAACCGGGTAATCAATCAGCCCAAACTGCTCTATCACGGTATGCACGATATAGTCGGGCTTAACAGTAAAGAAAAAACAATTGTATTGATAAACTTGAAACAAATGACGAATCATATCCGGGTCATTGCTCATAATTTGAATCAAGACAGAAGTGATAACATTTATATAGAGGATAATAACGGTAAGTATGGATATGATTCACAATTCTCCGATGATGACCAGATAAGCTATATTCCCATTTATGAAACATCATCGGGACAATCAGATCCGTTGATTGCCGACTTCAATGTAATGAGACTAGAAAAAGATAGAGAACCCCGGCTGCGAATTGCCGACAAAACAGGTACAATCCGCTATGATGAGAATCTTATTGGTAAACTTATAGGCGGAAATCCCAATATTGATTTTGAGCATAACCATGATTTCACCATTGAAATATCCTTCGATAACTACATCCCGGTCATTATCAAGATTAATGGCTGGGAGATAGTTAATGAAGAAATATAACTATAAACTGCAGAAGAATGAAACAAAGAAAGGTACACTCATATCAATGAGGATTCCGTGAAAGATGGCAACAGGTATCATATCCTTCCCCGAATAGTGAGTAATGGACGGCAACAATACATCCATTGAATTTACACCGGCAGCAGAAATAGGGGCCAGTTTCCCAAAATATTTCCTGATCAGTGGTGCGCCCAGCAATGCCATCATTTCGCGGAAAATATTGGCCAGCAAAGCAATTGTACCAAGTTCCGTTGCCAACTGTAATCCTACAGAAGCTTCCTTAAACTGAGTAATCAAGATGGATGAAAGGGAATAATATGCAAATCCACTTCCCACTGCCATACAATCGAATACACTCCACTGACTCAACAATAAACTGGCAAAAGCTGAAAAAAGAAGGGTTCCGACAATGGTAGCTATCGGCACTAAAAGCATATTGGGGCGTAGACTTTTGATCAGAAATTTCAGATTCTTATTGCTTCCGATACTGATGCCAACCTGCAACATCAACGCATAAAGTATATACATAGAAAGATTGTGCATGTCAAACTGGAAATCATTGAAGATTCCGACCAGACAGCCTATACAGAAAAATGCGACAACAATCAGACTGCCTTTCATGATTTTCCTCCTTTCTTGAAAAACAGGCGTAATACGAGAAAAGAAGCCAACATGCTGCCCAAGATACTTGAAGTGGCCAACACAATGGCTTGCCATCCGAATTTACCCAGATTATTTACGATTAAACTATTGGAGCCTATCGAAAGGCCCAGCACGAAAAGTAGCAGGAATATCGTAAGCGAAGTACTCTTTTCTACTTTCTCCAGAAATTTCAGGTTACGCAGCAAATAACCAATGCCAATACCTAAAAACATGATAGATATAATGGAAAACATACTCGTATATTTTAAAAAGTTACACAATGCAATCCCTGGCAACTTTTATGTATGAGCTGCCGGACAGATTCTCCCTTTCACCTTATATTTAATAAGGGGAACGAAAAGATATAAATCAAACTACAAAACA
Source organism: Bacteroides sp. 11BF (assembly GCF_019633765.1). Taxonomy (NCBI): domain Bacteria; kingdom Pseudomonadati; phylum Bacteroidota; class Bacteroidia; order Bacteroidales; family Bacteroidaceae; genus Bacteroides; species Bacteroides sp. 11BF. Next base: position 269,448 of record NZ_JAFKPJ010000003.1, read on the forward strand.
GGGAGTAATTCAGATAAATCCGCTAAACCAATGTACATGCACAATGCAGTGTCCGTACAGAATCTTATTTTCTCGCACGGCATTGTGTATGCTATATGTAGTAAATAATCGGTTCATATCATTCATTAATTACAGTGCAAAGGTAATACTATTGCGCATATTTTCCAAATAATTATGCAAAATATAAATAGTCATAGTAGTAGAATTACTCATAAAAAGACGATGAAAATCTTGCAGAACCTGCATTTTTCTTCGTATCTTTACAAACCGAAATAAAGGATATATCAATAAACATATAACGATATGGAAAACAGAAGTTTAGTAACCATAGCGGAGCATTCGAAAGAAAAAATCCTCTATATGCTCGAAATGGCGAAACAATTTGAGAAGAATCCCAACCGCCGGTTATTGGAAGGTAAAGTAGTGGCTACCCTATTTTTTGAACCTTCTACCCGCACCCGGCTAAGTTTCGAAACTGCTGCCAATCGCCTGGGCGCACGGGTTATCGGATTCTCGGATCCTAAAGCCACCAGCTCATCCAAAGGGGAAACTCTGAAAGATACAATTATGATGGTTAGTAACTACGCTGACGTGATTGTAATGCGGCATTTTCTGGAAGGAGCAGCACGCTATGCCAGTGAAGTGGCCCCAGTGCCTATCGTAAACGCCGGAGACGGAGCCAATCAGCACCCTTCACAAACAATGCTCGATCTCTACTCCATTTATAAAACACAAGGTACACTGGAGAATCTGAACATCTATCTGGTAGGTGACCTGAAATACGGACGTACAGTACACTCTTTACTGATGGCAATGCGGCATTTTAATCCGACTTTCCACTTCATTGCTCCCGAAGAGCTGAAGATGCCGGAAGAATATAAGATTTATTGCAAAGAACATAACATAAAATATGTGGAGCACACAGACTTCAACGAAGAGGTAATTAAGGATGCGGATATTCTTTACATGACCCGTGTACAACGTGAGCGTTTCACTGACCTAATGGAATATGAACGGGTGAAGAATGTATATATCCTGAAAGCGAAAATGCTCGAAAACACTCGTTCTAACCTCCGTATCCTGCATCCATTGCCACGTGTTAACGAAATAGCTTATGACGTAGACGATAGTCCGAAAGCATACTACTTTCAGCAGGCACAGAACGGTCTCTATGCCCGTCAAGCTATACTTTGCGATGTATTAGGAATCACTTTACAAGATATTTTATAAAATCATGAGCGAGAATAAACAAGAACTACAGGTGGCCGCACTGAAAAACGGCACTGTTATTGACCATATCCCTTCGGAGAAACTCTTTACTGTAGTTTCACTGCTTGGGTTGGAACACATGACGACCAATATTACTATCGGATTCAATCTGGACAGCAAGAAACTGGGTAAGAAAGGGATCATCAAGATTGCTGACAAGTTCTTCTGTGACGAAGAAATCAACCGTATTTCCGTAGTAGCACCTCATGTAAAACTAAACATTATCCGTGACTACGAAGTGGTAGAAAAGAAAGAGGTACGTATGCCGGACGAGTTAAAAGGTATAGTGAAATGTGCCAACCCGAAATGTATTACGAACAATGAACCGATGGCCACGTTATTCCATGTGATTGACAAGGATAGTTGCGTTATAAAATGCCATTATTGCGAAAAAGAACAGAAAAGAGAAGATATCACAATCATTTAGTTACGTGTCACAGCGCTACGAGTTTTAAAATACTGTGCTATGACGTAATAGCACTTGTAGCGCATATAGCACGCTATTAATAAAAAAGATGAAGCAAGACTGGAAACCCGGAACCCTGATTTATCCGTTGCCTGCCGTACTGGTGAGTTGCGGAAACAATGAAAGTGAATACAATATACTTACGGTAGCTTGGACCGGAACCATTTGTACCAATCCACCGATGTGTTATATTTCTGTCCGTCCCGAACGCTACTCCTATCCTATTATAAAAAAGAATATGGAGTTTGTGATCAACCTGACAACCCGGGATATGGCTTTTGCAACAGATTGGTGTGGGGTACGGTCGGGTAAGGATTATCACAAATTTGAAGAAATGAAACTGACACCGGGTAAATGCACGGTGGTGAGTGCGCCTCTCATTGAGGAATCTCCCCTTTGTATCGAATGCCGGGTAAAAGAAATTGTATCTTTAGGATCACATGATATGTTTATTGCCGATGTGGTAAACATTCGGGCGGATGACCGTCACTTAAACCGGGAAACCGGAAAACTGGAACTGGCAGAAGCTAATCCGCTTGTATATGTACATGGGGGATATTATAATCTGGGAGAAAAGATCGGTAAATTCGGTTGGTCAGTAGAAAAGAAAACAAAGTGAAGCTATGAAACGAGTGATTCTCCTTTTTATATATATGTGGATTACTTTTGCCGCTTATGGTGAAGGTGATCATAAAAAGGAAAAACGCCCGGATGACCGCAAAATAAATGTAGGAATCAGGGGTGGTTTTAACTCTTCCATGTTTTTGGTTTCCAATCTGAAAATCAAGGATGTAACCATTGACGAGATTCAGAATAATTATAAAATAGGTTATTTCGGTGCTCTCTTCATGCGTTTCAACATGAAGAGACATTTTATACAGCCCGAGATATCGTATAACATCAGCAGATGCGAAATCACTTTCGACAAACTGGGTTCACAACATCCCGATATCGAACCTGACTATGCATCGGTTAATTCAACTATTCACAGTATTGATTTTCCGTTGCTTTACGGCTATCACGTAGTAAGACAAGGCCCTTACAGCATGTCTCTTTTTGCCGGACCGAAACTAAGATATCTGTGGAATCAAAAAAATAAAATCACCTTTGAGAACTTCGACCAGCAAGGTATCCATGAGAGGTTACATCCCTTCAATGCCAGCGCAGTGATCGGAGTAAGCGTCAGCATTTCACGTATCTTTTTCGATTTTCGTTATGAACAAGGACTTCGCAACTTGTCGAAGTCTGTTACTTACGATAATATAGACGTCGAAGGTAAGCCCGAAGTAAGTAATATCACTTTTCGACGCCGTGATAATGTACTTAGTTTTTCACTCGGAGTTATATTTTAAATAACTTTTTTAGCTAAAAGGTTGCACACTCTTTAAATATTACCTAAATTTGTGCGATTATAATAATAAAGGTTTCAAGATATACTTTAATCTTATTATAACAAATAATGAAAAGAGACGATTTAATTTTCGAGATTATCGAAAAAGAACATCAACGTCAGTTGAAAGGCATTGAGCTGATCGCATCAGAGAATTTCGTGAGTGATCAGGTGATGGAGGCAATGGGATCTTGTCTTACCAACAAATATGCGGAAGGATATCCGGGTAAACGCTATTATGGCGGCTGTGAGGTGGTAGACCAGAGTGAACAAATTGCCATCGACCGCTTGAAAGAGATTTTCGGTGCAGAATGGGCCAATGTACAACCTCACTCAGGAGCACAGGCTAATGCTGCTGTATTTCTTGCTGTGTTGAACCCGGGCGACAAGTTCATGGGACTGAATCTGGCACACGGAGGTCACCTTTCACATGGTTCATTAGTAAATACTTCGGGAATCATTTACACTCCCTGCGAATATAATTTAAAACAGGAAACCGGTCGCGTGGATTACGACCAGATGGAAGAAGTGGCATTACGTGAGAAACCCAAAATGATAATTGGAGGAGGTTCAGCCTACTCTCGTGAATGGGATTACAAACGTATGCGCGAAATTGCCGATAAGGTGGGTGCGATCCTTATGATTGATATGGCACATCCTGCCGGATTAATTGCAGCAGGACTGTTGGACAACCCGGTGAAATATGCTCATATCGTAACTTCAACTACCCACAAGACTTTGCGGGGACCTCGTGGCGGTGTAATCATGATGGGTAAAGATTTCCCCAATCCATGGGGAAAGAAAACTCCAAAAGGAGAAATTAAAATGATGTCTCAGTTGCTCGACTCAGCTGTATTCCCCGGAATACAGGGTGGTCCGCTGGAACATGTAATTGCAGCTAAAGCCGTAGCTTTCGGTGAGTGCTTGCAACCGGAATATAAGGAATATCAGAAGCAAGTACAAAAGAATGCTGCCGTATTGGCACAAGCCTTAATTGACCGTGGCTTTACCATCGTTTCCGGCGGTACGGATAATCATTCGATGCTGGTGGATCTACGCAGTAAATATCCTGACTTGACAGGTAAAGTTGCCGAAAAAGCACTTGTATCTGCTGATATAACAGTCAATAAAAACATGGTTCCGTTCGATAGTCGTTCTGCGTTCCAGACTTCAGGTATCCGTTTGGGTACTCCCGCTATCACGACTCGTGGTGCAAAAGAAGATCTGATGCTGGAGATTGCAGAAATGATCGAAACCGTTCTATCGAACGTAGAGAACGAAGAAGTGATAGCACAAGTACGTGCACGTGTCAATAAGACAATGGAAAAATATCCGATCTTCGCTTATTAAATAGCACATTTTAGTATTAAACAATAACATACGTGGGCTCGCAATTCTCTGTGAAGAAAGTTGCGGGCATTTTTTTTCGCTCTTTTAACATGGCATTAACACCCCACCCTAAAACCTTTCCTTCCCAAGAACCGTTGTTAAGTAGTTAAAAAAAGAAGATATTCACTTAATACCTAAACTGATATGAAAATAAGAAATTTAATGGTTGCAACTACATTATTTGTTGCTGCAGGAGCTATGGCTCAAAATCAGGATTGCGCCTTCTTCTTTCCTAATCAAGAAGGTGAGCAAATCACTCGTAATTGTTACACCGCTGATGGTAAACTCACCAACATCCTTGTCTACAGAGTAGACCAAGCCTACGATTACCCTTCAGGAATGGAAGTAGTAGCCAACTATACATTTACTGATGCTTCCGGAAAAACACTCAATTCCGGGCAAATGGTAGCTCGCTGCAATGACGGTAACTTCTCTATGAGTATGGGAGATGTGGCCACATTCCCCACTGCACTTAATATGATGAATGCCGATGTATATATGATGGGAGATTTAATGAATTACCCGAATGCATTTTCCGATCCAATGAATCCGGGAGACGATGACGAGTTTGATGACGGCACTCTGCGTCTTTATCAAAAAGGCAATAAAAATAACCGCGCCGAAATTTCTATCTTCGACCGGGAATTTGTTGCTACCGAAACGGTAAACACTCCAGCAGGAGCATTCTATTGTACCAAAGTAAAGTACGAAATGAATATCTGGACTCCTCAGGAAACAATAAAAGGTTATGGATATGAATGGTATGCACCCAATATTGGAATTGTCCGCTCTGAACAATACAATAATAAGAAGGAGCTACAATCGTACAGTGTGTTAGAAAGAATCAAGAAGTAGCACACTGGACTCTATATATCCGTCATCCCCGCCATTCTTTCAAAAAGAATAGCGGGGATTTATTTATTGCTTTATATCGGACTATCTCTAACTCAATCCTTCAATATTACCATCCACGATGTCAATATGCAGAGCTTGTGGTTCTTTAGGTAAACCCGGCATACGCATTATTTCGCCCGCAATCGCTACGATCATCTCGGCACCGTTATTTATAACGATATCTTTAATATGAAGTTCGAAATTATCTACCGCACCATATACTTTCGGATCCGCAGAGAAAGAATATTGGGTTTTAGCAATACATACAGGATAATGACCAATACCCATTTCTTCAATCAATTTAATCTTGTTACGGGTCAGTGTACTATAAGTCACGACACTTGCACCATATAGATTGATTGCGATTTTCTCGATTTTCTGCTGTACGCTGTCTCCATCATTATATGTAAACTGTAACGGTTCAGACGGTTTATTCTCAATTGTTTCAACCACAAGATTCGCCAGTTCGACAGCACCCTCACCTCCTTCCGTAAAGGCATTATTGATAGCATAGCCTACTCCTAACTGCTCACAGTGCTCACGAAGCAACTCCATTTCTTCATCCGTATCACTCGCAAATTTATTGAAAGCAACGATAACCGTTTGACCGAACGAATGAAGATTACGAACATGCTTGTCCAAATTGCGCAAACCTTCTCTCAATCCTTCAAGATTCGGTTCTTTAATTCGGTCCAGGCTTACTCCTCCGTGCATTTTGAGCCCTTGTGCTGTGGCAACAATCACTGTCAGACGTGGTTGAAGCCCGCTCTTACGACATTTAATATTATAAAATTTCTCTGCTCCCAGATCGGCACCGAAGCCGGCTTCTGTGATAACATAATCTCCAAAAGTCATCGCCATTTTTGTTGCCAAAATAGAGTTACAGCCATGGGCAATATTAGCAAATGGGCCACCATGTACAAATGCAGCGGTGCCTTCGGTAGTCTGTACCAGATTCGGATGTATAGCATCTTTCAGCAAGACAGTAATAGCCCCTGCCACGCCCAGATCTTTTACAGTAAACGGTTTGTTATCATAGGTGTAGCCTAAAAGAATATTTTCGATACGACGGCGGAGATCATCTACATCCTTTGAAAGACAAAGAATAGCCATAATTTCCGAAGCCGGTGTAATGTCAAATCCGGATTCTTGTGTAATACCATTTGTTTTCGGACCAAGACCAACTACGATATTGCGCAATGAACGATCGTTGACATCGAGTACGCGACGCCAGAGAATCTCTTTCAGACCAAAACCTTTAGATTGATTCTGGTATAAATAATTGTCCAGTAATGCAGAGATCATATTGTGAGCCGAAGTGATGGCATGAAAATCACCGGTAAAATGCAAATTAATCTTTTCCATCGGAAGTACCTGGGCATAACCTCCTCCTGCTGCCCCTCCTTTCATACCGAAACACGGTCCCAGGGAAGGTTCACGCAAAGCAACAATTGCCTTTTTACCTATCTTGTTTAATCCTAATGCAAGACCTATGGATACAGTCGTTTTACCAATCCCTGCTTTCGTTGCGGTAATGGCAGTGACCAAAATCAGATTGCTCTGTTTCACCTTTTCTTCATCAATCAGATATTCAGGGATTTTTGCGATATACCGGCCATAATTTTCTACTTCATCGCGAGGTATGCCGATGCTTTCAGCCACTTGTTTTATTTTCTTCAATTCAACACTACGTGCTATTTCTATGTCTGATTTCATATTGGGAGTTATTAAGTTAGTAAATGAAGTCGCAAAATTAACAATTAACTCCATATCAAAGTTGTCTTTATTACCTTTTTTTAGTGGAGATAAAAAGATGCCACATCATTGCTGGATTTTTCAGGGAAAAAAGACGTATATTTGCTACTTACAAACAAACAAGCAATATGATACGACATATAATCTTTGTGGCTCTATGTATCTGTACCGGAATAGTATCAGCTATAGATCACCATGCAAAAGACAGCCTCTTACTACAACTAAAACATACGACAGTATCCGCTCAACGAATCAGTATCTACAGAAACCTGGCAGATATCTGTTTTGAAACACCGGACGAAAAAACATATTTGCTTGGCATGTATAGAGAAGCTAAAAAGGCGGGTGACACACCCATGATGCTTGATGCATTGAATGATCTTGCATGCGGAGAGGCTAAAGAATACCGCATGGATTCAGCGTATCATTATATGAATCTGATAAAAGCAACTCATAATGTCAAAGAAATAATTCCTTTATCAGCTTATCTTCACATGCGTTTTTTCGATGTGCTATGCAGCCATAACGAGACAGAAGAGGCCATTGCGAAGGAATTGCAGTTTACGGAAGAAAAGAAATCGGACGCACCATCTCTATACAGCAAAATCGTACAAGCTTATATCACCGGAAGTAGCCTTCATTCCAATGAAATGATGAAAGAAGCACTCCCCTATTTGGAAACAGCAATGAACTTATCCAAGCAATTACCTCCTGAGAAACGCATTAAATTTGTATCAATGATTGTTTGGAAATTATCCAATATCTATAGTTTTTTGAACGAATGTGACTCAGCGATCCGTCTTTTGGAAGAAGATTTGGAAAATCAGCAACTGTATTATAAAGATCATTACAAAGCAAAACGCCCCTTTTACAATCTGGCTGCACGTGAGTTACAAATCTATGCGTCACTGTTGACAAATGCTATCATGGTAGCTCCCGAAAAGATGGATTATTACTGGCAGCAAATAGTAAAACTGAACAAGGAGCTGACAAATCCGTACGACCGGTACAATTATTTCCTATCAATGGACAACTATTACTTGAACTTAAAGCCTCACCCCAATTACGAGAAAGCATTAATTGCCAACGACAGTCTGATTCAAATAGCTCAAACGATAATTCCAAATAATCTGCCAGGACTCTACGACATTCAATCACAAACATATGAGGCCATGGGCAATTTTAAGGAGGCGCTGGCATATCTTAGAATATCTGCTCAGTATAAAGATTCGCTAAACACTGAAAATATGCAAAAGCAACTTAGTGAACTCCAAATAAAATATGAGGTGAACAAATTGAATAATGAAAAGTCACAGCTTGAAATCAAAAATAAACGCATTTTAGTGATATGCCTGTTCATCATCCTGACCATTGTAATCGTTATCTGTCTTTATTTATATCACAATCTGAAAAAAGAAAAAAAGATGAAGATTCACCTCCGGAATCTCAAGCAAAAGGCCGAAGAAAGTGAAAAGATGAAAACAGCTTTCATTAATTCTGTTTGTCACGAGATACGAACACCACTTAACGCCATTGTCGGTTTCTCTGATTTGATATTCAATGATGAAGTAGATAAAGAAAACCGCGAAAGCTTCTCACACGAGGTGCAGAAGAACACGGTCTTACTGACTTCACTGATCAATAATATGCTCGAGGTATCCAGTCTGGATGTATCACAGGAAAAACTGCCTTGTAAACAAGTCGATTTACATCATATCTGCATACAAGAAATGAAGCAACTAAGCCAGTATCATAAGCCTGATATAGAATATCATATGGACTTACCGGAATATCCTGTCATTTTGTCTACCCATGAGAAATATTTATCATTGGTCATAGAACACTTGTTGAATAATGCTAATAAATTTACCGAAAAAGGAAATATCACCCTCCGTTACCGCATGGATGAAGCACACCAACGGATTCATATCAGTGTGACAGATACCGGATGCGGTATTCCGGTTGACAAGCACAAAGAGGTATTCGAACGTTTCTCGAAACTCAACACGTTTACTCCGGGAAATGGATTAGGACTATATCTGTGTCAACTAATTATCCGCAGGTTATCCGGAGAGATAAATATCGATCCGACATACAAGGAAGGTACTAAAATAACAGTAACCATACCTGTCCAATAGCCCCTCCTTAATTTTTAAGAGTAAATCTACTTGAAACGTGAAGTATCCACACCTTCACGTTTTTTCTCTTTATATCCTCCGAATTTATAGGTAAACGAGATACCCAATTCACGAAAAGCGGAATAATGGTTTGTTACGTTCTGCGTGGCATAACGAATACGCGGAGAGATTTGAGCCGTTTCAAACAAGTCATTGCACCGAAAGGTTAACAACGCTTTCCCACCAGCAAAGGTATATCTGAGTGCCACATCTACATTGCCGGATACCGGTAAATCATAAATGCCCTGTATTGCCTTACTGCGCATCATCCCATTCACAATCAACCTGAGATCCGGACGGGAAGAAAGGGTCAGGGTATGATTCATATTCAACATGGCATAATATACTTTCCTGTCAAAAGGAATATTCCAGAAGTCACTGTCTTTCTGGCGATCGTAAACGCCGGTCAACGTAAAACGTGAACTTAGCCAGCGACCTATCGTAAATGGAACAACAGCTTGTATACCTGCTTGTTGCTCAAAATCAAAATTGAAGTATTTATAGATCTCGACCAATCGGTCGGGGGACTGATAAAGAGTTTGTGTTGCATTATCTTTAGTATGGCTATACCAGACATTGAATATATATTTACTCTTCAGAATATAAGTCAATTGTAGCTGATAATTAATTTCCGGTTTCAGATAAGGATTTCCATGAATTTCCGAATATTCTCCGCCCATATAGGACACGGCATTTTGAGTTGCCCAATAGTCGGGATAACTTTTATCGCTGCTGAGTGACAATTGCCATACGTTTCCCGGTGCCGGAGTGTAATTGAGATTAAAAGCCGGATATAGATTCCATTCATTCCATACAGTCGTATGGAATTGTTCGGCAGCCAACGAGGCATCCAAAGACAAGTTATCGCCAAAACTCTTGTTAAATCCGGCATAGAAATTCAGTGTTTGTTCCCGCCGACGAGATTTCATGTTGTTGCTTTCCAACATCATGTTGTCATTCTCAGAATTATAATAATATTGATAGCTGTTGTCTAAACTTGTAGTATAGACAGCTCCATAGTTTACTCCCCATCCATTAGGCAGTTCATGTTCTTGAGAAAGGAAAAGCTTCCAACGATTGATACGCTGAGAATCGCTACTACGAAAATTCAATTCATCGCCTTCTAACCGGCTATGTAGCAATTGTGAAGAAGGCGAATGATAATAAGTATATTCCACTCCTGCTTTCATTCCGAATGGGGTGTGATAATCGATCCGCCCGTTATGTAGTTGATCGACCATCCGGGTACGGGCATTTGAGGTTTGTGTACCATTCACTGTACTTAAATTAAAGCCATTCATAAACTGGGCATTGTATGTCAAACTGAGCTGATGATCGTCGGCAAAAAGATAATCACCTCCCAAGCGTAAATTGTGTCTGTTAAAACGACTTTTTTGAGATTCGTTGGTGTTCATGGGATGTATCGTACCATCCGACAAGGTGTGCAAAGCCTTCTTATCCGTCAAGAAATAGTTCCGTCCATGACTGTAAGAGTAAAGAAAGTCTACAGAAAATTTATGTCCGGAATATAGAAGGCTCGCACGCTCAGTCAGGTTTTCATAATGCTTTTGCCGGTAGTCACTGAAAATTTCTCCTTGCAGGGAGGCTGCTCCGGAATCACCTTGCTTCAGACAAATGTTTATCATGGCTCCACGCACCTGATAACGCGCTGGAGCCGAATACATCACTTCTGCTTTCTCTATACGACTGGCAGGAATACTTTTTAATAGAGTGTTCAGTTGTTCGGGAGTCATTGTAGTCACTTTGCCATCCAATACAACAGTAACGCTCTTTCCACCTAAAGTAAGGTTATCGTTCATTTCCGTGACACCGGGAAGCTCCTTCACTGCATCATAAGCATTATCTACCGCTAAATTCCGGAGGAGCCGTGGCAGGTCATATATAAGTTTGCCTTGCATAGCTTTCACTATCGGACGTTCACCTACCACCATCACTTCCGGCAAGGATCTGTATAAACTGTCTAAACGTCCATCCACCGTAATCAGGCTATCTGCAGAAAGTATCCAGTCTTCATTTTGCGCTGCCACCTGCCAACAGACAGCAGCAACAAACACTAAAGTTACGTAAATCCGTTTCATCTTTTCGTTTTTTGTTTGGGTTACAGCTGCAAAGTACCGAAGAAAAGACAAAACAATGAGTTATCACTGGCTTATTTAGAGTTATCTACTGTTATCGGGAATACTATTCTTATATTTACTCAATTGTATCATGGAGCAGTATCTGCCTATCCCGACAATAGCAAAGACTTATTTCTTTAAGACCTCTCTTCAATCGATTTAGGCCGTCAATCAATATCTGTCGGGGACAGGCTATATTGATACGGATAAAGCCCTCACCGGCTTCTCCATACATACTTCCTTCGTTTATCCAAAGCTTTTCTGCCTTCAATAATATCTCTGCAATTTCCTTTGAACTACGATTCAGCACCGAACAATCTACCCATACCAGATATGTACCTTCCAATTTCACAACAGGAAATTGTGGAAGATACTTATTGAAAAAAGTCCTCATGTACAGGTAATTATCCGACAGATAACATTTCAGTTCCTCCAGCCACTCTTCCCCGTCATTGTAGGCGGCCACTAAGGCTTCCACACCAAACGGATTCACGTCACAAACTTCATTCAAATTGATTGCTTTATCTATTTTCACACGTACAGATTCATCAGCCGCAAAGATATTGGCAATCTGCAATCCGGCAAGGTTGAATGCTTTGCTTGGCGAAGTACAAGTAACCGAACGATTTCGGAAATCATCCGAAATAGACGCAAAAGGTATATAAGTATGCCCCGAGTAAACCAACTCACAATGTATCTCGTCCGCTACAACCAGTACATCATTACGAAGGCAAATTTCACCGATACACATCAGTTCTGCCCGGGTCCAAACCCTTCCTACAGGATTGTGTGGATTGCAAAGTAACAATAGTTTTACTTTCGGATCGGTAGCCTTCCTTGCCAAATCGTCAAAATCAATCCGGTATGTTCCATTCGTGTATACAAGGGGATTAGCTACTATTTCGCAACCATTATTACGAATAGAAGAAAAGAAACAATTGTAAACCGGGGTTTGTACCAGCACACGGTCACCCGGAACTGTCAGGGCTTTGATTATGGCAGATAAAGCCGGAACGACTCCCGAAGTGTATATAATCCAATCTCTATCTATCTGCCAACCATGCCGGCGTGTGAACCAGTTTATAATGGCATCATAATAAATCGGAGGGACTTTGGTATAGCCAAAAATGCCATGATCCATCCGCTTACGTAACACTTCAACCACAGCAGGAGCCGTACGGAAATCCATATCGGCTACCCACATAGGCAGAACACCCTCTTCCATCACCGCATCCCATTTATAGGAATTGCTATTACGACGGGAAATTATTTCATCAAAATCGTACTTCATGCGCTAAAGCAAGTTAAGTTGTCCCATAGTTGCAGTGCGCAGTCAGCCGGAGCTTTAATACTTCCATCCATGATGATTTCCCCGTAGCTTTCTGCCGTTATACTGCCGGTACGCGGATTCTTCACACTATGTACCGGAGTGTTAATAGTTGCCTGCAAACTGCTGTATTCAAAACAAAGGTCAGCATCATCAGCCATCATACAGTTCTCCATAACAAGGTCGTGAGCATAACAAAGCGGCTGCGTTCCCGAGATTCTGCAATTTACCAGACGTAGATTGTGAGAGTGCCACCCCAAATACTCTCCGTTCAATTCAGAGTCATACACGGTTACATTCTCCGTATTCCAAAAGGCATCTTTCGAATTAATGACAGCATTATGAATTTCTACGTTCTTGCAATACTGAAAAGAATAATTCCCGTTCTGGCTATAATTATCAATACGGATATTTTCACTATGCATGAACAGGTAATCGGCCTTATCTATCTGTACCTTTTTTAATTCTACATTACGACAATGCCAGAACGTTTCCAACGCATTGGGAAGTTGTACGTTTTCCAATTTGATACCATCCATTTCACGAAACATTTTCGGAGCTTCTACCACGGTATCCATCATCTGGAGATTTTGTGAATACCAAAGTGCGGCACGTGCTCCTTCCGTAAAAAAGCTGCTTCTCACAATGAAACCATTCGTGTGCCAGAAAGGATATTTACCTTCAAAACGGCAGTTCACTGCTATGATATTACTGCACTCTTTTAATGCGGATTCACCGGCATGAATCGTTACGTTTTCCAATTGCAAGTCGTGTGTGGCAAACAAAGGACGTTCGCCTTCATAGTCCTTATTCTTAATTATTTCCATGATTTGATTGTTTAGTTATCGATTTTATTTCTTCCCCTGGTATACTCTCCATCAAAGTAACTCAAAAGAATGATTATATCATATTTCATTCCCATATCCTTCTTTTTTATGATTCACCCGATACATGCACAGTTGAATCAGCGTTTAAATGGAATTGATAATCAAAAGATTATATTTACCTGAATTTTACTATCGATGTAAATCCATTTACCCTGGCATGTAAAAGCTTTTACCTGGGCATGTAAACCCATTTACCTCGGTATGTAAAAGCATTTACCCCGGCCGGTAAACGGAACCGGCATTCAAGGTTACGGATGTCCGCACCTGGAGTTAACGTCAAGACAACGCATTCTTCGGATAAACCAGATTCCAGCAATGCATGAGAAAAAACTACGCATTTGTCGGATGAACTTTTATTATTTCAAATATGTCTTAAAGAAATCCTCCAATTTGTCGAATGGAATAAAATTCACGCGGTCGTAAAGATCCACATGACCCGCACCAGGCACAATATAGAGTTCTTTTGGTTCGGCGGCAAGCCGGTAGGCATCTTCACTGAATTCACGCGAATGTGCATTCTCTCCGGTAACAAAAAGCATCGGACGTGGTGAAATGGTTTCAATATCAGCAAACGGATAAAAATTCATAAACTTGACATTGCTGCTGAGCGTGGGATGTGTAGTGGTCAATGGGGTTGCTCCTTCAGGAGTATATTCTCCCCGTGAAGTACGGTAGAACTCATAGAACTCACGTGCTATCGGATCGGAGTTTTCTGTTATTTCATGAGGAGTTCCACCAGTATATCGGGTTTCTCCACCCAAGAACTCTACATAGCGTTGTTCGGCGGCTTCGACCATGATTTGCTTCCGTTGCTCCAAAGTCAAGGCATGCTTCAGCCCATTACGACTGGCTGTCCCCATGTTGTACATACTTATGGTTGCAATGGCCTTCAGACGAGGATCTATTTTTGCCGCACTGATGGCAAAACTTCCACTACCACAAATCCCAATCACACCGATATGCTCACGTTCGACAAATGAACGTGTTCCCAGATAATCGACTGCAGCACTGAAGGCTTCCGCATAAAGCTCCGGAAGGACTGCATTGCGAGGCTCTCCTTCGCTGCTTCCCCAGAAAGATAAGTCGATGGATAAAGTTACAAAACCGCGTTCGGCCATTTTCGTAGCATAGAGATTAGCACTCTGCTCTTTGACGGCTCCCATAGGATGTCCTACAATAATTGCCGGACGTTTCTCGTCTGCTTTCATCTCTTTAGGCAAAAAGAGATTACCTGCCACTTTCATTTTGTACTGATTGGGAAAGGATACCTTCTCCATATTTACCACATTGCTTCTATAGAAATTATCTGCATCGGTTTGAGCAAAAGAAGGATTTGCACTGAGCATCGTAAACGATGTTGCTGCCAATAATAAATTTCGTTTCATATCTTCCTTGATTTTAGTAATTAAATAATTGATTATCTTCTTTCTACATTGCAAATATACAAGGAAGAAAAGAGACTCCTTGTAGACATATTACAGACATCATAACCCGAATTACAGATTATGCTTCTTTATGCCTACACCAATTTTAAGTTTGGCATAAAGTGCCACTGCGATACAGACAGCTAACTAACGGCATTACGCAAAAAAGCATTCCATACCTTACAAGGACAGAATGCTTTTTTTGATATCTACCAATATGTTGGAAATGAAACACACGGACCATGTCCGTGTTATCAGTCTATGGGACCTTACATCACATTATCGGTATTCGGAGAAACTTTTTTCGCTTTCATGTCAATCACAAAACGGTACTTGACATCATTCTTCTCCAAACGTCGGAAGGCTTCGTTTATCTGATCAACACCAATCAACTCTATCTGAGCCGTAATATGATGTTCCGCACAGAAATCAATCACCTCTTGTGTTTCGGCAATACCGCCAATATTGGAACCGGAGAAACTTTTGCGGCCATTTACAATATTGAATGCACCGACTTCAAGCGGTTGGTTAGGAAGACCAACTAAAACGAGACTACCGTCCACTTTCAAGGCATTCAGATACATATTTACGTCATGCCGTGCGGAAACCGTATCCAGGATCATATCAAAACGAGTCTGATATTCCATCTGTCTGGGGTCGGTGGACAGAACAGCTTCGTCTGCACCCAATTCTCTGGCTGTATTCATTTTTGAAGGAGATGTTGTAAACACAGTAACATGGGCTCCCATCGCCTTGGCAATCTTTATTGCCATGTGGCCTAACCCACCGATACCGACAATACCTACTTTCTTTCCGGGACCTGCCCCCCAATGCTTCAATGGCGAATAAACGGTAATTCCTGCACACAAAATGGGAGCTGATGCTGCAAGATCAATCGTCTCAGGAAGTTTCAGTACATAATTGGCATCGGCCACAATAGCTTGCGAAAAACCGCCATAGGTCTGTCCGCCAAGATATTTATCGGGCGAATTAAAAACAACAGTCCAGCCTTCATCACAATATTGCTCTTCACCGTTGTGACAGTGTTCGCAATGTCCGCAACTATCGACAATGCAACCAATACCAGCTAAATCACCAACCTTAAATTTTGTCACATCCGAACCAATTCCTGTAACACGTCCTACAATCTCATGTCCGGGAACTATGGGATAAATAGTTCCGCCCCAGTCATTATGCACAGAATGAAGGTCTGAGTGACAAATTCCACAATATAAAATATCAATTTCCACATCGTTCGGTAGAAGTGAACGACGCTGAATATCCAAACGATGAAGCGGTGTTTCAGCCGATTCTGTTCCGTAAGCTTTTACTGTCTTTGTTTCCATACTGTTTTAGGATTATATTTTGAAATAATTTATTCTATACCAATCTATATTATGAAATCTGTTTCCCCATTTCATATGCTTCTGCCAATGCCGGATTACCTTTTATTTCACCCACATGCCAAACACCGGTAGCAAGCACTTTACCTTTCACTACCGGATTTTCCAGACAATCGATAAATCCCATGAGGTTATCGAATACATGTTCCAAATAAGGAAGTCCTTCTTTACCCTCGGCAGCAGAAGCGAGAAAATAAAACTCCTTATTAATCATTTCGGTATAAGGGCCGCAACAACGGTCGAGTAACGTTTTCAACTGTGCACTCATTGCATAAAAATAAACGGGTGTCGCTAAAACGATAACATCGGCCGATAACATTTTCTCAATAATTTCCGCCGCATCATCTTTCTGAGGGCACGGCTTCTTATATTGGCTGCATACGCCGCATCCCGTACAATAGTGGATGGTCTTGTCCCGTAGAAAAACCTTTTTCACTTCGTTCCCTGCCTCTGTGGCTCCACGCATAAACTCATCACAAAGTGTATCAGAATTTCCCCCGCGTCGCGGACTGGATGATAAAATCAATACTTTCTTGCTCATAATTATCTATTGTTTAAATTGTTGTTTTTCATGTTACAAAGGTATGTGGTTAAGAGAATATACTTAGTAGATAAATCACGGAGAATATAACCCGAATTACAGATTCTGCAATTAGGCGTCTACCTGCTGTTCGGCCTGGTGGATTCAATTGGCAGTAGGAGGTGCGATACTGGGTATCGGCGTGGTTTTATCATGAACTGAATAAGGTGTACGGCTATAATTACCTCGACTGGTTGCCGACAAGTGATTATACTCTGCGGGAACAGTTCACCTTTGAAACTTACATCAACACTCCCGAAAAAACTCCGGCTGCGGAGCTTATAACAGATATTTATATCCCTAATCACAAAAAAAGAAACATGAAATACTTAAACCAAGAAATAGAAAATGAATTAAAAAATCATGGAGCAGGACTGGTTCGCTTTGTCGGCATATCACATTTGGACGAAAGGCAAAACAGACAACTCCCGAACACCATCGTTTTTGCACTTCCGCTAATCGCAGAATATGCTAAAATGGTATTTAATATTCCCGACTACGTACAAGCACGGATAGCGGATAATTACAATTTCGACGATGATGAATATTCGCAAACCGAATATAAGGCGGGAGAAATAGCAGACGAATTAGCCAAATTCATCACCGGGAAGGGCTATAAAGCCATATCGCAATCCGATACAGGATTAGTGGCTGACGGCGTATTCAATTTTGAAACAAAAGAATCAATATTGCCCCATAAAACCGTTGCACTACTTGGCGGATTAGGGTGGATTGGAAAAAACAACCTGTTAATTACCCCTGAATATGGCGCAGCGCAATGTCTCGGTACGGTTTTAACTGATGCTCCATTGGAAACGGTATTACATGAACCCTTATCTCCAAAATGCGGAAATTGCATTACTTGTGTCAATATCTGCGAGAGAAAGGTCCTTAAAGGTAAAGTTTGGAGTAGATCTGTTTCAAGAGATGAAATCGTTAACATACATGGATGTAGTACCTGTTTGAAATGCCTTGTGCATTGTCTCAGAACACAAACATATATAAAGAGGAATATTGTCTGAATCTACACAAGTAACAAACGAAGAATAACAAATGGAAGAAGCCCAAACGAGGGTTCATAAGAATAAGAACGGAAGAGAAATCAATCCCTTCCGTTTTTTTTATTCTATTATTCCACAGCCAATAATTGAAAAATCTAAATCTTCCGAATTACTCTGGCGGGATTACCTGCCACAATCGTGTTCGGTTCTACGTCCCTGGTCACAACACTACCCGCTCCTACAACACTATTCTCACCGATTGTAACTCCCGGAAGGATCGTAGCCCCTGCTCCTATCCATGCCCTACGGCAAATATGCACTGGCTTACAAGTAATAATCGAGCGATTGTCGAGATCATGATTATTTGATATCAGTTGTACGTTGGCGGCTATCTGAACATCATCGTCAATCGTGATACCACCGGCAGACATCATCAGGCAACCATTCATTATAACGACATGACGGCCAATCTTCACCTCATGGGGACGAACGACAGTAAGCGGGGTATTCACACGACTGCCTTCCCCCATATTTGGAAAAAGACGATGAAGCAGCTCATCATATTCATCCGTCATCGGCATAGTATGGTTCAGGCGGAATACCAATTGTGCCTGTTCTTTTGCCAAAGCAAGCTCCGCCTCACTCTGGTGTGCACAGTCTATTCTTATTTCTTTCATATATAATGCTACTCCTTATTTTAATCTCTTTCCATCCGAAAAGGCGTTACCTACCTTTTTACCCACTTCTAGGTAATCGTTATTGAACGGATCGAATATAATAGGAGACACTTTGGATACATCCACCTTACCATTTTCGTCAAGAACACGTTCGTCTACACTCACATTTATTATTTCACCACGTAAAATACAGGTTTCAGGATTATAATCCTTCAATTTACATTCCAGCACAACGGATAATTCGTCGATCAACGGTGCATCTACAAACTCCGAACGAGTAGCATGGAAACCTGCACGAGCAAATTTATCCGAAACCTTATTGCCAGAAACAATACCCACGTAATCACAGGCAACCACCTGTCCGACCTCTGCCATACTCACGGTAAAAGCCTTACGCTTCAGTATATTGGCAGTCGTTTTATGTCCCTCACTAATACAAATACTAATTTCATGCATCTCGCTGATACCACCCCAAGCCGCATTCATAGCATTGGGAGTTCCATTTTCATCATAAGCAGCGATAATAAACACCGGCTGCGGATAAGTAAAGGGCTTTGCCCCAAAATTCTTTCTCATAACAATTTATTTTTTAGTCCATTTCTTAATATCTTCTTTCGTCGCACCATTCAGAAGTTGACCCTTCTGCCATTTCATATCAGGATAGGTTTCCTGCAACTCTTTTTCCGCATTAGAAATACTACTGCTACCCGATGTAGCAAACGGAATAATCATTTTACCTGCAAAATCACCGCTTTCAATAAAAGTATTGATGATTCTCGGAGCGGAATTCCACCAAATAGGGAAACCTATATAAATGATATCGTAATCTGCAAGATTCTCCGGTTTAGATTTTAGTGCAGGGCGTGATTTAGCATTTGACATCTCCACACTGCTACGTGAGACTTGTCATGCCAATCCAAATCAGCAGTGACATATTCCTTTTCAGGTTGTATCTCGTAGAGCGTACCACCTGTAACTTCTACAATCAACTTCGCTGCTTTTTCCGTCGTTCCTGTTGCCGAAAAATAAGCCACCAATGTTTTATTACTCTGTTCCTGTGCATTTATAGTGATACATAACATCATGATCACTACCGTAATCATACTTTTACTCTTCATTGCCCTTTATAGTTTTAGTTTCTATTATCATGGTACAAAATTACAAAATAGCACCCATCATAAAGGTATATAAATCACTGATTATCTAACCAAAATCACTGATAAAACAGAAAGCCAAAGCAGAATAAATCATTTATAGAATATGGATGTATATGTAAGATGATTATTTCTGTGATAATTTTAAATTGGTGGAGAAACTGGTATGTGTAAGTTGCAACCCTATAATTTTGTCATAGCAGAATAGCAGGTGCAAAGCTCAATCCTTATTTATCAATATAAAGTTGCTCTTACACCTAGAATATACACAAACTTTTTTTCTATATTTGTGGTCATATAGATTAAGATGCCAAGAAAATGTATTTTTGAGAAGATGTGATCCAAGCCACATATTAATTGAACCCTAATGGTGAAAGTTCAAAAACACATTATTATGAACAAAATAACTCATATTAAAAATAGTGCCGTATGTTTACCTTTAATAGCATCCGATTTTATGAAGGATGCAAATATTTGAAAAACCTTCATGTAGGAATAGATTATTCAATTAAGCACAAACTGGACAAAGACTTCTTTGCACCAAATATCTGCATTTCAGCAATCGTTGGTCAAAATGGTGCTGGAAAGTCTTCCCTGCTGGATATGATTTTCCGTGTCGTGAATAACTTGAGTTATTGTCTTTTCAACAAAGTAGAAAGAGAAGCTTCCTCCCCTTTAAGTTATATCATCGGGATTCAGGCAGACTTAACGTATTTCGTCAATGATAAGATTGGCGCAGTTCGCGTTCGGGATGGAATACTTGGCTTTGATTTTGGAAAATTGAAATGTAAATTCACAATCTATAAGTTGGAAAATCAAAGCAGCTCAGAGGTTGACGATATATTTCGTGAGTATAAAGATTATACAAATTTAGACTTCATCCAGCAGAAAGAAGTAGCTAAGGCATTTTTCTATACTGTGGCAACCAACTATTCTATGCAGTCCTTCATTGCACAAGATTATTCTAACGAAACTGCAATTTATACGATAGATAAGGATGACCCAAAGAATATTATTTATTCGAAATCATGGCTAAATAGTCTGTTCCACAAAAATGATGGTTATTTGAGCCCAATCGTCTTGAATCCTTACCGTGAGAACGGAAGTGTTGATATGAGTAATGAGGAACATCTTACCACATCAAGACTGGCTGCTCTGTTGATTGAAGAAAATCCTGAACAGTCATTACTTGATGGTTACAGTTTTGAAGGCATGAATTTTCATTGGAAACCTCGTAGGCTGCAGGCAAAGTTCACATCAATTGTAGATGATAGAGTAAAACTGTACCCAAGTAAGGAAGAGGTAGAGGAACATAACCGCTATAATATCGAAGAGAAGGACCATTTGATTTATAAGGAAAATGCGGACTTGGAAAATTTTCGGGATTTGGCTTTGGAAAAAGATTCATTTGCTCATATCATTTTAGCTGCGTTAAGATGCAGCGTGACCCCTACAATGAATCACCTACAGCTTTATGTGAGAATGTACGTGGTGTACAAAGTGCTGAGTGTCGCTGAGAAATATCCAAGTTATACCTATTTTAAAAAGAACTTTGGGAATATCAACTACACATTCCATTCTATTCCCATAGAGAACAGAAAAGCAGTGATAGCCCAACTTCAAAAGTTAGCCAAGATGGTGAAATGCGACCCGTCTCATATAGGTTTGAAACTGAGACAAGCACTAAACTTCATCACAAAAGGTAAAAATCTGACGGATGTGGATTTAGCAGAGGGAATAACCTATGAACAATATGCAAAACTGTTAGGTATTACTCCGAAAGGTATGTCCATTAAGAAGCGTATGGAATGGTTGCCACCTGGTATTTTCAATTCAGAGACATGTTTAAAGGACAAAAACACGAATGCAAAAATCCCTTTGAATCAGTTGAGTAGTGGCGAGCGTCAGTTTATCTATCTAACAAGTACTTTGCTTTATCATGCAATGAACTTGAATTCTATTCCGAAGAATGGCACGAGAGTGCGTTACAACAAGCTGAATTTTATTCTTGATGAAGTGGAAATTTGTTTTCATCCAGAATATCAGAGGCGGTTTGTCAAAAAGCTGCGAGATCTGTTAGTAAGAGTAGAGTTAAATAAAAGTTTTGATATAAATGTACTGATAACAACCCATTCACCTTTCATTTTAAGTGATATCCCTAAAGATAATATTTTGTGTATGGATAAAGGAAAGGTGTGCGAAGGTGTGTTGAAACAGACGTTCTGCTCTAATGTCTATGACTTACTAAATAATCAATTTTTTATGAGTCAATTTGTTGGCGACATAGCTACCGAAAAACTTGATAATTTGGTTCATAAGATTAATGAGTTGTCGGAAAAATATAATGCTAACCCCATTAGTGAAAAGACAATTAAACGCCTGCGAAACAATATTGACATGATAGGTGACGACTTTATCAGAATGAAACTTCTGGAACAGTTAAAAGCACTGACGGAGGATGATCCTTTGAAAGTGGAATATGAAATGCTGAAGGAACGTTTACGGATTGTTGAAGAAAAAATAAAGAAGACACGATGATACCGATAGAATATGACAACTCTAAATTGGATGAGTATAATGCTTTCATAGATAAATTTTTAGAAAATTTGGATCATTATCTCACTAATGGATATATAGGCAATCGTAAAAGCATTAAGGTTTTAGAAGCACGGAAGTTTTATAATAGTTTGTCCGCTTCACAAAAAAATATATTTAACAAATCGGCCAAACCTAGACATTGGGAGCGTTTGGGAGATAATGAAACTGTGCTTGTTCCCCTATCACCTATGGAAGACAATACAATTGCCTTTTTCACAGAAGTCAAGAATGAACTTAAAGACTGGATCAACTATCGGCCGAATGAAATAAAAAACTTATCAAATAGGATCAAAAGTTCTTACCCTGACTCTGATGATCAAACTTCCAGTTTATATGATGCAATCCATCACATGTTTATTGAGAATGGATATGAGAAAAATGGGGAATCCAAATTTCCGAAGGATAAGCTGATTGAAGCTGTCGGTACGGATGTTTGCCCCTATTGCAATCGAGTTTTCATCAAGAATGTAAATGCCGATGACGGAAAGCAAGTAAAGGGTCAGTTAGATCATTTTTACGATAAAGACAAATATCCTTATCTTGCTATTCTAAAATACAACCTAATTCCGAGTTGTCCTTTTTGTAATGGCCCTACCGGTAAACATACAAAGAATGCAGAAGACGAGGGATTGATAAGTCCATTTATGCTAGAGGATGCTAATGCAATGAAGTTCAGTACAGAAATTACTGGCGATGGTTTTACAAATATGGACACATGCGCAAAAGCTATTTCTCTGAAAGTGAATTACTATGAACCTAAGATGGAGAATAATGCTAGAGTTTTTCATCTAGAGGAGCTATATAAGACACATACAGACTATGCAGCTGAGATATACTTCAGACATCGTATGATGGGTTCAGAGGCTTATCAAGAGTTTGTTCAGAAAATGATTGGCGAAGGTTCTGTTATGTCGACAAATGATTGGAATCGTATGATACTTGGATTTACTAACAACCCCGAAGATTTGGGTAAAAAGCCAATTTCCAAGTTCTGTAAAGACCTCTTGGAGGATTTTGAGGATAAAGGAATAAAGTAAATACTTCTAAAAGAATAATCTGTAAAGTTTTTCTAGGACAAGTGACTGTAAAGTTTTTCTAGGACAAGATAAGAACTAGGTGCAAGGTGCAACTCTATATCTATATATAGGTTGCACCTTGCACCTAAGCAAATAATTGATTATCAACACCATATCTTTAATAATTAAATTTACATTTATGAAACTCTCTACATATACGGACAAATCCGGTCAACCCACAACAACATAGGGGTCTCGTTTTCACTCCTTCTACAAGAATATTGAGATATAAAAAGGTCTCTATTATTCTTCTATAAACATCTGCAAAACAAAGCAGTACAGTGAAGCATATTCAAACAAAAGATTCGTTATCTATTCAAAATACATATTATGTAATATTCTCATTTATAGACAAATATCTTTATGTATCATTTTTTTAACTGATAACACTCTAATTACACAAAAAAGTTATATCTTTGCAAATAGAGAGCTCTTTGAAAAACAAAGCAAGACCATGAAATGATTCCTAAAAATAAAATCGTTACTTACTCGTTACCTGTTTTTTATTCGAATTTCATAAATATCATTCTATCAAAACATTAGCTACACTATCGAGTACTCATTCGGGTTATCTACTGTTATTGATACAAATGAGAAAAATGAAGCGAAACAAAGACGATAAAGAGTTAACAACCTAATAATAAGCCAATTATTACGTTTAATAACGAAAGCAACAGGCATAAATTTATTTTTAGATTAAAATCGTTACTAACTCGTTACCTACTTTTTTTCAGTGTCTATAGGTATCTGTGTAACAGACTGTTAATTTCACTTTTCTGTGTTATTTAGTCTTATCAGATGTGATAATCCAGAAAGTTTACTATTATCTTTGTTTGCATGAAACTCCCCATAAAACATATTGCCATACTCGTAATAGCCTCTTTGATAGCTATTTTTGCCTACCAGACATATTGGTTGGTCAGCATGTACCATACCATGAAAACAGACATGGAGCATTCCATTACCGAGGCTATGCGCACATGTGATTATAATGAAATGATGCTACGCATAGAATGCATGCGCCGTGATGACAAAGATCATGGTGAGATCTCTGTCTCTGCCGGGTACAATGATGAAGGTGGAACACTGGTTCGCAGCAGTACTACAATTCATAAAGAGAAGGTTCCCAAAGGTATGGATGTACAACAGGACACCATTCTTAGAACCGAAAAAAAACTGGACACCCTGATCGTAGTCCGTAATGATCAGAGGGAAATAAAAGTAATCCCCCAGGACTCTACTTCGCAGGAAGTGAAAGCTGCCATGCTACAAACGAAAGGGGGGCTGGACCTATTATTGAAAGATCAGAGTAGCATGCTCGAACTGGCTACTTATTTTCAAAGGGGATTACATTCGGGACTTGACATAATCATGGATCCCGACTTTCAGTCCTACAACAGCCTGCTGACACTAAGCCTGCAAGAAAGGGGAATAACACTTCCATATCGGATAGAATATCTGCGTTTCAGCCACACTCTCGATTCTACTCAGTTTTTTACCGATACCTTGGGAGTTGCCGGTACAGCGGACTACATCCCCGGACCGGATGCACATACTTACGACTATACTTTCGACATCCATTCACACTCGCTCTACCGCCTCCGGATGGATTCTGTAGCTGGAGTTATTGTCCGGCAGATGGCTGGTATACTTATTACTTCATTTATTATTTTGCTGATATTAGGATTCTCTTTCTGGTACTTGATCCGTACATTGCTGAAACAGAAAACACTGGAAGAAATGAAAAGTGATTTCACCAACAACATCACGCATGAATTAAAGACCCCTATAGCTGTGGCATATGCCGCCAACGACGCATTGCTAAACTTCGGACAGGCTGATGAGAAAGAAAAGCGAGACAGATATCTGAATATCAGCCAGGAGCAACTGCAAAGACTCAGTGGGCTGGTCGAACAGATACTAACGATGAGTATGGAACAGCGTAAGACTTTCCGACTCCGCCCGGAAGAGATAACTCTTATCCCTTTGCTCGAAACATTAGCAGAGCAACATCGACTCAAAGCAAAGAAACCCGTCAGCATTGACTATAAAACAGAACCGGAAGATCTTACGGTATTTGCCGACCGGACTCATTTCAGCAATATTCTAAGTAATCTGATAGACAATGCCGTGAAATACTCACCAGAGAAAGCCGTTATCCATATCCGCTGTCGTGAAACAGAAGTTAACGGAAAAGTAGAAATTTCAGTCACCGATGAGGGAATAGGTATCGCACAAGAGAAACAAAAACATATATTCGACAAATTTTACCGTGTACCGACCGGAAATCTCCATAACGTAAAAGGATACGGTCTGGGACTCTACTATGTGAAAACAATGATTGAGAAGCATGGAGGAACAGTTTGTGTAGAAAGCGAACCAGGACACGGTAGTACATTCACCATTATGTTATGAAAGAGAAAATTAAAGTATTATTAGTGGAAGACGAACTAACCCTCGCCATGATTATCAAGGATACACTTGAAGAGAATGATTTCACCCTCACCATTGCTGCCAACGGTGAAGAGGGATTGCGTATGTTTTTCGACATACGTCCGGATGTACTGGTAGCCGACGTGATGATGCCACGTATGGATGGCTTTGAGATGGTAAGACGTATCCGCCAGACCGATAAACAGACCCCGGTACTTTTCCTGACAGCCCGTTCGGCCATCAACGACGTAGTAGAAGGTTTTGAATTGGGTGCCAATGATTACCTGAAAAAGCCATTCGGAATGCAGGAACTGATCATCCGTATTAAAGCATTGGTAGGTAAGGCATTCAGTTTTGCAGAAGAAAAGAAAATAACCACACGGTTTGAGATAGGCAACTATTTGTTCGATACCCTTGCACAAACACTGACACATGCCGGATTGAAACAAGAGCTCTCCCATCGGGAAACAGAAATTCTAAAACGGCTTTGCGAAAATCAGAATCAGGTAGTCAACACACAGAATGTACTACTCGACCTTTGGGGAGACGATAGCTTTTTCAATTCACGGAGCTTACATGTTTTCATCACTAAACTCCGACATAAATTATCGGCTGACGAACGTATACGCATCGTAAATGTCAGAGGAATCGGATACAAATTGATATTAAACTAAAAAAACAGCATGATGACCCCAAAGATATACAGCACATTTATACTGGCAATCATGTCTACGATAGCCTTTGCACAAACGGAACAACCGCAAGACAGCGTCACAGGTCATAGCAGGACTGTGCCCGAAATCCGTCAGGAATTACTTGAACGTATTCGGACAATATTCACTTAATGGCCAACGTAACTCTAAAATGGGGTATATGGTTCCCGATCTCTATATGCAGAGCCATTTCGGAGGTACACTCGACTACATGTTCAATGATAAATTCGGTATTACCGGGGGAGCTGTCCATGAATTTAATCCAATAAAAGGGCACTGGGAAACCACCCCTGTTTTCGGTCCCGTAATTCATCTAAAAAAGAAATAAAGGATTCACGGCAAGCTGATTATTTTCATATCTTTGCGACACTAAAGATAAACCCAACGGATATGAAGAAGCTGATATTCTTTTTGCTGCTGTTACTGAGTACGGCCTCACTTTCTGCACAGTCGGAATTACCGTCCGACAGCATCCGGCATTTGCCCTCTACCGTCAAACAATACGGAGACTTCCTGATCGACATGGGACTGTTTATGGCAGCTCCTCCCAAACTACCGGAATATAAATTCGAGCTGCCCGATGCGAGCAAAGATTATAGCCGAATATTCAGTCTAAATCCCGACATTATAATGACACAAGGGTTATCCAATGTATTCACACCCTCTCTTTCATACGGATTTGGTGGTTTCTTCTCGTCTCCACAACAACTCCAGATGGGATCGTTTAAACTGAAAAACGGCATGCGCCTGAATACATACGGAGAATATAATGCCAAAGGCCAGAAGGTGCCTAACCATGGTGCCATGCCATGGGAAAAGAATAACTTCAAAGGTGCTTTTGAAATGAAATCTTCCGATGGTAATTTCGGTATCCGCATCGAGGTTCAACAAGGACGCTACTATCCATATTAAAAAAGAAAGAAATGAAAAACATACTGATTATTGGTGCAAACGGATTTACGGGTCGCCGGATACTGAACGATTTGTCGGCTAAACCTATCTACAATGTCACCGGATGTTCTTTAAGAGATGATATCTGCCCCGGAAAGGGTTACCGTTTTGTACGTACAGATATTCGGGACACAGATGCCGTACAAAGGTTATTCAATGAATCCCAACCGGACATTGTAATCAATACTTCTGCCCTTTCGGTGCCGGATTATTGTGAAACTCACCATGCAGAAGCTGAAGCCACGAATGTAACGGCTGTTGAAACCATTTCACATGCCTGTGAACAGTATGGCAGCCGTTTCATCCATCTGTCAACTGATTTTGTATTTGATGGTAAAAGCAATCAACTCTACAAAGAAGAAGATGAAGCCTCTCCGGTCAATTATTACGGAGTTACGAAACTGAAAGCTGAAAAAGTGGTGGCTGATTGCTGCAGCAATTATGCAATAGTGCGTGTAGTTGTTGTTTATGGAAAGGCTCTCACGGGGCAGCATGGCAACATTCTTCAGTTAGTTGCCAACCGGTTGAGAAAAGGGGAAACAATTCGTGTTGTATCCGACCAATGGCGTACACCGACTTTTGTAGGAGATATTTCGGAAGGAGTAGAAAAACTGATGTTTCACCCCTCCAACGGAATCTATCACATTTGCGGGAATGAATGTCTCACAATTGCCGAAATCGCCTACCGGGTAGCCGATTTTCTGAAACTGGACCGTTCTTTGATTGAGCCCGTCACTACCGAAGAAATGCAAGAGGCTACTCCCCGTCCCCGCTTTAGCGGATTGAGCATTGAAAAAGCTAAAACTGAAATCGGATACAACCCACACACGTTGGAAGAAGGAATGGCAGCCTGCTTGTCTGAATAGTATCGACACTTATATTTTTTCACCACAGAGAAGACACAGAGGGCACAGAGTTTTAATGTTCTTATTTGACGTATTCGCAAAATCAGATATTAATCCTCTGTGTCCTCTGTGGTGAAAAAGCGGGCTTCATCCTAACTTCTCCAACAATTCTTCAATGCTCCCCACCGTCACCACTTCTCCTTCCTGCAGATGCATAATGAATCCATTACCCTCTTTCAAATCACCGGTTTCGATATAAATATCGGACTCGATGTTACGATTTGCCAGAATTCCATTACGCTGCAAGGCTTTACGTACCATGGCATATTTCTGTCCGTGCCCTACCAGACGTATTCGTGATGTATATTCATTATCTACCCGGAACAAACCGGTCTCCAGATCGAATACAATACCTTTACGAGCGAAGAAACTACTCAATTTACCACTTAGGGAAAGATCCTCGGGAGTGCCGATAGTCACTCCATTCATCTTATCCATCAGCCATATTTTATCGGCAATCTGTAAAGCCAACTCTAAGTCGTGGGTAGAAAGGAAAATCGTTTTGTTGGTCTGCCGGCTCAGTTGGTGGAGCAATTGCATCATCTCCACTTTACTGGGAAAGTCGAGAAAGGCTGTCGGTTCATCCAGAAAAATCACCGGGGTTTCTTGTGCCAGTGCTTTGGCAATCATTGCTTTCTGGCGCTCACCATCACTCAGGGTATGTACCATGCGGTGCGCCAGATTCTCAATCTTTACCAGAGCAATAGAACGTTCAACCACCTCTTTGTCTTCTCCACGAAGTGTTCCCCAAAAACCGGTATACGGACTCCGGCCTAAACCTACAAGCTCGTGTACCGTCATATTGCGTATGTCACATTTCTCGGTGAGTACCACACTAATCACAGTCGACAACTCCTTGTCGGTATACGCATCGATTTCCTTACCCACAATCTCTATCTTGCCTCCCAGTTTAGGCTGAAAAGCCGAAAGCGTACGCAACAAAGTAGACTTCCCCACTCCATTAGCGCCCAGTAAGCAAGTCAATTCGCCACAGTTAATGCCGGCATTGATGCGGTCGGCCACCACTTTGACATCGGTCTTCCCCAGATAGCCTATCGAAAGGTTCTCTATATGAATGGTCTTCTGCTTCATATCTTTATTCACTTAATTCACTTTTACGTTTACGGAACAACACAGATGCCACGACCGGCGCACCGACCAATGCTGTCACGGAGTTGACGGGAAGTGCCCCCTCGAACCCCGGCATACGGGCCACCAGATTACACACCAAAGCCAGTGACGCCCCCGCCAGCAAAGTAGCCGGCATCAGGATGCGGTGATCTGAAGTGTGAAAGATGGCACGGCAAAGGTGGGGAACCGCCAAACCGATAAACATGATCGGACCACAATAAGCCGTCACAATGGCGACAAGCACTCCCGAACAAGAGATTACCAACAGCCGGGCACGCTTTATGTTCAATCCCAGGTTACGGGCATATCCATCGCCAAGCAGCATCAGGTTCATGGTTTTAATCAACAGGAAAGAGAGCGGAATCAGTACGACCATAATGCAGACAAACAAAGTCATCTGATCTCCGGAGACACGGGCAAAACTTCCCAGTCCCCAGATCACATAGGCACGGATATCTTCTTCCACACTAAAATATTTGAGTACACCGATGATAGCACTTGCCACATACCCAATCATCACACCGATTATCAACAGTGTGACGTTCCCTTTCACTTTTTGCGACACATATACAATAAGTGCCATAACCGACAAGGCTCCGATAACAGCCGCTAACGAAAGTGCCACTTCACCCATATATCCCAGTTTGCTAAGTGCCACACCTCCCAACGCACCGGACAGTAATACGACAAAGGCTACCCCCAGACTGGCACCGGAACTGATTCCAAGTACGGAAGGTCCCGCCAGCGGATTACGGAATACGGTTTGCATCTGCAAACCACTGATGGAAAGCCCGGCACCGGCCACTAAAGCTGTCAGGGCCTGTGGCACACGTGATTTCCAGATTATATTCTGCCAGATAATGGACTCATCTGTCCCTCCCCAAAGTATGTTCCATACCGAACCGATAGGGATGGAAACCGAACCCAAAAGAAGGTTCAACAGGAAAAAGATAAAAATAGATGCCGCTATAAGCAACATAAGAGGTACTGTCGGTCGTTTCATCAGGCAGATCAATTGAGGCGTTCGTAATAAACAGGAGTATAATCGGGCAACAAATCTGGATGAAAAGCTTTAATCAAATCCTCCAGTACAACTTCCGGCTGGGTAGGCATACTTTCATAAAACGGCTTCTCCCGCATATTGCAATAGATCACCCCTTTATCACGGAAAGCCCGGAAATCGGCATATCTCGGATCTTCGCTTTTCAGTGCATCATAAGAAAAGGCTCCGTCGAAACTATTGACGATGCGCCAATAATCGGCATTCTCTGCCTGGCTATACACCGTTTCAAAATCGAGCGTGACACCTCCCGAACGGGGATCGTCTTTCAAGAAATAGTCGGCTCCTGCGTCACGGAAAAGTTGTGCCAGAAAGCTCTTACCTCCTACAGCATACCAGTTGCCTCCCCGGATTTCTCCACTGAAAACTACCGGACGCTTTTCTACATGGGCAACCCGCTCTTTCAGTTCGTTATAATGCTTTTCAATAGCCGCAAACTTCCGGTTGGCCGTTTCTTCTTCACCTATAAAAAGTCCGATAAACTTAATCCACTCGGCCTGCCCCAACGGAGTCATCTCTTTGTAACCCAGATGCGGAACCAGCGGAATACCTACTTCACGCATGGCATCGTATCCGCCTCGTTTGAATGGTGAGATGAAAATGACATCGGGATTTACACTCATGATTACTTCGTTATCGAAATTCCCCTCAATACCTATCTTAGCTGTTTTCCCTTGCTTCAGACGTTCGTTCATCTCTTTGTTGAAAAGATGGCGGGTGCTCGTAATACCTACCACATGACTTAAAGCATCCAGTTTAATGAAATTTGATAACTGCAAGGAGGTCATACAGATAACACTTTTAACAGGCGTTTCTATAACCGTATAGTCAGCAGGAATATTTTCGGGTTTCACACCTCTGGGTACAAGCGCATAATGAAAAGACTCGCCGCCTTCCTTCTGCGGATCACTGATATCGACCAAACGGCAAGTGGGTGTATAAGTCACTCTGAATCCTTTGGCATAAACAGGTGTGATACGGATGGAAGAAGTATCGGCCGCCTCACAGGTTACAGTTGTTACGTTCTGGTTGTTCTTCGGACGGCAACCGGCAAAAGAAATACAGGCCAGCAGTGCGCATCCAATCAGGAATTGTTTCATCGGTATTCGTCTTTTAATTCAGATTATAGCGGTCAAAGATACTTAATAATTCTTGTTTCATAGGGATATTTTCCTCACTTTTGCAGAACATTAAGATGATAAACCGATAGCAAATGACAACATCACACCCCATACGTTTCGTATCTTTAGGACCGGGTGAACCGGACCTGATAACGCTGAAAGGATTCAAAGCCCTGCAAACGGCCGACTGTATCTTTTGTCCTGCCACCATGACCCGCGACGGGAAATCTTCGTCACGGGCACTTTCCATTCTGGATACTCTCGGATTCTCGGACACCATACAATGTTTCCGGCTTCCAATGGACAAAGATCGGACACAAGCTCTAAAAGCCTACGAAGCTGTATACGAAAGCAGCAAAACACTCCGTGCGGAAGGGAAAAACATTGTAATTGTGGCGGAAGGAGATGTAGGTCTCTACTCTTCCATCCATTATATTTACGACAAGCTGCGGGAAGACGGTATCCCTGTAGAACAGATTGCAGGTATTCCCGCTTTTATAGCTTCCGGAGCAATGGCAGGCATGCACATCGTCAGCCAGGAAGAACGGCTGATTATACTACCCGGACTTGTCACAACCAAAGAGCTGGAAGATTACCTGAAGCAACAAACCGTAGTGGTCATTATGAAGCTCTCGCAATGTGTAGAAGAAGTACACCAATGCATAAACAGCCATCCGGAATATCAGTATCACTATTTTGAGAATGTAGGAACAGAGAAGGAATACTACTCTTGCTCCAACGAAGAACTCCGTGAGAAGAGATTCCCCTATTTTTCAGTAATGATTATCAGGTTCTGACCGGACTTTATCCGGTGAAGGTCTTGAACTACCTATAGACGAGTTGTGTACCCCGGCATATACCGGTTGTACAACTCGTCATGGACCAGTTGTGTAACTCGCACGAATCTTTCATTTACCCTGCCTTCCTCTCATACAAAAACGCGTTTCGATCTTCCATCTTCCACCTTTTAGAGTGCATATCGTTGATTGTGAGATGTATAGATTGGTGGAAGATGCGGTTTTTATGCCATTTATCTTCCACCCCCATCTTCCATCTTCCACCCGCTGTTTTAGGGGATATTTCAATAGTAACGATTTGGAAAACAAATGGATATGTCCAATTTCTTATCCGTTTATCTCTCTAAAAGCATTTCATTTCCCTTACTCTCTTTAGTGCAAATGGTCGGATCTTTATCTCAGCCCGGGCATGCGGGCTCATCGGCCCGGGTATGCGGACTCATCAGCCCGGGTATGCGGGCTCATCAGCCCAGGTATGCGGGCTGGGATAAAGAGTTGTATGACAATGGTTAATCTACTACACTTCTCCGGTAATAGTCGGCCGGATTCTTTCTTAAAAAAGAAACAACGAAGCGCTGCTTCCGCATCGCTGTGTGCGAATGGAAGGTTTTGTGGAGAGGACAAGGGAGGAAGACGGTTGCTAGATGAAAGAGCCGTGTGTAACTCGTCTATTATTGGTCAGGACGATTGCATATTTGAGAGGGAATGATTACCTTTGCATGCCCCTAATACGATGATGATTATGAAAACAACCAAACTCCAACTTTCCCTTTTAGCCCTTTTCCTGGGATGTGTTTCTCTACAAGCACAATACAAATGGGCAAATCCATTAAACCAAGATATCCATGTGGTGCGCGGACAAGCATGGCAGAGCGAATTAAAAGATTCATATGCCCGACTGCCTCTACGGGCCCAGGATAAAGTGCGCAAGCCTTTATGGGATTTGGCGCAGCAAAGTGCAGGACTGTCTGTTGCGTTCCGTTCCAATGCACCGGAAATAAAGGTTCGTTATGTGGTGAAAGGCGGACTCTCTATGCCACACATGCCGGCAACCGGAGTTTCGGGTGTAGACTTATACGCTACGGACAACAACGGGCGGGAACGATGGTGTGCCGGACGATACTCCATGGGTGACACGATAACCTACAGTTTCAGCGGACTTTCATATGCAGCCAAATCCGGTAACGGATTCGAATATCAATTATTTTTGCCGTTATACAATAAAGTATCGTGGATGGAAATAGGAGTTCCTGCCGATGCCTCTTTCCGTTTTCTACCGGCCTCACAAGAAAAACCACTGGTTATATACGGTACTTCTATTGCACAAGGAGCTTGCGCTTCCCGCCCGGGCATGGCATGGGGAAATATTTTAAACCGGAAATTGGGACATCCGGTCATCAATCTTGGTTTCTCCGGCAATGGAAAGCTGGAAGAAGCGCTCTTTGATCTGTTGTCTGAAATCGATGCGCAATTGTATATCATCGATTGCATGCCCAATCTGTCGGGAAAGAAAGAATCCGCCGTTGTATACGAGCGCACTCTGAAAGGAGTGAAAAAGCTGCGTGAAAAGAGCCGGACCCCTATCTTGCTGGTAGAACACGACGGTTATAGTAACGAATATAGTTCCGAAAGTGCGGAAGAATCTTATCGTGTAGCCAATGCAGAACTGCGCAAGGCATATGAAACGTTACAAAAAGAGCAGGTTCCGGCTGTATACTATCTGACCAAGGAAGAGATCGGTATCCCGATGGATGCCATGGTAGATGGTGTTCACTCCACCGACCTGGGTATGCAACAATACGCTGACAGCTACCAGAAGAAAATACGTGAAATTTTGCGTGAAGACAATCAAGGACCTGCTTCGTGCATCCCATGCAAGCAACAAAGAGATCCGTATGATTGGTACGGCCGTCACGAAGAAATCTTGAAACTGAACAAACAAAGTGCTCCTGAAATAGTGATGATCGGCAACTCGATAACACACTTCTGGGGAGGCGAACCCATCGCGCATAACCAGTTTGGCAAAGAATCCTGGGAGAAATTATTCAAAGGGAGAAGTGTACGCAACCTCGGATTCGGCTGGGACAAAACAGAGAATGTACTATGGCGCATCTATCACGGAGAACTGGACGGTTTCCAGGCTCGCAATATATTTCTGCTGATAGGTACCAATAATCTGTCATTCAACAGTGATGAAGAAATTATAGAAGGTATCTGCCGGATCGCAAAAGCCATTCATGAACGTCAGCCGCAGGCAAAACTCTGCATCATGGGCATCCTGCCAAGAAAAGGGATGGAAGCCCGCATTGCCGGAATCGATGCGGAATTACAAAAACAACTGGCAGGCAAAGACTGTACTTACATTGACCTTGCTCCGCAACTGACGCAAAAAGACGGATCGATAGACTCTTCTCTGTTCCGTGACGGACTGCATCCGAATGCAGAAGGATACAAGCGGATCGCAAAGGTGCTGAAAGAGTATCTATAAGCAGAGATCCGGTTGCTGATAAATACATATCAACCTTTCATCATTACAAGATATTCAGATGAAAGATCTGAGATATACCTGTTACTGAAATCTGTATGCCGATGCAAAATGTAAAAAAGGCTACGAGCTTATTTATAATCTGATTGCCTACAGGCCCGAGTTTCTGAATAATCCTCTGTCCCTGTGAGAGGAAAACATACAGTATTGCAGCCATACAGATGATGACAAGTGCGATAACAAAATAGTTGATTCCGGTCTGCAGTAGTTTCCCTTTGACACTGGCAGAGGCCATCAAAGTGAATATGACAGATATACTGCCGGGACCGATGCTGATGGGGAATGTGATGGGGTAAAATATCTTCTGTTCTATATTCTTCCATTTAAAGCTATCCAGATTCTGGTTAGACTCTCCCTTATCAGAAGAACCGGAATCGGCAAGCAATTCCATTGCCGTTTTACAAATCAGTAT
Organism: Bacteroides sp. 11BF; assembly: GCF_019633765.1. Classification (NCBI taxonomy): domain Bacteria; kingdom Pseudomonadati; phylum Bacteroidota; class Bacteroidia; order Bacteroidales; family Bacteroidaceae; genus Bacteroides; species Bacteroides sp. 11BF. The sequence goes on from NZ_JAFKPJ010000003.1 coordinate 305,121, forward strand.
GCCGCCTCCAAGCTGAATCACAGGAATGGCCAGACCGAAAATCAACAAAAACAGATGCCCTATCACCAAAGTACCGACACCGATCATTATAAAGTTGAAAATCAGCTTCTGAATGGCAGTCTTTCGCTGTTTTGGGTCCAGGTCTGTAAAAAAGCCATTTACAACAAAACCGTTTCCCAAAGGGTTTACTACGGGAAACAAAGCCATAAAGGAGGATGAAAATATGATTAGCAGATTACTCAACGACATAGTTCTTGCTTTTTAAAACACTTTATTAAGAATGCAACACTCATCTACAAACACAGATTGCCTCTTATTGATGTTATAAATGCAAGAAACATCTTCTTATTGTGATATTTTAACAGGCCGTCATATACGTGCCAAAGCATATGCTAACGTACGTACCCCACTTAGAAATCCGGATGATGCGTCACCCGAAAATGACCTTCACTTCCGTCCCCTTCCCTTCCTCGGAAGCAATCTCTATTTTTCCTCCGTAAACAGAAAATATTTTCGCTGAAAGGCTGAGTCCAACCCCCTGGCCTGTATATTCTCTCGTATTACTTCCCCGGTAGAACGACTGGAAGATATGTTCTATCTCGTCCTTGGGAATTCCGATTCCGGAGTCCCCGACCACTATTCCCCATCGTTCCCCCTCTTTGTAAAGCCGCACAATCACCTCTTCTTGCGAATACTTGCAGGCATTGTCTATAATGTTCTGCAAGGCTATCTTAAACAAATAGGGATTTGCATCGACCACAGCACTCTTTACGCCGTCCTCCGGATATTGCAACCGGAGGCGGGGAACAGCAGAACTCATCTCCTGTAATAAGTCTGCCAGATAAATCTTTTCGACGTTGTTTTTCCGGATATCCTCTTCCTGCCTCGACAAAAACATCAAATGCCTGATCAAGTTAGAGAGACGTTTGCTTTCCCCGGCAATTCGTTGAAGGGCTTCGACATATTCCTCCGTGCTACGCTCCTTTAACAAACTGATTTCACACTCACCCTGAATGGCGGTAATGGGATTATTCAATTCGTGGGAAGCATGGCTGACAAACGATTTTTCTGCTTTGAACGCAGTGTCGATACGGTCGAGCATACTGTTTAATGCTTCTATCAAATGATCCAGTTCATCTTTATTGCCGGTAGTCTTCAGTCGGCGGTTCAGGCTATTGCCTCGTATCCGCTGCAGCTGCAATAAAATATGTTGTAAGGGGATTAGTATTCTCGTAGAATAAAGTTGTCCCATGAAGAAGATCAATACTGAACTGCTGAGTATCAGGAAGGTAGATAATACCAGCAAATGTTCCTGTATTTTAACCCCATAGCCATTATGCGACATTACGATTACGATAAAGTTTCCCTCATTGTCAGGATAGTACAAAGCAGCTCCCAACATATCTTTATGGACAAAAGATACCGATGACATCTCCTTTGAATCAAGGAGCAGTTTTTGTTGCCCGGCAGAAAGATATTTATTCAACGTATCACGTACCACGACGTCACTGTCCATATTCAGCAAAATCTCTTTGGCCTCCGGCAACAGTTCATCATACTTCCGTTGAATGGCCAGATAGCTTTGTTCGTCCACCTCATCCCGTTCCCAATGTTTCTGGGCAGTCAGAAAAGCTTTTTCCCGAAGATACGACTGATACAATCCGTCGATATACCTCGAACTGAAGAGATAAAACACTCCAATGACGATCATGGTGGTCAACACTGTTATCAACGTATAAAAGAGGGCAATCTTACGTCCGATTTTCATAGTCAGGTGTTTTTTAGTCAGGCATACATGATATATCCGGAACCAACTACAGTATGAATCAGTTTCTTACTAAAGTCTTTATCAATCTTACCACGAAGGTAGTTTACGTATACATCCACGACATTGGTATTCGTATCAAAATTCTTATCCCATACATCTCTCAATAATGTCAGGCGCGAAAGTACCAATCCCTGATGGGTCATAAAATATTCCAGTAAACGGTATTCCTTGACGGTGAGGTCTATCTCCGCTTCTCCACGTCTGGCACGGCGGCTGTTACAGTTAAGCACCAAATCATCACATACCAACTGCCGGGCGGAATCTTCTCTTCCTCTACGCAGGATGGCCTTGATCCGGGCTTCCAGTTCCTGAAAGCTGAAAGGCTTCACCAAGTAGTCGTCAGCTCCCGCATCCAATCCTTTTACGATATCCTCCGTCGTACCCAGCGCAGTCAACATAATCACCGGAACCAGATAACCATACTGACGGCGATAGAGACGGCAAAGCTCCAAGCCATTCATTCCGGGCATAATAATATCTATGATCAGCAGATCGAATACTTCCTGCCGGATCAGTTCCCATCCGGAATTACCGTCATTGGCAACTGACACTGTATGTCCGAACTCCTTCAGTCCCCGTTCTATGAACGAAGCTATATTCACTTCATCTTCTACCAATAATATCTTTGCCATAACTTTTGAGTTTTAAAGTGACAAATATACGGTTTACACTCGTCTTTGCCGCAGCTTTCCATCTTTATCAAACAAAGTTTTACCATAAATGGCCTCTACAATCAGCGGAAAAATAAAAAGCGTAAAGAAAGTATCACACAATACGCCACCGATAATAACAATGGCGAGCGGACGCTGCGACTCGGAGCCAATACCATGGCTCATGGCTGCCGGCATCAGTCCGATAGCAGCCATAGCAGCCGTCATCACAACCGGCCGGACCCGCGAATGAACCGTACTCTTCACTGCTTCGGCCAAAGACATGTGCGAATGCACATTCGACTTAATACCCGAAATCATAATCACTCCGTTCTGAATGCAGATGCCGAACAAGGCTATAAAACCGATCCCGGCAGAAATTGAGAAGTTGAAGTGAGTGATCAACAGGGCAATGATACCGCCGGCCGCCGCAAATGGGACATTCAACAATACCAGTCCTGCATCCCGGGCATTGGAAAACAGGATGAAGAGGATAACGAATATAATGGCAATACTGACAGGAACAACCTGTGCAAGGCGTTTGCTGGCACGTTGCTGATTCTCAAAATCTCCGGTCCATTTCAGTGTATATCCGTCCGGAAGATGTACCGAAGCTTCCACTTTCTTTTGTGCTTCGGCAACGGCAGACCCCATGGCACGACCACGTACAGAGAACTTAACAGCACAAAAACGGGTATGGCTGTCACGGAATATAAGCAATGGTCCTGTAATGGTCCGGATATCTGCCAATTCCTTGATCGGGATCATCGCACCATCCATCGCTGGTACCAGAATCTTACCTATCTGCTCTTCGTTCTGGCGGAACTCTTCATTATAACGAACCATGATATTGAACTTACGCTCGTCTTCATAGAGCAATGAAGCAGATTTACCTCCGATGGCCATCTCAATAATAGATTGTACATTTTCTTTCGATACACCATAACGGGCAAGCTGTTTTTCGTTCAACTCGATGCGAAGTTCCGGCTGACCTATATTCCGAATCACTCCCAGATCTTCAATACCTGCTACGGTTCCCAACACTTTGTTTATCTGTACAGCCAGTTTCTCTGCCTCATATAAATCCTTCCCGAAAACCTTAACGGCAATAGAACCTTTTACACCCGAAGCGGCTTCCTCCACGTTGTCAGTAATCGGTTGTGAGAAATTGAAATCGGTACCGGGATAGAGAGCAAGGGCAGATTGCATTTTTTCAATCAACTGTTCTTTACTGAGTCCGCTCTCCCACTCTTTCTCCGGATAAATATCAACATGAAATTCCACATTGTAAAAACCGGTAGCATCAGTCCCATCATTCGGGCGCCCGGTTTGCGAGAGCACCTGCTTTACTTCGGGAAAAACCAACAGCTCTCTACGCATTCTGTTGGCAAGTGAAACAGACTCATCCAGAGAAATGCTTTGCGGAAGGGTGGCACGAATATAGATGGCTCCTTCATTCAACTGCGGCAGAAACTCCATCCCCAGAAAAGAGTAAAGAAACAGCCCGGCTCCTCCGACCAAAGAAGCTAATCCGATGGACAGCTTACGATGAGCATGAAAAATGGCAAATAAAGCCGAACTTTTCTCTCTAATAAAACTCACCAGAAAATTACTTTTCTCACTCACATTTTTCCTTAACAGGATGGATGACATGACCGGAACCAGGGTCAAAGTAAAAATCAAGGCCCCCAGTAAAGCAAACCCCAATGTATAAGCCAAAGGAGAAAACATTTTCCCTTCCACCTTTTGAAACGAGAATATGGGGATTAACGCCGTAATAATAATCAGCTTGGAGAAAAAGACCGCTTTGGCCTTTTCTTTGGCAGTATTCCGGATCAGCCCCATCTTCGACATCCGGTTGAAAACGGGCATCCCCACTTCTCTCGCTTTCCGATCGAGAGCAACGAATATACCTTCTACCATCACTACGGCCCCGTCTATTATGATCCCAAAGTCAATGGCTCCCATAGAAAGCAGATTGGCGGACATCCCCATTACATGCAAGCAGATAAAAGCAAACAACAGGGATAAAGGGATAATGACAGCTACCACTACCGTTGTCCGCCAGTCCGCCATAAAGATGAATACAATGAAAGTTACCAATAGTATGCCTTCCACCAGATTGTGCGTTACAGTATGTACAGCAAGATCCACCAGATCCTCCCGATCATAAAAAGGTACAATCTTAACATCCGTCGGTAAGATGCTTTCGTTCAATTCATCTATTTTCATCTTCAGCCCGGATATCACTTCACCCGGGTTCTCTCCCTTGCGCATCACTACAATACCTTCCACTACATCATCCTCGTCCATTCGCCCTACCTGTCCCAGACGAGGTAAACAAGATTCACGGACATCAGCCAGATTCCTCACCAGAATGGGAGTACCATTGATGTTTTTCACTACAATGTTCCGCAACTCCTCCAAATCGTTAATCAGCCCTATACCTCTTACGACATAAGCCTGGGAGCTTTTGGTTATTACATCTCCGCCCACATTAATATTACTCTTCGAAATGGCATCATAAAGTTCCAGCGAGGTGATGCCATAATTGATTAACTGGTTTGGGTTGACACTTACTTCACAGGTTTTTACTTCACCACCGAAACTGACAATATCCGCCACACCCGATACGGCACGCAGATTGCGATCGATCACCCAATCCTGAATCGTTTTCAGTTCGCGTACACTCCGTTTGTCACTTCGCAGGGTATAGCGGTAAATCTCTCCTGTAGGTCCGTAGAGAGGCTGCACCTCAGGAGTTACTCCTTCCGGCAGATCGGCATCATTCAATAAATTATATACCTGTTGACGAGCAACAAAATCATCCACATGATCCTCAAACAGCACATTGATGACTGACAACCCAAACAAGGTTGTCGAACGGATATCTGTCTTCTTCTGTACCGAATTCATGGCTATCTCCACCGGAATCGTAATAAACTTCTCTACCTCTTCGGCACTGCGTCCCGGCCACTGGGTAATGATGGTCACTTTCGTATTCGTCACATCGGGAAATGCATCGATCGGAGTGTGTCTGAATGAAACCACACCGGCGATGATGGCAATCACCGTACAAAAAAAGACGAAAAACTTATTCTTCAACGAAAAAGCCACAATATTGTCTATAAACTTATGCATAGTTTTTTTCGCTTTTAGTCTGCATTCAAAGCATTGTAGACCAATAATACATTTTGATTCAACACTCTGTCACCTTCTGAAAGTCCGGAACGGACATAACATTCCTTACTCAACTGTTTGTAAACATCAATCTCCTTAATCGATAAACGGTGGTCCGTAGCCACTGCCACAACATAGTTTTTCCCTCCTTCGAATATCAGGGCATGTGCATCGATCCGGGGCATTTGTTTCCCGGACGACTTACACTCCACACCGACATTGGTAAACATACCCGGCTTCAGCAAATAATCTTCATTACACAATTTAATGCGCACATTCATCGTCTTACTTTCGGTATCCAGCATGTGATAGACTTTATCGATACTTCCGGAAAAGACCTTATCGGGATAAGCCAAGGTAGTGATATGTACGGGTGCTCCTTCAACCACTCTGCTAATATCACTTTCATAAACATCTGCCATCACCCATACATTTTCCAGGCCGGAAACAGTGAATATCTCCTCACTCTGATCGGAGCGGAGTTGCATGTCTTTACTCACCTTTTTGTCTACAATAAAACCGGAAACCGGAGATTTGATTTCGTAAAATGATCGACCGCTGAAATGGTTGATGGAAAAGATTTCTTTGATGCGGTTCTCTTCCGCCTCTGCATTAGCCAATTCCTGTCGCACCTGCAATACGTCTTTATCAGACGCCAATCCTGAATCGAACATATCCTGAGTGGCATCCATATTTCTACGGGCAATGATAACCTGCTGGTTTGCTTCCTTCATTTGTTTCTCGTAGTCAGCCACTTCACCGCTACGGATCACCGCAAGTATATCTCCTTTTCGTACGTAATCCCCTACTTCGGCATGAAGCTCCGTCACAGTACCGCCAAACATAGGATAAATGTGTGCTACCTGCTCCTGATTGAAAGTCACACGCCCGTTTAGAACCAGTTCATCCGTCACATCATGCAGACGTACCGTATCGACAGAGACTATTTTCAGTAAACTATCTGTCAGACATAAGTTTGTATGCACCTCAGATTGCTTCATCTTTGATGAACAACCTCCCAACCCCAGAATCAATATACATGGAAAGTATTTTGTCCAATTCATAAATTATATGGATTTAATTATTAAAGACATGTTGCCCGACTACTGCATTCAGATTCTCAATGCCGAGAAATACGTTTTTCTTTATATCATAAAGCTGAATGCAGGTCTCTTTATAGCTATCGTAAAAATCGATAAACTCTAAAAGACTGATATTACGTTTGATAAAGCTTTCATTGGCTCCGGCTATCAGTTTCTCAAAGTTATGTTCCAATCCCTTATCTACTGACCGATAAAGCCTGAACGCTTTATCTAAGGCAGTATAGGCAGCATACAGTTCTGTCTCAGCTTTACTGCGAATATATTCCTGCTCCCGGCTTGCCTTCAGGAGATTGAAGCGTGCCATCTTGATATTCCCTTGGTTACGGTTAAAGATAGGAACAGACATACTAAACCCGATAGCGAAATAATTATTAATAAAATTACCTTGACGATCATAGTTACCTTTCACTGAAAATTCGGGAAAGGCCAACGATTTCTGTAATTTCAGATCAGCTTGCGAAGCAATGATATTACTATGTGCCATCTTTTGGTCAGACCTCACGGATAGCATCTCTTGTAAACCGGCATAAGACAATCCATTTATGGTCAAACGTTCAAGCGAACCCTCATCTACTATTGGCTCAGTGCGAAAATCAATGGGCAAGTTCAATAATAAATTCAACTCTCCCCGCCGTGATAGATAATGGCTCTCACATTCGCTCATATCCTTTTTCAACGAGAACAGCATTGATTCGAGACGGGTCATCTCCATTAAAGAAACATTCCCCTTCACATGCTGTTCCTTAATGCCTGCCAACAAATGTTCAAGCGAACTGACCTCTTTATCATAAACCGATAATGACTTTGACAGATAGTAAACTTCGATAAAAGCTTCCCCAAGCTCCTGACGTAAAGTCCGCATTACTTCCTCAAACTGATAGCCGGCAATCTCCCGGTTTATTTTCTCCAACCGTATTTGCTTATTCCGTTGTCCGGCAAGACGGATCACCTGTTCTATCTCTACAACAGATTCACCGCTCTTACCAAAATCAAAATAAGTGCCATTAAGCCGGTTGTAAACATTTTGTTCAAATGAGATCACCGGGTTATCAAATAATTGAGCTTGAAGCAACCTGGCTTGTGCCATATCTATATTGTAGCGTTCGGCCAATAGGGATAAATTACATTTCAGGAAACGTTGCTCGGCCTCTTTCAGCGTCAAGCTCCCGGAAGGTTGCTGTGCTCCGGCAATTCCGAAAAATCCAAGAAAAAAGAGAATAAAAAACTTTCTGGTCATAGTCCTTGTTATTTTGATGACAAAAGTACAATTCACACTTCACGCAGACCGTTTGAAAGCAATTATAAGATACTCAGATGAGATTAGAAAGTTATTAGAAAGCGGAAAAAGCAGGACAAGGAAGAATTGCTAATACAATAGGAGAAATAGCTATCTGCCAATAACTCCGATCTTCCTATCTTTGCAACATCAAAGAAACAAACAAGTAGTAACCCTTTAAAAAATAGAAATATGAAAGTCATCGATTTAACCAAAGAAAGTTTTGTAGAAAAAGTTGCAGATTATCAAGGATATCCGAAAGAATGGAAGTTTAAAGGCAACAAACCCTGCCTGGTAGATTTTCATGCTCCCTGGTGTGTATATTGCAAAGCACTGTCACCCATACTGGATCAACTGGCTGTAGAATATAATGGTAAAATAGATATTTATAAAGTGGATGTAGATCAGGAACCGGAATTGGAAGCGGCTTTTGCCATTCGTACAATCCCTAATCTGCTGCTTTGTCCTGTTGGAGGAGAACCGACCATGAAATTAGGAACCATGAATAAAACGCAACTAAAAGCGTTAATAGAAGAGGCACTATTATAATTTACCTGACTAAGCATTGGGTACGTCAGTCAACCACGGTAAAACGTAAGCTGACTGACGTACAAATCTTATGATTCTTTTTTTCCGGCAGCAAGTACCAGCCTTATATCTGCATATGAAACCTCATCACCCAAAGCAGCTTTAATTGCCGTAAGTCCTTTGTCACTTCCATTAGCTTGCACATAACGGGTAATTTTCATAATCTTTTCTTTCGGAACGAGCTGCTCTATCTTAACTGCTCCCAAGCGTACATAATGCTCCAGATGTCCGGCTATAGTCCCTGAAACCAACTCACGTTCCTTGGCTATCTCTTCGATATTTTTCCCCTGCCTGAAAAGACGATAGGTTATCTCTTTGGTGTCAAGTTTTGGCTCCTTCACGGGTTTAGTTTCTTTTAGAGGCTTTGGCTCTTTCGATTCCTTAGTTTCTTTTTTGAGGGTCAATGTTATTGCAGGCATTGGTGGACGTTCTATTCCCTGTTCCTTTACATATCGGCTCACCATTTCAAGCAAAGCATCGCCGTATTTTTCGGCACCACGCTTCCCAAAATATGGAATACGCACTAACGAAGCCGTATCACAGGGCAATAAATTCACAATGCCCAGTATTGCTTTCTGTTGTATAACAGTGTAAACAGGAAGATTAGCTTTCGAAGCTTCTGAATTTCTCCATGCAATCAACTGTTTATACAGTTCCGGATGTAGGATATCGGTAGGAACTTCTATTTTTTCAGCAGTTCGGGGTTTACGTTCCGATCTTCCGGACGAGGATGTACTTTCTCCTCCGGAAACGGATAAGGTTAGGACAGCCTTATGTTTTAGAAAAGCTGATACGGTAAAACCTTCTTTTTCGGTATAATAGAGTGTTCCCAGCTTCACATGTAGTGTCGTCTTCAATGTATCTAACGCTTCGGAAAATTTCTTTTTCAGTTCTTTATTATCCGTTTCTACCTTTGTAGAAACCATCAGTGGGTTTAACAAATCCTCCAGGTGTTTACGGAAATAATGGGCACCGGCCACAATTCGTTCATTCAGTTTCGGATTTGCGTCATAGTCCTCCACCTCCATCAACAGAGTCGAATATTGCAACTTGAAAGTATCGGCAACCTTCATTATCTGAGCTTTATACAGATCGATCGTTTCTTTATACCGTTCCAGCAACTTTGGATAGAGTCGGTATAAGTGTTCATCGAGCAGACGCAGAACACGTGCGAAATGTTGCTCAAGAGGATGAAAATCGAATTGTTCACATAGCAACTCGTAGAAATAATGTTGACGCAACAGAGCCAGCTTATGCTTATCAGGGGTCAGTTCTCCGGCATTACGGGTGAATTCGTCAATCGTGTCGTCACTGATAATAGACTCTCTCCTTAAAGGAGAACTGAGTACCAGTCCCTGAAGAGATTTACAACGACTCAGCGCAACATAAACCTGCCCATGAGCAAAAGAAGCGTTTGCATCAATGATGGCACGTTCAAAAGTCAAACCCTGACTTTTATGGATCGTTATAGCCCATGCCAAACGAATAGGATACTGCCGGAAAGTACCTTCAACCTCTTCCGTTATCTCTTTCGTCTGCGGATTCAGACTGTATTTACTATTTGTCCATTCTTCCGTTTCAAGTAAAAAGTCCTGCGATTCTCCATTTCCTTTCACCCGGATGCCATCTTTACCAACAGCCGTAACCAAACCGATCATTCCATTATAATATCGATGTTCCCCGGAAGAGTCGTTTTTAATAAACATAATCTGAGCCCCTTCCTTGACAGTGAGCATTTCATCCGCCGGATAAGCCGATTCCGGGAAAGTACCTTCTACCCTCGCCTGAAAGCTGAAAGCCCTGCCGGAAAGAGAAAGCAGCTGTCTGTCATTATATTGCTGGGCCTGATAATTATGTGTCGTCAGCCGGATGTACCCTTCTTCTTCTCTCGGACGAAACTCCGGAAGATAACGTTTATTCAATTCTTCCAGCACAGATTCGTCGGCCTCTTTCTCTCTGATTTTATTTAATAATCCGACAAAAGCCGTATCGCTCTGCCGATAGACTTTCTTCAACTCTATAGTGATATATTCAGTCTCTTTCAGTGAATGACTGCCAAAGAAAAATGCCGTGTCATAATAAGAGGTCAACAAGTTCCAGTCTTCTTCCTTTACTACCGGAGCCAACTGCTGTAAATCGCCTATCATCAGAAGTTGAACACCTCCAAAAGGTTTCGAACGATCCCGATAACGACGCAACACTGCATCCACCGCATCAAGTTGATCGGCACGTACCATACTGATTTCATCAATCACCAACAGATCCATGCTGCGGATGATATTGATTTTTTCTTTCCCGAATTTATGGAAGCTTTGTTGGGCAGAATTGAATGTACTCTCCGGAATATATGGCGCAAAGTTTAATTGGAAAAAAGAGTGTATGGTGACACCTCCGGCATTAATGGCAGCAATCCCCGTAGGAGCGACCACTACCATGCGTTTGGGAGTTAATTCCTTTAACCGACGAAGGAAGGTTGTTTTTCCGGTTCCGGCCTTTCCTGTCAGAAACAGATGGGTACCGGTATTTTCAATGACTTGCCAAGCTAATTCTAATTCGTGATTTTCTTCCATGAAATAATACTTTGCTACAAAGTTATAGCAAAAGAAAGAAGAAACCAATATAATAATAAGTTATTTTGCCACAGAAGACACAAAGGCTACGGACGATGATTAGTTGTCAGTTTCTTCATTGATAACAACTCCGCAACCTTTGTGCCCCCTGTGGAAAGTTTAAGCCATACTACCGCCCACAATATCAAGCAACTCGTTTGTAATGGCTTGCTGGCGGGTCTTATTATACTGCTTTGTCAGTTCCTGAATCAATTCATTGGCATTATCCGTTGCTATTTGCATAGCTAAAGTACGTGCGGCATGTTCGGATGCATTAGAATCGAGAGCAGCCGTAAAGATCTTTTGACTCAAAACCTGCGGAATCAGATCTGCTATCAACTGGGCTGCGGAAGGTTCTATGATATAGTCATTTACCATTCCGGTTTTCCCGTCTTCATTATGAACGGCAGACAGATCAATCGGCAAGTATCTTTCACGCAACAGCTCCTGTATTCCCATCGATCTGAAATGATGATAAATCAACTCCACCCGGTCAATGTTCTTTTCCAGAAAAAGTTCCATCAACAATCTGGCCAACGCAGCAGCTTCATCGTACGAAGGCTTATCTGCCAGTCTCTGATAGCTCCCTTGAGGAAAAAATCCTAATTTTTTCACAGCTTCCTCTATTTTCTTGCCAACCGGATAAATCAGGATATTATCCTGCCCCAGCTCACGATATTCTCCAACCGTCTGCAAAAACATCTTTAGTACGTTCGCATTGAAAGCACCACATAAAGAGCTGTTGGAAGAGAAAGCTACAATAGCAATACGCTTGACAGGGCGTTCCGCACAGAATGGAGACTCTACCGGAAGGTCAGCACTTAGAAAGTTGGTCAATATCTTATTCAGTTTCCTCTGATAAGGCAGCATGTTTTCAATGGCTCCCTGTGCCTTGTGTAACTTGGCAGAAGCCACCATCTTCATTGCTGAAGTGATTTTTCGGGTACTCTGTACCGAATTTATTCTGGTTTTTACTTCTTTTAGTGAAGCCATAGTCTTTATGGTTTATAATTAAGTAAACTGTTTCGCAACCATCGTTGCTGTTTCCTCAATCGCTTTCGTTACTTCATCATTGATAACCCCTGTCTTCAATACGTCCAGTACATCCGACTGATGATCGAGAGCGAGTGTATTGAGAAATGCCGCCTCAAAGTCTTCTACCTTATCCAGTGGAACATTTCTCAGCAATCCGTTGATACCACAATAGAGAATCGCAATCTGCTTCTCTACCGGCATCGGAGAATATTGAGGTTGAACCAATAAACGGGCATTCTTTTGTCCTTTGTCAATGGTCAGTGCGGTAACCGGATCCATGTCTCCGCTAAATTTGGAGAATGCTTCCAGTTCACGATATTGCGCCTGGTCTATTTTTAACGTACCGGCCACTTTTTTCATAGCCTTAATCTGAGCATTACCTCCCACACGGGAAACTGAGATACCGACATTGATAGCCGGACGGTTACCCTGATTGAATAAATCTGTATCAAGGAAAATCTGACCGTCTGTGATGGAAATCACATTAGTCGGAATATAGGCAGAAACGTCTCCGGCCTGTGTTTCGATAATAGGCAATGCTGTCAGTGAACCTCCGCCTTTCACTTTTCCTTTCAGACTCTCGGGCAAGTCGTTCATTTCACGAGCCACCTCTTCCTGATTGATAATCTTGGCTGCACGTTCCAGCAAACGGGAATGCAAATAGAAGATATCACCCGGATAAGCTTCACGACCGGAAGGACGACGGAGAATCAAAGATACTTCACGATAAGATACCGCCTGTTTGGACAAGTCATCATAAACCACCAACGCATGACGACCGGTATCACGGAAATACTCACCGATAGCAGCCCCTGCAAACGGAGCGAAATATTGAAGTGCAGCAGGATCTCCGGCTGTGGCAGCTACTACAATAGTGTAATCCATCGCACCATATTGGCGTAAAGTATTCACAATAGAAGCCACTGTAGATCCTTTCTGTCCGATAGCTACATAAATGCAATATACCGGATCGCCCGCTTCGTAATTACTACGCTGGTTTATTATCGTATCAATAGCTATCGATGTTTTTCCCGTCTGCCGGTCACCGATAATCAACTCACGCTGTCCACGACCGATAGGAATCATTGCATCAACTGCTTTCAGACCTGTTTGCAACGGCTGATTTACCGGCTGACGATAGATTACCCCCGGAGCTTTACGCTCCAAAGGCATTTCATAGAGTTCACCGCCGATCAATCCTTTTCCGTCCAACGGTTCTCCCAACGGATCGATAACGCGTCCCAACATACTTTCTCCCACACGGATAGAAGCGATTCGTTTGGTACGTTTCACTGTGAAACCTTCCTTGATCTTATCCGTAGGTCCGAGCAAGACGGCACCTACATTATCTTCTTCCAGGTTCATAACAATGGCCTTGATACCATTATCAAACTCAAGCAGTTCGTTGGCCTCGGCATTGCGCAGACCGTAAATACGTACCACACCATCACTCACCTGCAGCACCGTACCGATTTCATCAAGCTGCACCTTGGTCTCGATTCCTTCAAGCTGTTGGCGCAGAATCTCAGATACTTCGCTTACTCTTATATTTTCAGACATAATTTTTCACTAATTATACAATTCTTCGATTCTTATCAATGAACTGTTGTTTCACTTTCTTCAACTGTGTAGCGATACTGGCATCAAGTCGGTAATCGTTAATATCGAAAACAAAGCCACCTTCTATAGAAGGGTCGATCACTGTTTCCAACTCCATATACGCATGCAAAATATGTGCAGCAGTTTGTCGGATACGCTCTTCAGTAGCCTTATCTACCGGGACAGCAGTGATCAGTTTACCTACACCAATATGCTTCTTCTTCCGGTAAAGATCCAGATACATCAGACTCATGAATTGCAGATAAGTCTCCCTTCTCTCCTTGAGTACCAGACGGACAAAACGAATAAACTCTTCACTCGGTTTATTGTCTCCATCGGCTGCCGTACAGATCAGACTGAACTTTTCGTCAACAGAAACAATGGGATTATCAAGTACGGCACAAAATCCCTTCACTGTACGGAAACTGTGTGCCAGCGTGACAAGTTCATGATATAGCCTGTCTTCCGCTCCTCTCTCTTCCGCATAAGCCATCAGAGCTTTCGCATACCGCATTGAAATTATTCCGACTTCCATTTTCTCTTAGTTCTTCGTTAATACTTCATCAAGCATACGGTCTATCATTCCCATCTGCTCTTGTTTATCAGCCAGATTCTTACGAATAACTTTCTCAGCTATATCCACAGATAGAAGAGCTACCTGACGACGAATATCGCGTATGGCTTCTTCCTTTTCAATCTGAATCTGTCGTTTCACTTCGTCCAGTTCTTTCTGGGCAGCTATTTCAGCTTGTTTGCGGGCCTCGTAAATAATTTTCTCACGTTCCTGCATAGCCTCTTTCATGATACGTCCCTGTTCCTTATTAGCGGCAGCCACAATAGCTTCGCCCTCCTCTTTCAGTCGTGACAACTGGGCGTTTGCTTCTCTGGCTACCTCCAATGATTCGTCGATATAGGTTTTACGGCCTTCCACCATCTTAATGATGACGGGGAAGCCGTATTTAGCCAATACCGCAAATACAATTCCAAAAGAAAGGAGCATCCAGAATATCAGGCCACTATCGGGTAGTAACAATGACATAATCTTCTTTGTTTATTATAAGAAAAGTACTAACAGACAAACAACCAATGCCAACAATGCCACACCTTCTACCAAAGCAGCAGCAATAATCATATTCATACGAATATCTCCCGATGCCTCCGGTTGACGTGCAATACCTTCCATGGCCGAGCCACCAATCTTACCAATACCGATACCTGCTCCGATAACAGCTAAACCAGCTCCGAGGGCAGCTCCCAATTTACTCAATCCTACTCCTGCAGCAGCAGCTTGCAATAATACTGATAGTAACATAATTTTCAGTTTTAAAATGGTTTATATTATTCTTTTACTTCTTCTTTTTTACCGCCTTCCTGAGCCAGTCCGATAAATACAGCCGATAACATTGTAAACACATAGGCCTGAATAAAGGCAACCAACACTTCGAGCAAATTCATAAAGATGTTGAACAGCACCGAAGCCACCGTAAGCGAACCGTTAATGGCAGGCCCCATACTTGCCGATATAAATATCAAACAGGTAAGAACCAACATAGCCATGTGTCCGGACAACATATTGGCAAACAAACGGATCATCAATGCGAACGGTTTCGTAAATACACCGAAAAATTCGATAAACGGCATCATGGGTATAGGCACTTTCAGCCACCAGGGAACATCGGGCCAGAAAACATCTTTCCAGTAGTGTTTCGTCCCGAATATATTAACGATGACAAATGTAAATAAAGCCAACACCAGCGTTATAGCGATATTTCCGGTCACATTCGCTCCTCCCGGGAAAATCGGTATCAGTCCCATGATGTTATTGATGAAAATAAAGAAAAAGGCTGTCAACAAATAAGGAGCGAACTTTTTATAGTTAGGCCCTACACAACTCTTAATCACATCATCATGGATCATCATAATAAACATCTCCATAAAACCGACAAATCCGCCAGGGGCATAAGCTCCCTGTTCACGCTTACGATACCAATGCGCCACACTAAGGATAATTATTAATAAGATAGCACTATTGATAAATAGAGATAAAGTAACCTTAGTAATAGAAATATCCCATGGTCGAACCTCTTCTCCCGCCACATTACGTTCTACAATTTTGCCTTCGTACCTGCTTCCGGCAGGAGCGATATAGAATCCTTCGTATTTACCGTCATTCTCTTCAAGGCGCGATGACAAAAAAGCATGCCAACCTGAAGTTTCGCTATATACGATAATCGGCAATGGAATACAGATAGAGGTTTTTCCTATATTTGTGATGTGCCATTCGTAGGAGTCGCCGATATGACCGAATACAATGCCTTTTACATCTACCTGATTTGCCTCCTGATTAATTGTGTCTTTCCCCACAATAATCTCTTGCTGTAAAGCAGTGGCGGTATCGCCCTCCACAGGCTCTTGTGCAGAGACCATAACAGGCAACATACCTCCTATCAGGATCAACATTCCGGTAACTATGTTACGCAACTGTTTCATATTTTTTTAATTTCTTTTTTAGTTTCTGATTCCATTCGAAAACGAAGAAAAACCAGCTTTCATATATAAGGTAGCCCAGATAGAATGCCAGAAATGTCAGCAGAAATTCCACAGCAGAATCGGGCACAGCCACACAGTAGATTATCAACAGAAAGACTGATATAATCATCTTCAGAACCTTTGCTACCAAAAAAAGCATCACCATCTTGTCCGGTGCATGACGCCTGCAGGCATCAAACATATAAATGTAAAATACACCGAATATATAAAAGTATACCGGTATCAACGGATAACCTCCGAAATAGTGTCCGGGCTCAAGATAATGCAAAACCAAAGCTCCCAACCCACCTCCGACAAGAGTCAAAATGGTAAGATAACTCAGGAAATTGCGTTTTGTAATGCTCATATTCATAGTAAAAACAGGTTCTTGTGTGGATCAAAGTCAGGATACACAAACGGAGGCTTCTCCGTTACTTAGCTCCACAAAACCGCTGTGAATATCCAACGTATGCTCTTCGCCATCCGTTGTCGTGTAACTGACTGTTCCTTCTTGCAGAGAAGAGACAATCGGCGCATGCTGCGCCAAAATGGAAAATACTCCACTGGTTCCCGGAAGAGTAACACTCTTCACTTCACCATCAAATACCTCCTTTTCCGGCGATACAATATTCAAATGCAGTTCTTTCATGATTCCTTATTTTATTTATTGGCTTGCTCAAGCAACTTCTTACCCTTTTCAATAGCCTCTTCTATCGTACCTACATTTAAGAATGCCGGTTCGGGCAGATAATCCACTTCACCGTCCAAAATCATCTTAAACCCTTTGATGGTGTCTTCAATAGAGACCATTGCTCCCGGCACACCGGTAAACTGTTCGGCTACAGTAAACGGCTGAGACAGGAAACGTTGTACCCTGCGCGCACGGTTCACAACCAAACGATCGGCATCGGACAGCTCCTCCATACCCAAGATGGAAATGATATCCTGCAATTCCTTGTTTCGTTGCAGAATCTGCTTCACACGCTGAGCCACATCATAATGCTCTTGCCCCACAATATGTGGGTCAAGGATACGAGAAGTAGATTCCAACGGGTCTACAGCCGGATAAATTCCGAGTTCAGTGATTTTTCGGCTCAATACAGTTGTTGCATCCAAGTGAGTAAAGGTGGTTGCCGGTGCAGGGTCGGTCAAGTCGTCAGCCGGCACATATACAGCCTGCACCGAAGTGATGGAGCCCGTCTTGGTTGAAGTGATACGCTCTTGCATAGCACCCATTTCCGTAGCTAATGTAGGTTGATAACCTACAGCAGAAGGCATACGTCCCAACAAAGCTGAGACCTCGGATCCTGCCTGAGTAAAACGGAAAATATTATCAATGAAAAACAAGATATCCCTGGCACCCGACTTGGCCCCCATATCCCGGAAAGATTCGGCAACAGTCAGTCCCGACAGCGCAACCGAAGCACGTGCACCGGGAGGTTCATTCATTTGTCCGAACACCAATGTAGCCTGCGATTTCTCTACTTCGTTATAATCTACTTTCGAAAGGTCCCAGTGTCCTTTTTCCATACTTTCTTTAAAAGCCTCTCCATAACGGATTACACCCGATTCAATCATTTCACGAAGCAAGTCATTACCTTCACGGGTACGTTCTCCTACCCCGGCAAATACGGAAAAACCATTATGCTTCTTTGCAATGTTATTGATGAGTTCCATAATAAGTACCGTCTTACCTACTCCGGCACCACCAAATAGACCAATTTTACCTCCTTTTGAATAAGGTTCAAGCAGGTCGATCACCTTTATTCCGGTGAACAACACTTCCTGTACGGTGGTTAAATCTTCAAATTTTGGGGGATCACGGTGAATGGAATAGGCACCCTCACGATTGAGTTCTTTCATTCCGTCAATAGAATCGCCGACTACGTTCATCAAACGTCCTTTGATTTGTTCACCTACCGGCATCGTGATAGGACCTCCTGTAGGAAATACCTTCATCCCGCGTTGTAAGCCGTCGGTACTGTCCATGGCCACGGTACGAACAGTATTTTCACCAATGTGTTGTTGTACTTCTACAATCAGCTTTTTGCCGTTGTGCCTTTTTATCTCCAATGCGTCGTGGATACTTGGCAATATCAAGTCCGATTCTGTACCTTCAAAATACACATCGACCACAGGGCCAATTACCTGAGAGATATGTCCTATAATCTGTGACATAAGCAATCTTTTTATATATTATTCTTCTAATACTCTAAAGCGTTATAGCATGGTAAGTCGCGTTTTTACCAGTTTCACTATTAACATAACGTTCGATATTCGGTTTTGTTCACACAGATAGTTAAACAAACAACTTCGCAAATGTAGAAACTTTTTTTTCCCGTTGTACCATTTTTCTATATTTTCTCTTTAGATAACATTCATTAAACTTACAGCGACGCGAAAATGAACATTATTAGTGCCCTTTTTACTGTTATACAAAGCATGTTCAGGCAAATAGGCACTGTTCTCAATCTAACAAGGCGACCTATCGAGTTTTCAAGTACCTATAGTGTTTTCAGTCAATTAGTCAAATGTTAGATAGTACAACATGCAACGAGTTTTATATTGATAAAAGAGAGTTGTGTTTGAGAGTCATTTTTCGGTCTCTGCAGACTTAACCGGGCAGAGTATTAACAATTGCAAAAGAGGAGAAAAAGACAGAGGCATAGACTAATAAAAAGACAGGTCTCTGCCACCTCTTAAGCGACAAGGACCTGTTATTGGATTTTTAGAAAGAAATCTCCGTATTTAATATACTTCTACTTTATCAGCTATTCGTTTTGCCTTATCACGCAAAGCATCCAGATCAGAACCGTTCGGAGCATAACAGAGTACTACCCCCATACGGCGATTCACACGTGTATATGGCTTACCAAATATACGCAGATAGGTATCCTCTTCTATGGTAACTTCCTCCATGCCTCTATACTGCGGACGTTCCTGGCTGGCAATCGGTGAAAGAATAACAGCACTCGCTCCTATTCTCTCCTGCTTTATACCCGGAATGGGTAATCCTAATACGGCACGTAAGTGAAGTTCAAATTCATTCAGGTTTTGTGTTCCCGCCAATGTTACCATTCCTGTATCGTGCGGACGCGGAGACAGTTCTGAGAAGTAAACCCCATTTTCATGACTCAGGAAGAATTCAACTCCCCATAATCCGGCACCGGTCAATGCGCGGGTTACTTTTTCAGCCATCTCTTCCGCTTCCTTCAGATGTGCCGGGTCAATGTGTGCGGGCTGAAAACTTTCACGATAGTCTCCTCCCTTCTGTACATGTCCGATAGGCGGACAAAATAGTGTCGGACCATTCTTCTGAGTTACCGTGAGCAAAGTTATTTCACTATCGAATTTGATAAACTCTTCAATAATTAGTTCACGAATATCTCCGCGGCTGCCGCTACAACCATACTCCCAGGCATGTTCCAACTCAGCAGCACTTTTTACCAGCGACTGCCCTTTGCCCGATGATGACATTAAAGGCTTCACAACACAGGGAAAACCTATCTTCGCAGCAGCTTCCTTCAATTCCTCCAACGATTTAGCATAATAGTATTTCGCAGTTTTCAGCCCCAATTCCTTAGCGGCCAAATCACGGATGGCTTTGCGGTTCATGGTATAATTCACTGCACGGGCACTCGGCACTACCTGAATGCCTTCCTTCTCGAAATCGTATAAACGTTCCGTGCGGATGGCTTCAATTTCGGGGACGATAATATCCGGCCGGTGTTTCTTTACAGTACGCTCCAGTTCTTCACCGTTCAGCATATCGAAAACTTCGTATTCATCGGCTACTTGCATAGCAGGTGCTCCGGCATACGAATCACAAGCAATGGTGTACTGACCTTTACGTTGAGCAGAAATTACAAATTCCTTTCCCAGTTCGCCCGATCCGAGTAAAAGTATTTTCTTCATGATTGAATATTTTAAGATATAATGACGCAAAAATACTACTTTTCTTCCAATAAATCCCGAACGAGCTACCAAATGATTGCAATAAAGGGGAGAAAAAGGGAACAGTATAAAAAATGATTAACCAGTAAAAGGTCTGCAAAACATATTCAAAAGAAAATTCTCCTCCTAAAAGATGAATGGAGTATTTCCACTTCACAAAACACCTCTGATTTTCAACTACTTAAAACACACATAGAAAGGGATTATACGAAGTTAATATCGTATTTGCAGGAAGTTAACTTCTCGACTTTACGATATTAACTTCGTATAATTACGTTATTAACATCGTATACAACAGGATGTTAACTTCATAAACGGCATAAAATAATTTCTAATATAGAGACAAATACAAAAATGGGTGGCCGAAATAAAGTGTTAATTATTGGTCTAATTACACAAAAAAGAATATTTAAAAGGATGAAAAGAACCGAATATAGCATATTATCCGGAATTAATGCCTTACTTTGCAAAACCAAACAATAAGAGGTTTTTATTGGTCTAACTCTCACATGTATTTCCTCAATGTTCGCATTGAGAACTTTCATTTCTGATTTACACTTCCTAAAGCTTTATTGTTATTTTATTAATTTTTTATTTTTGTATATTTATGAATATGTACGTTGGAAATCTTAGCTATAATGTTAAGGAGTCAGATTTGAGACAAGTTATGGAAGAGTATGGAACAGTAGAATCAGTAAAACTGATAACAGATCGCGAAACAAGAAGATCTAAAGGTTTTGCTTTTGTTGAAATGCCGGAATCTTCAGAAGCCAGCAATGCCATTAAAGAATTGAACGGAGCAGAATATGCCGGTCGTCCGATGGTAGTAAAAGAAGCCTTACCAAGAAACTGATCTGATAAGCAATAGAATAAGAGAAAAGGGATGTCAATTGACATCCCTTTTTATTTCCCCCTCGACTATTGGTGTTGTTCACGTAACAGATCATTTACCGTCTTCACCGGATTAAATGTAGAAAGTGGTACTTCCACAAATACCGTACTCCAATCACTCATGGCACCATTCCACAAGCCGGGAAGCTCAAGAGCTTTCAAGTCTTTACCACTCTTCGACTTATAAGATATGAAGCCTGTGGCTTTATCCACGTATCTTACCAGATCAAACTTATGTCCTTTGTAATCACGTACCGCACAAACCAAATCTACCGGATTGAAGTGGGTACCTTTCTCAAACATTTCTTTAGCTTCCGGATTATTCATATCGATCTGTGAACTTTCAAGGATTTGCAATGAAATCGTTCCGTCACTGTTATAAGCAAGGAACGGACCGCCACCCGGTTCACCCACATTCTTCACCATACCACAAACACGCATCGGGCGGTTCAATTTATTCTTCAGGTAGATGACCAGTTCAGCATCTTCCAGATCCTTCGTTTCTGGATTCTTGCAGAAAAGTTTCTTCTGCACAAATTGCAGAATATCCATTACCTGTTCGTGTGTGTAACGACCGCTATCCAAAAGTTCCAGATATTCAAAAGCCTGCTTCTGGAGGGATACAAGTACACCGGCAATCAATTTCTTATAAAGCACCGTATCACCTTTTAATCTGTCCGGAACGACATTGTCTATATTCTTAATAAAAATCACATCCGCATCCAAATCGTTCAGGTTCTCAATCAGTGCTCCATGACCACCGGGGCGGAACAAAAGCTTGCCATTATCGCGGAAAGGCTGGTTTTCCATATCAGCGGCAATCGTATCGGTACTTGGTTTCTGCTCGGAAAAACTAATATTATAATCTACTCCATAACATTTGGCAAAGGCATCGGCTTTCTCGGCTACCAATGATTTAAAGAGTTCACGATGTTCGGTTGAAACAGTAAAGTGGACATTCACCTTTCCGCTTTTACCGGCAGCGTACATAGCACCCTCCGCCAAATGTTCTTCAAGCGGAGTACGTGAGCCTTCTTCGTACTTATGGAACTTGAGCAAACCTTTCGGAA
Source organism: Bacteroides sp. 11BF (assembly GCF_019633765.1). Classification (NCBI taxonomy): domain Bacteria; kingdom Pseudomonadati; phylum Bacteroidota; class Bacteroidia; order Bacteroidales; family Bacteroidaceae; genus Bacteroides; species Bacteroides sp. 11BF. The sequence continues at coordinate 327,433 of NZ_JAFKPJ010000003.1, forward strand.
GTGCACCATAGTTTAATCCCGCTACGTTCAGCAATCCTGAAACAACTGCCTTGTAGTCGCCATCTGCAATCAAACCGGGAATGTCTTTACCTTCTATCCTCATACAAGCAGTATTCAGATCATCATAGAAAGCAAATTTCTCAATTGAGGCAAAGAACGTTTGTTCGAACTTTGTAGTCGGCTCAGCATAGTCAGCATCCAGAAATTCAAAAAGATTTTTGAACATACGGCTGGCAGCACCCGAAGCGGGTACAAACTTTACAATCGTTTTGTCAGAATTGGTATAAGCATCCCAGGCTGCGAGATAAGCTTTCTGTTCTTCGGCATCGGGAGCCAGAATACCTTTTTCTACAGATGCGGCAGCATCTAATTTCAAATAAGGAAAGCCTTTTTGGAAACAAGTCAACTGTTCAGCGATTTGTACTTCCGAAATGCCTTTTTGGGCAAGCAATTCTTTGTCTTCAGGTGTTATCATACTATCTAATTTTATTAATTCATGCCCAAAAATACAAAAAAAGGAAGAGGACACCCTACAAAACCCGGAAAAAAACTATCTTTACCGACGATAAATTTGAGCTGCTTATGGAAAGAGATGAATTCTTTACGAAAGAAGAGAGAGAATTATTGTTCTCACTATACAAAAAACTACTGCGCCTCACCGGAGAAACCTTACAAAAAGGAGACTGCAGAAAGCTGAAAAAGCACCTTATCGACTCCACACAGAACAATGTGATGCAAAGGGACAGTTTTGGTCTGAATCCTGTCATCAAAGATATGCAGACTGCTGTAATCGTGGCCGAAGAAATCGGTATGAAACGGGCATCTATTCTGGGTATCATGTTACACACACCGGTGCGTTGTCACTCGTATACAATAGAATATATTCAACAGGAGTATGGCGAAGATGTAGCCGGAATTATCCGGGGACTCATTAAGATTAATGACCTTTACGATAAGAGTCCGACTATCGAATCGGAAAATTTCCGTAACCTGTTGTTGTCTTTTGCCGAAGACATGCGTGTGATCCTGATCATGATTGCCGACCGTGTAAACGTGATGCGGCAAATAAAGGATGCCGAGAATGACGAGGCCCGCAGACGAGTGGCTAATGAAGCCGCCTATCTGTACGCTCCGTTGGCTCACAAACTGGGATTGTATAAACTGAAATCGGAGCTGGAAGATTTGTCATTGAAGTACACCGAACATGACATTTATTACCACATCAAAGAGAAACTGAACGAGACGAAAAAGTCACGTGACCGTTATATTGCCAACTTCATCGCTCCGATACAACGGAAACTGGAGGAAGCGGGACTGCATTTTCACATGAAAGGACGCACCAAATCCATTCATTCCATCTATCAGAAAATGAAGAAACAGAAATGCCAGTTCGAAAACGTGTATGACTTGTTTGCCATACGTATCATTCTGGAATCCCAGTTCGAAAAAGAAAAGCAGGAATGCTGGCAGGCTTACTCCATTGTGACGGATATGTATCAACCTAATCCGAAACGTCTGCGTGACTGGCTGTCGGTTCCCAAAAGCAATGGTTACGAATCATTGCACATCACTGTAATGGGGCCGGAAGGAAAATGGGTCGAAGTGCAAATCCGTACGGAACGTATGGACGAGATAGCCGAGCGCGGACTGGCCGCACATTGGAGATACAAAGGTGTGAAAGGTGAAAGCGGGCTGGACGAATGGCTGACTTCAATACGCGAAGCATTGGAGAATACAGAAAACGACCTGGAAATGATGGATCAGTTTAAACTGGATCTGTATGAAGACGAGGTATTTGTGTTTACGCCGAAAGGAGACCTCTTCAAACTGGCAAAAGGAGCTACGGTACTCGATTTCGCTTTCCACATTCACAGCAAATTGGGGTGTAAGTGCATCGGTGCAAAGGTAAACGGTAAAAATGTACAGCTGAGACAAAAGTTGAATAGCGGAGACCAGGTAGAGATTATGACATCGAACACACAGACTCCGAAACAGGACTGGCTGAACATTGTCACTACCTCAAAAGCCCGTACGAAGATCCGCCAGGCCCTGAAGGAAATGGTGGCACGCCAGCACGATTTCGCCAAAGAAACATTGGAACGGAAATTCAAAAACCGGAAGATGGAATATGACGAAGCAGTAATGATGCGTCTGATCAAACGCTTGGGATTCAAGAATGTGACAGAGTTTTATCAGAATATTGCCGACGAAGTGCTTGACGTGAACGACATTCTGGATAAATACATCGAACAACAGAAACGGGACGGTGAACGTGATGAAGTGATCTACCGCAGTGCCGAAGAATACAACCTGCAAAACCAGATAGACGAAACCACTGTCACTAAAGAGGATGTACTCGTCATTGACCAAAACCTGAAAGGACTGGACTTCAAGTTGGCCAAATGTTGCAACCCCATATATGGAGACGACGTATTCGGATTTGTCACTGTATCCGGAGGTATCAAGATTCACCGCAACGACTGCCCCAATGCGGGACAGATGCGCGAACGTTTCGGATACCGTATTGTCAAAGCACGCTGGGCCGGAAAATCGGAAGGTACTCAATATCCGATCACACTCCGTGTAGTGGGTCATGATGACATCGGTATTGTGACCAATATCACCTCTATCATATCAAAAGAGAATGGCATCTCACTGCGTTCCATTGGAATTGATTCGAACGACGGACTCTTCTCGGGCACACTGACCATTATGGTGAGTGACACCGGACGACTGGAGGCACTGATTAAAAAGCTACGCACAGTGAAAGGTGTAAAACAGGTTAGCAGAAACTGAGAATGGAAAAATTCAGTATAAAAAAAAGGATACAAAGCTTCGGATATGCCTGGAAAGGCATTCGGAGTTTTGTAAGCAAAGAGCATAATGCCTGGATACACTGTGTGGCAATCATCACAGTAACAATCGCCGGATTTTACTTCGGTATCACCCGGAACGAATGGATAGCCATCATACTTTGTTTCGGAATGGTATTGGCAGCGGAGGGATTCAATACAGCTATAGAAAGATTAGTCAACCTCGTATCCCCGGAACACAATCCGATTGCAGGTGATGTGAAAGATATTGCGGCAGGTGCAGTGCTGATATGTGCCATAGTTGCCGCCATCATAGGAGTCATTATCTTCATGCCTTATGTGCTTGCGGTTTTATTGTGCAACATGGGATAGACAATAAAAACGAACTCCGTAGTTTTGCGACAATTCATCACCAAACTACGGAGTCTGTTTTTCAGATATACATATATCGTTTATCTCACCTTCTTCCTTTTAAAATAAGGATATGTAATCAGGACAAAGAAAGCCAGAGCCACGATTGCCGCCAACAATCCTACCCGACAAACCACATGTTCATTAGCTGTGAGATGTAAGTGACAGGCAGATGCAATACCTAAGCCGACTCCAAGTTCCCATGCAAGTAAATGAGTCGTATTGGCCGTGCCACGCTGGCAATGTTGAGACAGCTTGACAAACATCATCAAGAATTCCGGAGTAACCAATCCAAGTCCTAATCCCATCAATATTGCTGCCGGGACATTCCAACCGGTTTCAGGAGAAAACAACAAAGCCATCGCTCCGATCATTGTTATCAACCCGGTGACTATCTGCAGCCATATCTTGTTATCATAACGGAAAAACAGTCTCACCACCATTACTGACAAGAGAAAACCGACTCCGGCCAAAGCAAAGAAAGGTATCAGTTCACCTCCTACCGGCACATCACTTGGCGCACCGGCAAGCACAGGAAGCAACAATCCGGGCACAAAAGCGATCAACATCAGGTTAAATGCCGGAATAAATCCACGGGGAAGCAGAAAACGGTCCATCGAACAAACCTTCATCCCTATTGGTGCACGGAAAGGCACATATACCCTCGACACAAACAGCATTCCCAAGGCTCCCGATGCGACAGAAACATATAACAGAGTTTCAAAGCCATGTGTCCGGAATAAAAACACTCCCAACGCTGTCCCTATAATCATCCCCAGACGTGCTGCCCAAGAAAAGACTACATTGCCGGCACTGCGAAAAGTGGAATTGGTGACATCAATGGCCAATGTAATGCCTGCCGTAGCAGCCATTCCAAAGGAGATTCCCTGTACCAAGCAAAGCAACAACAGATGTGTGGCACTTTGCACAAGTGTGTAACCGGCAGTCGCCGCTACCATTATCCCAAACGAAAGCATACATATATATTTTCGCTTGTAAACATCGACCAGATACGCATGAAACGGGCCGATAAAAAACATGGCAAGCGTAAAAAGTATATATATTCCCCCCGTCTGACTGACTGGCACGCCCAAACGTGAAGCCATCACTACCGGAAGCACAGGGTACAACAGGTACAGGGATATGAACAACAATAAATTAGCAAGGCATATCCGCATAAAATGCAATGTCCATAATTTAGTTGCCATACGACAATTAATATTGTTCTTTCTCGTTCGGGAAGTCGCAGTTCTTTACGTCCGAAACATAGTGGCTGATTGCATCAGTCATCACCGTATAGAGGTCGGCATAACGACGAAGGAAACGGGGACGGAAACCATTGTTCATACCCAACATGTCCTGAATAACCAATACCTGTCCGTCTACATCGCCACCGGCACCAATGCCGATAACCGGAATAGTCAGTTCGCTTGCAACGCGGGCGGCCAATGCTGCGGGAATTTTCTCAAGCACAAGCCCGAAACATCCGGCTTCTTCAAGCAGATGTGCATCACGAATCAGCTTCTCTGCTTCTGCATCATCTTTGGCACGAACGGTATATGTACCGTATTTATTGATAGATTGCGGCATCAGTCCGAGATGTCCCATCACCGGAATACCGGCACTCAGGATACGCTTCACAGTGTCGAGAATCTCTTCGCCGCCTTCCAGTTTCAAAGCATCAGCGTGGCTCTCTTTCATAATACGGATAGCCGAAGCAAGCCCTTCCATCTCATTTCCCTGATAAGAACCAAAAGGCATGTCGACTACTACCATTGCACGCTTCACACCGCGCACAACCGATTTACCATGATAAATCATTTGATCGAGAGTAATAGGAAGTGTAGTTACATTGCCTGCCATCACATTTGATGCAGAATCGCCTACAAGGATAACATCGATACCGGCACCGTCTACAATCTGCGCCATAGTATAGTCATACGAAGTAAGCATAGATATTTTTTCGCCTCTTTGCTTCATTTCGATCAGGCGATGAGTCGTCACTTTTCTTGTGTCATCTGATATATAACCAGCCATATCCAATCTTTTTAAATTAAAAATCGGGCGCAAAGGTATAACTTTTAATTCATACCATACAAGTAAAAGCGAATAAATTAGCGCGTCCGCATTAAAAGGTCAGCAACCATTTTTGCAGTTCATCAGTCCATAACTTCTTATATATGAAGCTATCACGAAATCCGAAGCTATGTCCGCCTTCCGGATAAATATGCAGTCCGGCAGAAACCCCATGTTTCAATAATGCTGTATAATAGACAATACTGTTGAGAGGAGATACCGCCTGATCATCCTCAGCCAAAACAATGAATGTACGAGGAGTATCGGCTGTGACATGAAGTTCAAGAGATAATGTCTCTTTCAGACTTTCCGGAATAGTTTCTCCCAACATACGTCCGCGTGAAGGCAAATGGGTCAGTCGGTCGTTCATGCTGATAACAGGATAAAGCAATACCTGAAAGTCGGGCCGGTCGGTCCCGGTATAAAGAGTTGCGGCAGTAGCAGCAATATAGCCTCCGATAGAAGCTCCCATAACACCCAGTTGATGGATTCCCCACTCTGCCGACTGGCGGCGGATCAGGCGAATCGCTTCACGAATATCTTCACGAATCACTTCAACATCACCATGAGGCATGCGATAATTCAGTACGGCATATGTGATACCCAGATTATTAAACCATACGGCAAAATCGCGACCTTCATGATCTGAAGCTACTTGATTGAATCCGCCACCGGGACACATAATAATGGCTTTACCTCCTGGCTTACGAGCCGGATAAACCCAAAGAGTAGCCGAAGAAGTATCTTTTCCTAATGAATATTCAATAAAACTCTGTTCCATAACTTTATTCCTTATTATTTAATTTCCTGAATCATCTTTTTCACTATGCCCGGCCCTTCGTAAATAAACGAAGAATAGATTTGTATCAGATTGGCCCCCGCATCCAACATTCGACGGGCATCGGGGGGAGTAATAATTCCGCCTGCCCCTACTATCAAAAGGCTTTTTCCGGCATGGGCACGCAAATAGCCGACGGCTTTTAATGACTTCTCCCCTATCCCGCGTCCACTGACTCCACCGGCTCCGATCTTCTGCAATTGTGCAGGCGAATAACCTTTTAAACAAGTACGCTCCATGGTAGGTCCGGTAGCTATCACTCCATCTACCCGGTACAGACGAGTACAGTCGATCACATCATCCATTCCTTCTTCTGTTATATCGGCAGGAAGTTTGAGAAGTACCGGAACATGTATATTCTGTTCCAGACGAAAAGCAGCCAGCGTTTTGAGTACCCGTTTCATCAGAGCAATATCCACCGATCCCCAATTAAGCGTGAAATAGCCGGCATAAGGATATAACTCTTTGTATAAATGCAAAAAGTCTGCCACAGCTTGTTCGCCTTCCGAAGAGGGATTCTTATTGATATTTACACCTAAAACATATGAACCGTGTTTCTGTTCAAGACGGCGTTTAATAACATCCAATCCGGGATTATTGAAACCTGTACGGGAAATTAAAGATTCACACTGAGGTAAGCGAAAAATACGGGGACGGGGATTTCCATCCTGGGCATCGGGAGTGACAGTACCGACTTCAATAAATCCGAAACCATAATCGGCCAATTCATCAAAAACCTCGGCACCTTTATCGAAACCAGCCGACAGGCCGATACGGTTTCGGAAAGTAAGATGGTTCCATATCAACTGTTTGTCGGAACAAGTATAGAGATGACGTATCCAGCATTTGCACCATGGCAAATGCCGGTAACATTTGAGGAAGGAAACCAACAAGGTGTGTACCTTTTCGGGTTCCATCAGAAATAAAACAGGGCGAATCGTATGCTTATACATGATTTTCTCTCTTTTTAAATACCATGCAAAGCTAAGGGATTCTTCCCTGAGATACTATTCAATCTTTCTTATCAGATATAACGTGAAGTTATAGTCAGCAGCTTTTCGTAAGTCATTCCTTTGAAATCGTCTATCACATAGTCTGCCTTATCAGCAATAGCTTCGCGTGGATTTGTAGTTGCCAATCCGACAACAGTGGCACCGGATGCTCTGCCGGCCTGTAAACCATGAAATGAATCTTCGAACACATAGGAATCTTTTGAATCGGAACCGAAAATCGTCATTCCCAATAAGAAACATTCCGGATCGGGCTTAGAACGTTTAAAACGCTCAGCAGTCAATATTTCATCAAAAAGGGATTTAAACTCGGGATGTGCACGATAAACATTCTCCATTTTAGCTGTATTGGAACTGGTGACCAAGGCTATTTTTACACCATGCTGACGCAGATCTGCTATAAACTCAACTATTCCGGGAACATAGTCATAACTCATTTCTATTTCAAAACGATTCAATGCCTCGGTTATGTCCCTTTGTTTCTCCGGTTCTCCCGCAAAGTATTTATCATAAATCTGTACCAGCGTCTGACCTTTAACCTTGGAACCGAAGTTTTCATAGTTTACGTACTTTTGTCCCATTTCATTCCAGAAAACAGTATATTGTCCTTCTGTATCGACAATTACACCATCACAATCGAATAATGCGGTAATCTTCTTTGTTGTATCCATAAACATTCTTTTACCTGTTTGTTAAACTCTGTGGGCAAAGTTCAGAATAATCATCGAATCAGGCAAATTATTTGTACCTTTGCTGCACTTAAAAATATGTAACGCTTCACTATATGGCACAACAAACCGATCCTCGTATACTGGGCACAGAACCTATTGGCAAACTTCTGTTACAATACTCCATCCCGGCCATCATCGGAATGACTATTACGTCACTTTATAATATCATCGACAGTATTTTCATCGGGCACGGTGTCGGTCCCATGGCTATCTCCGGACTGGCTATCACTTTTCCGCTAATGAATCTGGTCGTGGCCTTCTGCGTGCTGATCTCTGCAGGTGGCGCCACCATCTCCTCCATACGCCTGGGGCAAAAAGACATCAAGGGAGCAACCGATGTTTTGGGAAATACATTAATGCTTTGCCTGACGAATGCAGTGCTGTTCGGCGGACTGGCTTATCTGTTTCTGGACCCGATATTGTTTTTCTTCGGTGCCAGTACCGGTACACTTCCCTATGCCCGCGATTTTATGCAGGTAATTCTTCTGGGAACTCCCATCACCTATACCATGATCGGACTTAACAACGTGATGCGTGCCACCGGATATCCGAGAAAGGCAATGCTGACATCATTGGTGACGGTTATTGCCAATGTTATCATCGCCCCTGTCTTCATTTTCCATTTCGGTTGGGGAATTCGGGGAGCTGCCATGGCCACAGTCCTGTCACAGTTTATCGGAATGATATGGGTAGTAAGCCACTTCCGTAACAAAGAGAGTTTCGTTCACTTTATGCCGGGCTTCTGGAAGATGAAGAAACGCATCATCGGCAGCATTTTCTCTATAGGAATGTCTCCCTTCGCCATGAATGTCACGGCATGTATCATCGTCATCCTCATTAATAATAGTTTGCAAAAATACGGTGGTGATATGGCCATCGGTGCCTACGGTATCATTAACCGACTACTGATGCTGTATGTGATGGTAGTTATGGGATTAACAATGGGAATGCAACCCATCGTCGGATACAATTATGGTGCACAGAAGATTGACCGCGTGAAACATACGCTCCGTCTGGGTATCATCGTCGGTGTATTGATTACGAGTAGCGGCTTCGTTATCTGTGAACTTTTTCCGCATACAGTTTCGGCTATCTTTACCGACAGCGATGAACTGATTGACATGGCATCGTCCGGACTACGCATTTGCACGCTGATGTTCCCGTTCGTAGGTGCACAAATCGTTATATCAAACTTCTTCCAGAGTATAGGGATGGCTAAGATCAGTATCTTCCTGTCACTCTCACGCCAGTTAGTATACCTGCTTCCGGGATTACTTTTGCTTCCCCCTTTATATGGTGTAAAGGGAGTATGGATCAGCATGCCTGTCTCTGACGGATTGGCTTTCATAACAGCGGTAGTGATTTTGATGGTATATATTAAAAAGGTAAAAGAGAAAGCATCCGGACAGAGCCTCTAACCCTATGAAACAGAGGCTTGGTATAGATACAACAGAGGCTCAGTTTCAGTGAAACCGAGCCTCTGTCGTATAGTCTTGAAACATTACTCAGATTTAATGCTGTTCACCGGATTTTCGTTGGCTACTTTCCATGCCCGCAGCATTACGCTGACAACAATCAACAGCAACACAACCAATGCTATGCTGAGGTATAGCCAGACACTGGGGACAATGGCATCGCTAAACTGCTCAAGCCATTTGCCACCGACAAACCAGGCTACTGCTGCACCCAATAGTACAGCAGGCAAGGCTGTCCAGAAAATATCTCTTGAAAGAAGTTGCAAAACATCTCCGGCCTCAGCCCCATTTACTTTACGGATCGCAATCTCTTTACTACGACGACTGACTTCATCGTTAGTATAGCCGAAAAGTCCCATCAAGGTAATCAGCAGGATGGAAATAGAAGCAATGATTACCGAATCGCGGAAACGACGAATCGCTTCGTATTGCTGATCGATTATTTCCTGCAAAGGGATAAACACAATATCCTTCGTAGTAAACAGTTCTCCCATCTTTTGATTGAGAGCTTTCAAATTTTGATCGAATGGTTCCTTCAAACGTACATGGGGAGCTCCGGAAGCAAAGGGACTGCTGATATACATCACTATATCCTGAGGAGTATATGCACTTCGTATCGGAAAATCCTTTGCGACTCCCACAACAGGAAGAGAAGTCCCGATATTGACCTGTTTACCTACCGCACTGTCTTCCCAATGCATCTTCCGCACAAATTCTTCATTTACAATAGCCTGTTTGGGAGAATCAAAATTTTTACCATCAATAAGCTGAACTCCCATCATTGACAAAAAGTGGTAATCGCACATTGAAGTATGTGCATCGAAAAGCAACTTTCCTGTACTGTTGTAGACACTGAAACCACTATAGTAATCGGAAATAGGAAACCAGGCAAAAGCAACATCTTCTACCATCGGCAAACGACGTATATCAGAACGGGCATTATCAACTTCGTCATCGCTGAAGTAACACCTCGCAACAACTATCCGTTCAGGATTATAATTCAACTCACGATTCATCACACTATAGTATTGAAGCAATACAACTGCCAATAAACCAAAGACAAAAGGTACTCCGGCAAACTGAACAAAAAGTAACGGGCGCTTCCAGGTTGTCTTCCGTTCGGTATAACGACGAAAAACCTGACTCACCGGAATAGACGAAAACATATATCCGGGTATCACTCCTGCCACGAAGAAAACAACTGCTATCACAAGCAAAGGCACCCATAAGGTCTCCCAAGTGAAAAGTGCACCGACCGAGGCGTTCAGCGTATCCTGAATCAGTTCCCTAAGATTCAGAATCAATAGCCCGACCAATACGAGTGCAGACAATATAATAAACATGGTTTCCCATAAAAACATACCGAATATGTTACCATCACTGGCCCCACTGCATTTATGGACTCCCACTGCTTTTGCACGACGTGCCAATGACGATACGGAAATCAATACATAGTTCAAAGCAGCTATCAATAAAATGGCAAAAGCAAGAACCGACATGATAAGCACCATTTTTCTTACATCCGGCTGACTACTGTGGTACTCAGATATAGGTTGAAAAGAATACTCCTCAGAAAAACCATCCTTCCCCTGCGGAAGATACTTTTTCTGCATTTCCGGTAACCGTCCGGCAACCCTCTCAGGAGCTTCCGTATCATTATGGAAACGAACCACCCCCATGTAACTGATATCATATCCCCAACCGGCACGATCCTCTCCCATCCGCTTATACAAAGTGGCAAACGATACGATTACATCATATTTTAGGTCTGTATTCTCCGGCTGATCGGCAAATACTCCCCGTACAGTGACCGGATAGTTCTTTTCCCATAACATGGTTTGCCCGATAGGGTCTGCATCACCAAAGACACGTCGTGCCAATGATTCATTAATGAAAATAGCGTCGGGAGCCACTAAATCAGCTTTGTTCCCTTTCAACACTTCTACCCCCATAGTTGGGAGGAAGTGATCGTCTGCATAAATAGTCTGCTGTTGATCAAAACGTTCGTTTCCTTTAAAAAATATTTGCTGACCAACATTACGCAGCACAGTAGCCTCTTCCACCTCATCAGGAAAGTTCTCCCGGATAGCAGCAGGCATTGCACCATAAATATAAGGACTTGGCTTCTCCTGCTTTCCTTCATAAGAGTAAGAAGCCTGTATCAGAAACAGGTTCCTTGACTCCGGATAAAAATGGTCATAACTCAGTTCAAACGCGACCCGGGCAAACAGTAGAAGTCCGACAAACAGTCCCAAAGTTAACGAAATAATCTTAATGACATTTGAACTGCGTCCACGGATTAAGGTCTGAATGGTATAATATATGTGTCTTAGCATATTGATCTTTATTAAGCCTTTACACTTGCCACCACGCTACCGTCAAACAGATGCACCGTGCGATGGGCAAACGAAGCATCATGTTGGGAGTGGGTCACCATAATAATTGTTGTTCCCTCTTTATTCAATTCGGTCAACAAATTCATTACCTCCGCACCATTCTTGGAATCAAGGTTACCGGTCGGTTCGTCAGCAAGAATCAATTTCGGGTTAGTCACAACTGCACGGGCTATAGCCACGCGTTGTTGTTGTCCACCGGAGAGTTGCTGTGGGAAATGCTTGGCACGATGACTAATATTCATCCGGCGCAGCATATTCTCTACCATCTGACGCCGTTCAGAAGATTTTATACCCAAATAAGTGAGAGGAAGTTCCACATTCTCGTAAACATTCAGTTCATCTATCAAATTGAAACTCTGGAAGACAAAGCCCAGTTTACCCTTACGTACCCGCGTACGCTCCTTCTCCTGAAGAGTAGCTACCTCCTGCCCCATCAACTGATAAGAACCTTCTGTCGGGTTATCAAGTAATCCCAAAATATTGAGCAACGTAGACTTGCCGCAACCGGAAGGTCCCATAATGGCAACAAACTCGCCCTCCTCTATATCCAGGCTCACATGGTTTAACGCTACGGTTTCTACTTCAGAAGTACGAAAGACTTTACTAATGTCATTAATCTGTATCATAATTTATTTTATTTGTTATTCACTCTTAATACTATTCACCGGATTTTCATTGGCGATGTGCCAGGATTTCCAAATAATGCATATAATGATAAAAGCCAGTAGGCAAATAGCTATTGCTACATACCAGCCTATACTTATAGATACCGTATCCCGAAATTGGCTTATCCATATTTGACTCACCAAGTAAGCTCCATATGTACCGATAGTAATTGAAGGAATAGCTACCCAGAAGATATCTTTAGATAACAAAAGCAAAACAGAACTTACTTCGGCGCCATTTATCTTACGAATAGCTATCTCTTTACCACGTCTGCGAACTTCATCATTCGTATACCCGATCAATCCCATCAAAGTGATAAACAGAATCGTTATAAAAGCCAATATAGTAGTATCACGGAATATCATTGTAGGACGATAGCCCCTTTCCAAATCCCGCTCCAAAGAGGTGAACTCAATTTCTTCTTGTGGATATATCTTTTTCATTTCATTATTCAACATACGCAGATTATCTGCAAAAGGTTCTTTAAGACGTACATGCATATTTACTAAATTAATCCCCCATTCAATCTCTATAGGTTCATAGTCAGGTGGAAGTGTACCAGAACAGAAAGGTGCGAGTATCCCTACCACCGTCCCTCGATTAGGGATTATTTCACCAACGCCACTACCTGTCCAACCCATCTTTTCTACATAGGGTTGATTGACCAGAAATTGCCTTTCGCCTGTGAGGTTTTGCCCGGCCTTAAGCCGAAGCCCCATAAGTGGGACAAAATCTTTGTCAAATATACCACAACGGGGAGTGAAAAGAGCATTCCCGTTCTCATCAGTCACCTGTCGGTTTCCAAGCCACATCATACCTCCCTCAGCAGTGGCTACTCCTTCTACATAAGGCAAAGATTTCAAATTATTACGTGCATTATCGGGCTCAGCAAACTTATGCCAACAAGATGCTACACGTTCCGGTCGATACCCCATATCTCTATTTGTAATATAATGGAACTGAAAAAAAGTCACACACATCAATCCAAAAATAAAAGCTACTCCTGCAAATTCTATAAATAGAAGTGTCCGCTTCCAACCCATATTTCCTTTAGTGTAATGATGGAAAACCTGCGTTACCGGAATTGAAGAGAAAACTTTTCCCGGCAATACACCTCCAATAATAAACAAAAAGGCAACTACCGACAATGGAGCCCATAGATTGTGCCAAGTGAAAAGAGATGATAACGACACTCCCGCCAATTCTTCAATTTTTTCCTGGAACTGGAATAAAAGTACTACCATGAAAAGCAGAGAGATCCCTATAATCAAAGCTGTTTCATATATAAACATCGAAAGTATAGCCTTATCAGACGCACCATTACACTTGTGAACGCCGATCCCTTTTGCCCGGTGAGAAAGTGAAGAAATAGAAATAAGTACATAGTTCATAGTGGCGGCAAAAAGAATGGCAAATCCTAATAAAGACATTATTAAAATTGTCTTCCGCACATTAGATTGCTCCAAATGAATAGTACGTAAAGGTACTACAAACATATGTAAATGCAGATTCATTTCAGGAGGAATGTGCTTTGCAATCACCTTATCAATACCGGCATTGATAGCATCAGCGCTTCTTTCTCCGTCTTTTAAGCGGATAAAAGCATTATAATTACCACCACTCGTCCAACCCGAACGTCCCCAACCATATTTATTATGGCTGGCAAAAGAAAGAACCATTTCGTGACGTTCCAGCGATACATTATCCGGAAGATCGGCATAAACTCCTCTCACCAAAGCTTCAACTTGAGTGCCCCAAACCATCAGATGTAAGGTTTTTCCTATAGGATCCTCTTCACCAAATACTTCTCGTGCAACAGACTGTGACAAAAAAACCACATCTGGGTTGGTCAAATCATTCGGATTGCCATTAATAACTTCTATCCCCATGGTACGAAAATAAAGAGAGTCAGATAAAATGAAAGACCGATTCAACTTTCGGTTGCCTATCTTTAAAGTAGTTCCGAAAGACAAACTCGAAAAAGCTGCACTTTCTACCTCTTCCGGAAATTCCTCAGCAATGGTAGAGGCTACCGGAATCAATGTATATACTCCGGCATTCCCTTTAATCACTCCATTCTCAACCCACTCCGTTTTTACGATATAAAGATCATCCACATCCTGAAAAAAGTTATCATAACTAAGCTCAAAAGCAACTCGAGAGAATAAAATAATAGAAACTAATAGCCCCAACGTCAGAGATATTACTTTAATGACATTACTTCCGCGTCCGCGAATCAATGTCAGAATGGTATAATAGAATTGTTTCATCGTATGATCCTTTTAATTTATTAAGCTGTTACACTCGCCACAATACTGCCATCGAACAGATGTACTGTACGATGGGCAAACGAGGCATCATGTTGGGAGTGGGTCACCATAATAATCGTAGTACCTTCTTTATTCAACTCTGTCAGCAGATTCATGACTTCAGCACCATTCTTAGAATCGAGATTTCCCGTAGGTTCGTCAGCAAGGATCAATTTCGGATTAGTTACTACCGCACGGGCTATAGCCACACGTTGTTGTTGTCCACCGGAGAGTTGCTGTGGGAAATGCTTGGCACGATGACTAATATTCATCCGGCGCAGCATATTCTCTACCATTTTTCTCCGGTCGGAAGCCTTATACCCCAGATAAGTGAGAGGAAGTTCCACATTCTCGTAAACATTCAGTTCATCAATCAGGTTGAAACTCTGGAAGACAAAGCCCAGTTTACCCTTACGTACCCGCGTACGCTCCTTCTCCTGAAGACCGGCTACCTCCTGCCCCATCAACTGATAAGAACCTTCTGTCGGGTTATCAAGTAATCCCAAAATATTGAGCAACGTAGACTTGCCGCAACCGGAAGGTCCCATAATGGCAACAAACTCACCTTCCTCTATATCCAGGCTCACATGGTTTAACGCTACGGTTTCTACTTCAGAAGTACGAAAAACTTTACTAAGATCATTAATCTGTATCATAATTCTTTTTATTTTAATCGGTTTATTTTTGTTTATTCATTCTTTATACTCTTTACAGGATTCTCGTTGGCTATGTGCCAGGATTTTATCATCACACTAATCACAATTACAGCCATTATAGCCAAAGCAATCAGTACAAACCAATACACCTTCAAATGAATCTGTTCGGTAAATTGTCCCAACCAATGAATACCCATAAAATAGGCTCCTGTAGCACCTAACAATACGGCTGGCAGAGCTACCCAAACGACCTCCTTGGAAAGTAATTTTAATATATGGGAAGCTTCGGCACCATTCACCTTACGAATAGCTATTTCTTTGCTATGACGACGTACTTCATCATTAGTATATCCTATCAGTCCCATCAGTGAAATCAGCAAGATAACAATAAAAGCCAATATCACGGCATTGCGAAAGCGAAGTACGCTTAAATATTGGTTATCAATGGTTTTCTGTAATGATATAAATACAATATCTTCAGTGGGATACATTTCTCTTATTGTTTTATTAAGCAGACGAAGATTTTCCTCGTAAGGTGCCTTGAGCCGGACGTGATAACAATCATTCACATCCTGTTGCCCCATAAATACCACCGGTTTTAATTCATCATAATAACTGCTTACCGGAAAGTCTTCCATCACTCCCACAACTGTAAAATCCTCATATCTCATGCCCACAGCCCCATCAGTCCAATGGATAGACTTTACAAACTTTTCATTTACCAGAACCTGATTGGGACCATCCAAATCCTTCCCTTCTTTAATACGAATCCCCATAAACGGAGCATAATTATATGAACAAACATTCAGACGGGCTGTGAATACAATCGCTCCGTTATCATCAGCAACAGGCTGACCGCTATAACCGGAAGTTATGTTTGACCAACAGACAGCAACATCTTTTACCATTGATAAACGACGGAGATTATCCAAAGCAGATTCCGGATCATCAAAGCTGTGATAAGTGAAAGCCACTCCGTCAGCATTATACCCTAAAGGTTTGGTTGTAATCCGATTGTACTGTATAAGAACCACGCACAATACACCAAAAATAAAAGTCATCCCGGTAAACTGTACAAAAAGCAGAGACCGTTTCCAACCTCTCCTCCCTTCAGTATAACGTCGGAACACCTGAGTGACAGGAATAGATGAAAATAGATATCCGGGAATGATACCGGCAAATAAAAACAGAACCAGAATAACACAAACAGGTACCCAGAGAGTTCTCCATGCAAAAAGAGAACTTAAAGAAGCGGAAGCAATATCCTCTATTTGCTCATCAAAATTTAAAACCAAGACACCGACCAATATCAAAGATACCAAAATGATAATGCTTGTCTCCCAAAGAAACATCGAAAAGATGTTTTCGCCACTGGCTCCACTGCATTTATGTACACCTATCGCTTTGGCACGACTTGCGAGTGACGAAACAGAAATCAAAACATAATTCATTGCAGCTATAAAAAGGATAACAAATCCCAATAAGGACATAATCATTATCATTTTATGTACAACGGGAGTCTCTGCGTAAACTTCACGGATCGGTTGAAGTGAATAGCGCATTCCAAAGCCGTCATTTTCAAGATCGAACGGCAAGTACTTTTCAATCACCTTATCTATCCGAGAGTTCACTTTCTCCAAACTTCCGCTCTCTTTCAGGCGAATATACCCTTCGAAACTATCGCCACAAGTCCAGCTGACACATTCCCACTCATGTTTTATGATGGTAGCAAAAGATATTACCACATCATGGCGTAAAGAACTATTCTCCGGAATATCCGCATAGACACCTTTAACAGTCATGGGAAAGGAACGCTTATAAAGTAGTACTTTCCCTATCGGATCTTCATTGCCAAATGCTTTTCGTGCAAAACTCTCGGAAATGAACATGGTTTCCGGATTACCCAGCTCATGCGGGTTACCTTTTAGGACCTCAATACCCATCGTCCGAAAAAAAAGAGAATCGGCAAGAATGACCTTAGGCTCCAAACGAGTACTTCCATTGAACAAAGTATTACTACGACTTTGCACACGCACCACTGTAGCCGACTCAATATCTTCGGGAAAGTTTTCACTAATAGCAGTCGGAACAGGAGCCATCACTGTCGGGTAAGGACCTTTCTTTTCACCATCCTTATAATGCACTGTAACATTGACGGCACATAATTTATCAGCCTCGTAATAATGGTTGTCAAAACTCAATTCAAAAGTAACACGTGCAAAAAGCAGTATCCCCATAAATAATCCCAAGGTCAACGAAATAATTTTAGCCAAATTTAAGCCCCGCCTATTAAGAAGAGTCCGGAAAGTGTAGTAAAGTTGTCTCATATCTCTGTCTGTATATTATTATTTTAGAAAAACAGAAGTAACTCAATAATTATAAAGTTATTTATCTATTATAAAGCAGAAAGCGTGCCAAGAGGATTTATCTATTGACAATCAAACCATTACATTTCAACATCTTCATTCTACCTGTCTAATTCTTAGACACTGCTGTCTATTTATTAGACAACAATATTTGCTTATCGAGAAGAAAACTCTATCTTTGCATCGAGTTTTCACTTCAAAAAAATAGTTTATGGATAAGAAAAAAGGAATAATCGGAATCTTTCTCTCTTGCCTGTTACTTACCGGTTGCGACATGATAGACTACCATCCCTACGATGTCAAAATCAAAGGCGAAAGAGATATTAATAACAAAAATATCGAGAAGATAGAAGCCAAATGTCTGAATAAGACTACTATCCGCTTTATAGCTATGGGTGACTCGCAACGATGGTATGACGAGACAGTAGACTTTGTAAATGCCGTAAATAAACGAAACGACATCGACTTTGTAGTGCATGGAGGGGATCTGAGCGATTTCGGACTAACAGACGAATTTCTATGGCAAAGAGATATCATGAACAAACTAAATGTGCCGTATGTCGCCTTGATTGGTAATCATGACTGTTTGGGAACAGGAGAAGAAGCATTCAGGAAGATATTTGGAGATACTAATTTTTCATTTATCGCAGGAAGAGTAAAGTTTGTATGCCTCAATACGAATGCAATGGAATATGATTACTCGGATCCTATTCCGGATTTCAATTTTATCGAAGCGGAATTGACAGAACGTTCGGACGAGTTTGACAAGACGGTATTTTGCATGCATGCCCGCCCTTTGTGCGATCAGTTTAATAACAATGTAGCCAAGATCTTTCAAATGTATATACGTCAATTTCCAGCCCTGCAATTCTGTACTGTAGCCCATGAGCATCGTATCAGTGCTTCGGATGTATTTGAGGACGGAGTAATGTATTACGGCAGCAATTGTATGAAAAACCGCAGTTATTTAGTATTCACCATAAAACCTGAAGGATATGATTATGAAGTGGTTGAATTTTAAATCTACTCTTTATACTGTATTGGCACTGTTCTTGTTTTGTCCGGAAGACGCTTTGGCACAGGCAGACAAAAGTGATGAAGAAGAAACCAAAGATACTGTTCTGGTCTCCAAATCGGAGCCCAGCAAATATGATAAACGCATCCACCGTTTCCGGAAAGGATGGAACTCTTTGATACCGACTCACAATAAAATACAGTTTGCCGGAAATATGGGCATGTTCTCTTTCGGAACCGGATGGGATTACGGACGGAGGGATCAGTGGGAAACCGACCTTTTTCTGGGATTTATTCCCAAACATGACTCACATCGCACGAAACTGACTATGACCCTCAAGCAAAACTATATGCCTTGGAGTCTTGAGTTGGGGAAAGGCTTTTCTACGGAACCTCTGTCATGCGGGCTCTACTTTAATACGGTATTCGGACACGAGTTCTGGGTAAAAGAACCCAGCCGCTATCCGGAAGGGTACTATGGCTTCTCTTCCAAAATCCGTACCCACATCTTTCTGGGACAACGGTTAACCTATAACATTGATAAAGACCGTCGTTTCTTTACCAAGTCTGTCACACTCTTTTATGAATTGAGTACTTGCGACTTGCTGCTGATAAGCCGTGCCACAAACCGTTACTTACGGGCACGTGACTATTTAAGCCTATCTTTCGGATTAAAATTCCAGTGGCTATAATGACATAAACAAAAGATGAAATTTTATCTCCCCTCTTTCTCCTGTCAGGAGGGGAGATAATAAGATATTTCCCGGATTTAGATTCATTTTGATCCTCTGTAATAGAGAATTGTTATTAACTTTGCCGCTAACAATTAAATTTCAATCTTCTAAATGGGAACCATTATCATTGTCGACGATAACAAAGGAGTACTGACAGCAGTGCAGCTATTACTGAAAAATCATTTTTCGAAAACCATCACCCTCTCTTCACCAGTCAGCTTGTCATCTGTTCTGAGAGAAGAAAATCCGGAAGTCGTCTTATTGGACATGAATTTCACTTCCGGCATCAACAACGGCAACGAGGGCCTATTCTGGTTGCACGAAATCAAACGCCAATACCCCAATCTCCCGGTAGTACTTTTCACCGCATACGCCGATATTGATTTAGCTGTACGAGGTATCAAAGAAGGCGCTACCGACTTTATCGTAAAGCCATGGGATAACCAAAAGTTAGTCGAGACTCTGCTAAACGCTGCTTCACAGGCCAAAGAAGGCAAAAAGAAGAACCGAAAGAAAGAAAATCCTTCTATAGCTGCCATGTACTGGGGTGAAAGCAGTGCTATGCAACAACTTCGCATGCTGGTAGAAAAAGTAGCTACAACCAATGCCAACATATTGATTACGGGAGAAAACGGCACCGGAAAAGAAATGCTCGCCCGGGAGATTCACGCCCTGTCATCCCGTTATAAAGAAACGATGGTCTCCGTAGACATGGGGGCAATTACCGAGTCTTTATTCGAAAGCGAGCTTTTCGGACATGTGAAAGGTTCTTTTACCGATGCACATGCCGACCGCACGGGTAAATTTGAAGCAGCCAACCATAGTTCTCTCTTTCTTGACGAAATCGGGAACCTCCCCTACCACCTGCAAGCCAAACTGTTGACAGCCATCCAACAAAGAAGTATCGTACGGGTAGGTAGTAACGAACCTGTTCCTGTAGATATCCGGCTGATTTGTGCTACCAACCGGAATCTACAGGGAATGGTTGATAAAGGAGAGTTCCGCGAAGACTTACTTTACCGTATCAACACCATTCATGTAGAGATTCCGCCTCTGCGTAATCGCAGGGAAGATATTGTCCCACTGGCCGAACGCTTCATTACACGTTTCTGTAAACAATACGACAAAGCTCCCATCAGCCTGACTGCATCTGCTTGTGAAAAGCTGACCGCACACTCCTGGTACGGTAACATCCGGGAACTGGAACATGCTATCGAAAAAGCAGTCATCATCTGTGACGGCAATTCGATACCTGCCGAAATGTTTCAATTGGTACAAAAAACAGAAATACAGCAAACCGAAGCTTCCACACTTGAGGAGATGGAAAAAGCCATGATCCGGAAGGCATTGGATAAATGCGAAGGCAACCTTTCGGCAGTAGCTTCCCAATTGGGAATCACCCGCCAGACACTATACAATAAGATGAAAAAGTTCAGCTTATGAAGACTCACATCAGACTACTTACCGAACGATATTGGTTCCGCCTCGGAGTGAGCCTCTGTTTTGCCATAACAGCGGCTCTGCTTTACTCAAACAGAGACTTCGTTTGGATGATATTGAGCCTCTGTTTTTTAATCTTCAGCATCTGGTGGCAATTATCTCTATACCGCATCCATACCAAGCGGGTTCTTTTCATGATCGATGCGCTTGAGAACAACGACAATGCCATTCACTTCCCGGAAGAAAAAACCACACCCGAAACCCGGGAAATCAATCGTGCACTGAACCGGGTGGGACACATATTATATAATGTAAAATCGGAAACGGCACAACAAGAGAAGTACTATGAACTTATTCTTGACTGTATAAACACAGGAGTATTAGTGCTCAACGATAACGGAGCCATCTATCAAAAAAATAACGAAGCACTCCGTCTGTTAGGATTGAATGTACTTACTCACATCCGCCAACTGAGTAAAGTAGACGTGACATTGATGCAAAAGGTGGAATTCTGCCGTACCGGAGAAAAACTACAGATTACTTTTAATAATGAACGGGGCACAGTCAATCTTTCCATTCGCGTATCGGATATTACAATACGCAAAGAACATTTACGCATCCTCGCTCTCAGCGACATCAACAGCGAATTGGACGAAAAGGAAATTGATTCGTGGATACGCCTGACACGTGTATTGACTCACGAAATAATGAATTCGGTAACTCCCATCACTTCACTGAGCGATACCCTGCTCTCACTTTCCGATACCCATGACGAAGAAATACGCAGTGGTCTCCAGACCATCAGCACTACAGGGAAAGGGTTATTAGCTTTTGTAGAGTCTTATCGACGTTTTACCCGTATCCCCACTCCCGAACCATCTTTGTTTTATGTAAAAGCCTTCATCGATCGCATGGTAGAACTGGCACGGCATCAGAACACTTGCAAAAACATCACGTTTCATACAGATATTTCTCCTGCCGACTTAATTGTTTATGCCGATGAAAATCTGATCTCGCAGGTTGTCATCAATCTGCTCAAAAATGCAATTCAAGCTATTGGTACACAAGCTGACGGAAAAATAGAAATCAGTGCCCGCTGTAACGATTCGGAAGAGATACTGATAGAGATCAAGAACAATGGTCCCGTCATTCCCCCGGAAATAGCAGACCATATCTTCATCCCATTCTTTACGACCAAAGAGGGAGGTAGCGGCATCGGACTTAGTATCTCTCGCCAGATCATGCGTCTGTCCGGAGGAAGCATCACCTTATTACCGGGTAAAGAAACTAAATTTGTGCTGAAATTTAAGTAAAACCATTGTTTCCAAAATGCGATATCAGTATTATTAGCAACGCAATAGCAACAGTTACCGGCAAACAATGAGAAAAGATTCCTGTTATTAATAATATATCAATTCAATCTTTAAAGCCATGACCTATCTTGCTAACAACCCTTTATTCCACGGAATTTCGCCCGAAACGCTATCCCGTGATTTTGACGGAATCGTTTCTCACCTCCGTATGTTCCGCAAAGGTGACATTCTTGCCAGACAAGGTGACGTATGCAACCGGCTGATGATATTGCTAAAGGGCAGTGTCCGGGGAGAAATGATCGATTATTCGGGCAGACTGATTAAAGTAGAGGATATTACTGCCCCTCGTGCGATAGCCCCACTTTTCTTGTTTGGTGCCGACAATCGTTACCCGGTAGAGGTCACAGCAAACGAAGCTACTGAAATTTTTGAAATACCTAAAGAAAGTGTACTGAAGCTATTCCGGAGAAATGAGAGATTCTTAGAAAACTATATGAACCTTTCGGCCAATTATGCCCGGACACTTGCCGACAAACTATTTTTTATGTCTTTCAAGACGATCCGGCAAAAACTGGCCTCGTACCTGCTCCGGATTTCAAAACAGCAGGAGGGAAATCCTATACTACTCGATCGCTCACAGCAAGAATTGGCCGATTATTTCGGAGTGTCACGCCCCTCACTGGCACGCGAACTGGCACACATGCAGGATGATGGCCTGATCAGAACAGACCGGAAATTAGTGCATATCCTGAGAAAAGAAGATTTAATGCAGTTGATACAATAAAATCTCCAATCTTTTTTCTATTGTTTGTAACATTGGTTACAGAACTACCTCAAATCCTCCACCTATCTTTGCCTTCAATTAAGAAACCAATTAATACGTAAGAATTATGAGTATGTTCTGTTATCAGTGTCAGGAAACCGCAAAAGGTACAGGCTGTATCCTTAGCGGAGTATGCGGGAAAACTCCCGAAGTAGCCAATATGCAAGACCTCTTGCTTTTTGTTGTACGCGGAATCGCAGTCTACAACCAGGCATTACGCAAAGAAGGACGTTCTTCTGCCCAGGCAGATAAATTCATCTTCGATGCCTTGTTTGTCACTATTACAAACGCCAATTTTGACAAACGGGCCATTATTGAAAAAATAAAGAAGGGCCTCGAACTCAAAAAAGATTTAGGTAGTCAGGTTACTATCGAGTCTGTCCCCGATGAATGTACCTGGTATGGCGATGAATCAGAGTTTGAAGAAAAAGCCCAAACTGTAGGCGTACTTCGCACTCCGAACGAAGACATCCGTTCACTGAAAGAACTGGTTCACTATGGCATTAAAGGTATGGCGGCATATGTAGAACATGCCTATAACTTAGGATACGAAAACCCGGAAATATTTGCTTTTATGCAACACGCACTGGCAGAACTGACCCGCGAAGATATTACGGTAGATGAACTGATAACCCTCACACTCACTACCGGAAATTATGGGGTACAGGCAATGGCCCAGCTTGATACTGCCAACACCAATCATTACGGAAATCCGGAAATATCTGAAGTAAATATTGGCGTCCGGAGCAATCCTGGTATCCTTGTCAGCGGGCATGACCTGAAAGATATAGAAGAATTGCTACAGCAAACAGAAGGTACCGGTATAGACATTTATACCCACAGTGAAATGCTGCCGGCACATTATTATCCCCGGCTGAAGCAATACAAGCATTTAGTAGGAAATTACGGCAATGCCTGGTGGAAGCAAAAAGAGGAATTTGAGAGTTTCAACGGTCCCATCCTCTTCACTACCAATTGCATCGTTCCACCACGCCCGAATGCCACTTATAAAGATCGGATTTACACAACGGGAGCTACCGGTTTGGAAGGTGCTATCCACATCCCCGAACGTAAAGACGGAAAGCCAAAAGACTTCTCTATCATCATTGAACATGCACGACGTTGCCATCCACCGGTAGCAATAGAAAACGGTACGATTGTAGGCGGATTCGCCCATGCCCAAGTAATCGCATTGGCCGATAAGGTGGTAGAAGCAGTAAAAAGCGGTGCTATCCGTAAGTTCTTCGTCATGGCCGGATGTGACGGCCGAATGAAAAGTCGCAGTTATTACACAGAGTTTGCAGAGAAACTTCCGGCAGATACAGTGATCCTGACAGCAGGATGTGCCAAGTATCGATATAATAAGCTACCTTTAGGAGACATCAACGGCATTCCCCGAGTACTGGATGCCGGACAGTGTAATGACAGTTATTCGCTCGCTATCATCGCTATGAAATTGCAGGAAGTATTCGGACTAAAAGATATCAATGATCTGCCAATCGTTTATAACATTGCGTGGTATGAACAAAAAGCCGTTATTGTTCTGCTGGCTTTGTTAGCACTTGGAGTGAAAAAGATTCATTTGGGACCGACACTTCCTGCATTCTTATCACCTAACGTAAAACAGGTACTGATCGATAACTTCGGAATCGGAGGTATCAGCACAGCGGACGAAGATATTGCAAAGTTCCTGGCATGATATGAACGGTAAATGATGAACAGTAAACGATAAACGGAGGACTCTTGCCTATGGCACACAACCGGTTTATCGTTTACCCTTCATCGTTTATCACTCTTCTCTCGGGAGCACCAGGTTCAACCCTACTCCTACCAATGCAGCGAGACCGATTCCTGACAATGAAAACTCACCCCATGTCAACACGGCTCCACCTATGCCTATTGTCAAGGTCAGAGAAACAATTATGATATTGCGTGTCCGGCTCAAGTCAATGCAATTATTGACAAGATTGGCAATTCCCGCACAAGCAATCGTACCGAAAAGAAGCAGCATGATTCCTCCCAATACAGCCGAAGGGATAGACTTTAGCAAAGCACTGACTTTGCCGATCACTGAAAACAGGATTGCCGTGACCGCCGCAATTCGTATTACCTGAGGATTTGTCACCTTGGTAAGTGACATCGCTCCGGTTACTTCCGAATATGTAGTCACAGGAGGACCTCCCAACAAGCCTGCACAAAGACAGGCCAAACCATCTCCCAAGAGCGTTCGATGCAATCCGGGATCTTTCACATAGTCCTTTCCGGTTACAGTATTTACTACATACACATCACCGATATGTTCTATCACCGGAGCAATCGCTACCGGCATCATAAACAAAATAGGCTCCCAGGAGAACTTAGGAAATACAAACTGCGGAAAGCCCAACCATGCTGCATCTCTCACTCCCGACAGATCGACATCATAAAAGACCAATGCGGCAACATACCCCACGATAATTCCGCAAAAGATAGGTATTAGCTTCAATAGTCCTTTAGCACGGATAGATACAACCACGGCAGTCAGTAATGAAAGTAATGCAAGAGTCCAGTTTTCTTTTGCCATATTGACTCCGGTTCCGGCAAGTGAAAGCCCGATCAAGATAATTACCGGACCAATAACTACCGGAGGGAACAGGCGTTCAATCAGTCTGATTCCCTGCCATTTGACCAAAGCACTCATGACAAAGTATACCAATGCAACCCCCACCATTCCAGAAAGCGTGCCGGCGAGTCCGTATAATTCGGTTGCTTTAATAATGGGAGCAATAAACGCAAAGCTACTGCCCAGGAAGATAGGAACTTTCCCCTTTGTTACCAAATGAAAAAGAAGTGTACCGATACCGGCCGTAAATAAGGCTGTAGAGGGGTCAAGTCCGACCAATAAAGGTACGAGAACAGTAGCGCCAAAAGCCACAAAAAGAAACTGTACTCCTACCACGCCCTTACGTAAAGGAGAAAGATGATTTGAATCCATATAGATATAGAATGATATTATTTTGGCTGCAAAAATAACATTTTTAAACTATTTTACGGCAATTTGGGACATAAATACATCCAAAGAGGATTTCTATTTGTTACATAATTTAAGTAACTTCGCACAGTGAAATGTAAAATAACAAATTAATAACCTTCAGCACTTATTGCTTATGATATTTACCGCAGAAAACATTCTACTCATTGGTTCTATCTTACTATTCGTTAGCATTGTTGTCGGAAAAACCGGCTATCGTTTCGGAGTACCCGCATTATTATTATTTCTTCTCGTAGGCATGTTTTTCGGAAGCGACGGTCTGGGACTGCAGTTCCACAACGCCAAAGTCGCTCAATTTATAGGTATGGTAGCCCTTAGCGTCATCTTGTTTTCCGGTGGTATGGATACTAAGTTCAAAGAAATCCGTCCCATCCTGTCACCGGGAATTGTACTCTCTACTGTAGGAGTATTCCTCACAGCTCTTTTCACCGGTTTGTTCATTTGGTATCTTTCCGGAATGGGTTGGACAAATATCCATTTCCCGCTGATTACTTCCCTACTGCTTGCATCGACCATGTCGTCCACCGATTCTGCCTCCGTGTTCGCTATCCTCCGTTCACAGAAGATGAATCTGAAACATAATCTGCGTCCCATGCTTGAACTGGAAAGCGGAAGCAACGACCCGATGGCTTATATGCTGACCATTGTCCTGATACAGTTCATCCAATCGGATGGTATGGGTACAGGCACCATTATCGGCTCATTCATCATCCAGTTCCTGGTAGGCGCAGCCGCCGGATATATACTGGGGAAGCTGGCAATACTGATCCTTAATAAAATAAATATCGATAACCAGTCACTTTATCCCATTCTGTTACTGTCATTTGTATTCTTTACTTTTGCCATCACCGACCTACTCCGCGGTAACGGATATTTGGCTGTATACATTGCCGGTATGATGGTAGGTAACCATAAAATAACCTTTCGGAAAGAAATTGCAACGTTTATGGACGGACTTACATGGTTATTCCAAATCATTATGTTCCTCATGCTGGGACTACTTGTCAATCCGCACGAAATGCTTGAAGTTGCTGTTGTAGCATTACTTATCGGAGTATTCATGATCGTTATCGGGCGTCCTTTAAGTGTATTTCTTTGTCTGTTGCCTTTCCGAAAAATCACTTTGAAATCGCGTTTATTCGTTTCGTGGGTAGGTCTGCGGGGAGCTGTGCCTATCATTTTTGCAACCTATCCGGTAGTAGCCAATGTAGAAGGATCGAATATGATTTTCAATATTGTATTTTTCATCACGATTGTTTCGCTGATTGTGCAAGGAACAAGCGTATCGTTTGTAGCACGCTTATTGCATCTGTCTACTCCTCTTGAAAAGACCGGAAATGAATTTGGTGTCGAACTTCCCGAAGAAATAGATACCGACCTCTCGGACATGACCATCACTTCGGAAATATTGAGTGAAGCCGATACGCTGAAAGATATGAACCTGCCTAAAGGAACTTTGGTAATGATCGTAAAACGCGGAGATGAATTCCTGATTCCTAATGGCACGCTAAAACTGCATGTAGGGGACAAATTATTGCTGATCTCAGAAAAAAATAAAAAGGAAATGGCTGAGAGTGAATAAAAGCTCATAACGAAGTACACAGAGAACACGGAGATTATATATCACCCTGATATCATAAGACGTGTCTCTGTGACTTTTATCGGCTTAATAATAGACAAATAAAGCTCTCCCATCCTCCGTTAATTTAACGTAAAACTTTACGAAAGAATTCGGTTTCCGTTAATAGAATATTAATTTTGCGCAGTTTTAAACTGAATGTGCAAAAATTACAAAATGGAACAAGAACAACGGTTCATTGGTTATATTGAACAGAGCATCATAAACAACTGGGATGCAAACGCCCTGACAGACTACAAAGGAATCACCCTTCAATATAAGGATGTAGCCCGGAAAATAGCCAAATTTCACATCATATTAGAAATGGCCGGCATTCAGCCGGGAGATAAAATAGCTGTCTGTGGACGTAATAGTGCCCACTGGGCTGTAACCTTTTTGGCTACTGTGACCTATGGTGCAGTAATTGTTCCTATCTTACACGAATTTAAGGCTGACAATATTCACAATATCGTCAATCACTCCGAAGCAAAATTGCTTTTTATAGGTGAGCAGGTGTGGGAAAACCTTAATGAGGACCGGATGCCGCTACTTGAAGGCATATCTTCTTTAACTGATTTTGCCCCACTTGTGTCGCGCAACAATAAACTGACGTATGCACATGAACACCGTAATGAAATATACGGGCAACGATATCCCAGAAATTTCCGCCCGGAACATATCTCCTACCGTAAAGAAATGCCGGAAGAACTGGCTGTCATAAATTATACGTCGGGAACAACCGGCTATTCCAAAGGAGTCATGCTTCCATACCGGAGTTTGTGGTCAAACATCGCCTATTGTCATGAGATGCTTCCGGTAAAACCGGGAGATCATATCGTCTCCATGCTCCCTATGGGACATGTGTTCGGCATGGTCTACGACTTCCTTTACGGATTCTCTGCCGGCGCCCATCTCTACTTTCTGACGCGTATGCCGTCTCCCAAGATCATTGCACAGTCATTTGCGGAAATCAAGCCGAGAGTGATCTCTTGTGTGCCGTTGATTGTTGAAAAGATTATTAAAAAAGATATTCTCCCCAAACTGGACAACAAAATAGGTAAATTGCTGTTGAAGGTCCCCATTGTTAATGATAAAATAAAAGCCGCTGCCCGACAGGCCGCTATGGAGATCTTCGGGGGAAATTTCGATGAGATTATTATCGGAGGAGCTCCATTCAATGCAGAAGTGGAAGCCTTTCTCAAACAGATCGGATTTCCTTACACCATTGCTTATGGCATGACAGAATGTGGGCCTATTATCTGTTCAAGTCGCTGGGAAACCTTGAAACAGGCTTCGTGCGGAAAAGCAACCAGCCGTATGGAAGTGAAAATCGACTCCCCTGATCCGAAAAGCATTGCCGGAGAAATCATTTGTAAGGGTATGAACCTAATGTTGGGATACTACAAAAATCCGGAAGCGACTTCACAAATCATCGATGTAAACGGATGGCTCCATACCGGCGACTTAGCTACAATGGATTCGGAGGGGTATGTCACAGTACGTGGACGAAGTAAAAACATGTTACTAACGTCAAGCGGACAGAACATTTATCCGGAAGAAATAGAAAGCAAATTCAACAACATGCCTTATGTATCCGAATCATTAGTCCTGCTTCAGAAAGATAAACTTGTAGCATTAATCTACCCTGATTTCGATGATGCCTTTGCACATGGACTGTCACAAACAGATATTGAAAGGATGATGGAAACCAACCGGATTGAACTCAATCAGCAATTACCCTCTTATTGCCAGATTACTAAAATAAAGATTCACTTCGAAGAATTTGAGAAAACTGCGAAGAAGAGCATCAAACGATTTATGTATCAGGAGGCAAAAGGATAAAAGCATTAAAGTACCAATTCCCGGAACAATCGCTCCAATGTCTCCTCCAGATCACCGGAGTAACCCACATGAGGTCTTGAAGTTTGAATACACGAACTCCGGTGTGCAGTCAACCATCGAAAACGTTCCGGGATTTCCAATTGGGCAATAGCTCCTCCTGTACGGCAACCGGCACAAATTTTGCTAAAAGCCTCCAGATATTCACGGAAAGAATCAATATCAAGTTCCGGTGCAAATAGCCTCAGCCTTTTTTCATTGATATCATAACGCATCTTGATAAAGCATGCTTGTTTGGAAAACAGGATAACTCCAACATTGATAAATTCCTCACGTTCCACTTTCGGAACAATCCGGATAACGGCGTATTCATAAATATGCTTCTCTGGCATGTTTTGCTTCTTTTACAAATGTTTCAGAATGTTCTATCCTTTCTATAAGAAATTGGTAATAGATATCACGGATATCTTGGGGAGTTTCATTTTTGTCACGCCACTCCACCCAGTCATCCGGAATCAAATTTACGATCTCACGAATCTTCTCCGATGTCAGTAATACCCGAAATTCGGCATCCACCTCCTCCAACTTATCGGCTTGTGGCAATAGAGCATGATCTTTAATCTGAGTAAAAGGACTCATTGCATGTTTGTGCCAATTGACCCATGAATGCTGAAAAAAGAGAGAGGCACCATGATCTATCAACCACAACTCTTTATGCCACATAAGCATATTGGTGTTTTTCGTGGTACGGTCCACATTAGTCAATAACGCATCCAGCCATACAACCTGTGACGCCAGTTTGCCGTCGATCTCAGTAACAACCGGATCGAATGGTAAAGCGCCTGAAAGAAAATGCAAACCCAGATTCAATCCCCGGCTTCCCTGCAATAAATCCTGTATCTCTTCGTCGCCTTCCGAACGTCCGAAAGCTTCATCTAAATTCAAAAAGACCAACTCCGGCAGACGAAAGCCCAACATCCGTGCAATCTCACCACCAATCAATTCTGCTATCAGTGCTTTAGTTCCGTGCCCTGCACCCCGAAACTTAACAACATATTTAAAACCATCATCAGCTTCGGCCAGCGCCGGTAGAGAACCACCCTCACGCAGCGGCATGATGTAACGAGTGACATCGACTGTACGCAACTCCATAATTCAAACTCCTTCCTGTATACTATTACAAGTGATAAAGATACAATAATGTTTCCATTTCACCAACTTCTGTTTATAACACTCCGTACGAATATATGTTTATACAAGCCGTTGACATACAAAAATACAACTATGCCTCAATTTGGCAGAAAAATCCCTTATTTTTGCACAAAATCCAGAAGTACATGAAAACAGTAAAATCACATATTACCCAATTATTGTATGCCATGAACGAGGGAATCTTTGAGAAAGAACATCCCATCGCATTATCACTTTTATCAGCCATTTCCGGAGAAAGCATTTTCTTCCTCGGCCCTCCGGCAGTCGCCAAAAGCCTTATCGCAAAACGATTGAAACTGGCATTCGACAGAAGCACTTCCTTTGAATACCTGATGTCCCGTTTCAGTACCTCCGATGAAATCGCGGTGACTTAAATATTCAATACTATACAGCCGATTTCATACACTTAAAAAACGGTCGAAAGAAGAGAAGAGATTGTCAAATCGGCCATTTTTGCCATCGCCGAACTCACGGAACAACAAGATCGAAAATGCTATTTTATCAGCTTTTCCGACGACATAGCCTGCATCGAGATAGAACGTTTAAACCAAAACATACAGGAATTAGCAGATTTTCTTTGTCAAAGTGTTCATGGAGGCACTGATTTAGCCCCTGCACTTCTTCACGCTATACATATTTTAAGAACTAAATCTTATCGGAATGCTGATCTGGTAATGATGTCCGACTTCGAAATGTCTCCTTTAAATGACGAGCTTTCGGAAGAAATAAAGAAAATCAAGCTAAACAATACCTACATATATGCTCTTCCTGTACAAAAAAAATGTGAAAAAACTTATTTAGATATCTGCGATAGATTCTGGTTTATTTAAATTATGTTATAAAGCATACTTTTTTTCTTGGATAGTTTGCAGATTAATTTATCGTGCGTATATTTGCAATGTGTTTTTCATAGTATTAGATTTTAAGGTTAACAAAGGTTGGAGTACGGCGGTACTCCTTTTTTTATTTATATATTCTCAAAGCACAAATCCTATTAAATATCCAATCAAACAGGTCAGCATCTTACTCACAAAACGGTAAAACAGTTTTCGAGTAAAAAGTCCCTAAAGTAAGGTTATAACCCCATTGTTCAGGTACCAAGCCGTTCCTATATCCACGACATCCCACTATCTTTAATCAACGGACTTCTGTTCATCCATGAATCCTTCCCTTATTTGGGTGGGTGTAGCGTTCAGGTTACGTCTGCAAAAGTCCCAGAAATAGTTGCTCGACTCAAACCCGCAATCACCCGCAATCTCTTTCATGGGAAGGTTGGTATGGGTGAGCAGCGTTACTACACGCTTTGCTTTTTATTCCAGCATTTCAAGGTAGTGAATGTGGCAGGAAACGGTGATGAGGACGAAGAAAGCAGGGATGCTCTTGCTGCGGTGGAAGAGGCCATCGGCAAAGACCCTGATGCCACCCGTACCATTACTTTGTCCTGCGGACGATTGACTACGGGCGTCAGTGTCAAGGCATGGACTGGCGTATTCATGTTGTCTGGTTCATATAATACCGCCGCATCGAGTTATATGCAGACCATCTTCCGTGTACAGACACCTGCCACCATTAACGGACGTGTTAAGGAACAGTGTTATGTGTTTGACTTTGCACCGGACAGAACACTGAAAGTTATTGCCGAGACAGCGAAGATTTCCTCTAAGGCAGGAAAGACCAGCGGGAACGACCGCAAGATTATGGGCGAGTTTCTGAATTTCTGTCCGATTATCTCCATCGAAGGCTCCAAGATGAGCCAATTCGATGTACCCAAGATGTTGGAGCAGCTTAAACGTGTTTATGTGGAAAGGGTTGTCCGCAACGGTTTCGAGGACAGGAGCCTGTACAATGACGAGTTGATGAAGCTCAACGACTTGGAATTGCAGGAGTTTGACGACTTGAAAAAAATTATCGGCCAGACCAAGGCAATGCCAAAGACCAATCAGGTGGACATCAACAATCAAGGGCTGACCGATGAACAATACGAGGAACTTGAAGACCTTGAAAAGAAATCCAGGAAACGCGGCAAGGACAAGCAACCTTTGACGGAAGAGGAGAAGAAACGCCTTGAAGAGTCGAAAAAGAAAAAGAACAACCGCGAGGCTGCAATCTCCATTCTTCGGGGTATCTCCATCCGTATGCCATTGCTTATCTACGGAGCTGAGTTGAGCGATGAGAACCAAGAAATAACGATTGATAACTTCGCTTCACTCATCGACCCGCAATCGTGGGAGGAGTTCATGCCCAAGGGCGTGACCAAGCAGAAGTTCAACAGCATCAAGAAATATTACGACCCGGAAATATTCTGTGCGGCAGGCAAGCGCATCCGTTCCATGGCTCGTGCAGCGGACAAACTTAACGTAGAGGAACGTATTGAACGCATCACGGATATTTTCAGTACGTTTCGCAATCCCGACAAGGAAACGGTGCTTACCCCTTGGCGTGTGGTGAATATGCACCTTGGGGATTGTTTGGGAGGATATAACTTCTTTGAAAAGGGTTATGAAACCACTTTGTCCGAACCTCGTTTCATTGACCGGGACGAAGTGACTGCCAATGTGTTTGCCCCGGATTCACGAATTCTTGAAATCAACTCCAAATCCGGATTATATCCTCTATACATGGCATACAGCATTTACCGTGCAAGGGTAAAGAACTCTCTGTTTTCGGTTTCAAGCATTGAGGATGAACAGCGTATATGGGACAAGGTCGTGGCCGAAAACATCTTTGTCATCTGCAAGACTCCGATGGCAAAGAGCATCACCAAACGCACACTTATAGGCTTCCGTAAAGCAAAGGTAAACACCCGATATTTCGAGGACTTAATCAATCAAATCAAAAACAAACCTGAACATTTTATCAAGCAGGTAGATAAATTCTTCACAGAAAGAACAGGAATAAAGAATATGAAAATCAATGCGATAGTAGGGAATCCTCCGTATCAGATAATAACAGAAAGGACAAGCGACACTCCGGTTTACAACTATTTTATGGATGTCTCATTTAGAATTTCAGACAAGGCTACTCTTATTACTCCTGCACGTTATCTGTTTGATGCAGGCAAGACGCCCCATGATTGGAATCTTAAAATGCTTAACGATGAGCATTTTAAGGTAATATGGTATAAAGCAAAAAGTACAGATGTTTTCCCAAATGTTGATATAAAAGGAGGTGTTGCTGTTTGCTATCGTGACGCTAATTATTCTTTTGGCAAGATTGGCTCATTCACTGCATATCCAGAACTTAATGGTATTTACCGAAAGGTAGTCGTTAATAATGAGAGCTTTACTCCTTTAAGTGACATTATATATCCGCAAAACAAATTTGAGTTAAGCATTCTTTATAAAGAATATCCAAAATTAAAATTGAAAATTGGCAGCAATGGCAATGAACGCCGTTTAACTACTTCCATTTTTGGACTTAGTGAAATATTCCATGTGCAAAAAATGCAGGCCGAAGATATTGAAATGCTTGGTTTGATAAAGAATGTCAGAGAGATTAGATGGATAGATTCGTCATTCATTGAAGACCATCCTTGTTTGGGTAAATGGAAAATTATAGTTCCTAAAAGTAACGGTACTGGAGCTATAGGAGAAATACTATCAACTCCGTTAATCGGTGAACCGTTAATCGGTGAACCGTTAATCGGTGAACCGTTAATCGGTGAACCGTTAATCGGTTATACGCAATCCTTTATAGGGATTGGTGCATTTAGTGAACAAACAGAAGCTATGGCTGCTCTGAAATATGTCAAATCTAAATTTGCCAGAACATTGCTTGGAATATTGAAAGTTACACAAGATAATAGTAAAGAAACGTGGCGTTTTGTTCCGTTGCAAGACTTTACCTCAAAATCCGACATTGATTGGAGTAAGAACATATCCGAAATAGATACTCAACTCTATGCAAAATACGGCCTATCAGAAGATGAAATGCAATTCATAGAATCAATGATAAAGCCCATGTGAAATAACCATGTGAAATAACCTTAAAAAGTATGCTTTCTTACCCTTAATGACTTGCGAATTTCGCGAATCATTAAGGGTTATAACTTATAGCAAGTTCTTGATTACTATAACAATTGTTCTATTTTTAATACATTATATTTCTCAAAATCATCCAAATGGTTATATAGTTGTCTTATCATATTTTGATTTTCAGGATTATTTTCTTTAGCATCATAGTATTCAACTACTTTAAATGATGCACCAATGTCACTAACACGTCTTCCTAATTTAGTGTCTGCACTATACTCTAATCGTAACAACAAAGCCTCAATACCACTTACATCGTCAATGTTAACGCCTGCGCTTGTCGCGTCAAAATGTTTGTACAGCAGATTAAACAAACCAAAATATTTAACGACCTGATAACGAAGTATGTTAAAAACAAAATTCGCAGCTTTTCTAACACCTTTGTCGACATCTTGTTCTTTGTTGATATAGTAATTCGCGGAACCAGCAAAACCTCGTAAAATGAATGCGGAAATCATACCTGTTAGATAACAATTTCCTGTTACACCATCTCCATTCTCTGCATAAAAACGTAAATTATCATTTTTGATAATAGGGCGTATGCTTTGACATATAAGTTCAATTCCTGGATTATAAGGTCTATGTTGACCAACAAACCGTTTTATTAATTCCTTAATTTTGTTATGGTCCGCAAATGAAAAGCGTGCAATTGTATTGTATAAATAAATCTTATCATCATAAGAAATTGTTCTGAATTCTTCAAAACAGGCATTTGGCATCGCTCCACTACCCTTTATCTGATCCAGTTGTTCTCTCCGTGCCATTTGTTCCTGTGTGAGATAAGCCGAGTCTGTTAGTATGATGTCAACATCCTGTTTTTCTGCATTCCTATCGAAAAATTTATGTCGCAGTATCTCATCCTGTCCATTGATACATTTACGGAACTCCTTATCCATTATAAAAATCCTGCCTTTATAATGCTCCATAAATCGTCCAGCTCTTCCCTCGATGTTTTGAGCATCAAATTTTTTCAAGTCTTTTGTTCCCTTTTTTCCTGATAACACTATAATGTTTTTAGCAGTCGTATTTACGCCTTCCGTAATAGTCGTTGTACATATTAATACTTTTAGAACTCCTTCGTTAAATAATGATATGATTTCTTGCTGGATGTATTTGGGGACTAATCCATGATGTATGCCTATTCCTTTTTTTAGAGCTTTTGATACAATCCATTGATTTCCTTTTCTATCTATAAATAAATTGCCTATATGATTTATAAGCCTCGTAACTTTATCATTGACGATGTTTTCCAAACCTGTTTCTTCGTTAATAAGTTCTTTCGCATATGTTTCCGTTAAAGGTTTTTGGCTACAATAAATAATAGTATTTTCTGATCTTTCCAAAAGTTGTTTTACAAGTTGGACAACACGAGCTTTCTTAGTTTTTTCTGTAAAAGTTAGATTAAAAGTGTCATTCACTTCCACATTGAGGGCTGTATTAATTATAACTTCATCCTTGTCTACAATATTATAAAGATTGTAGTCAATAGGAATGAAACCATATCTATTAAGAAAAGCCATAAATGAAGATTGACGAATAGCGTCTACTGTGTTTGGAAATACAATATATGGTCCTACAAGTAGGGCATCAGTATTTTCGTTCTTTAACAATTCAAATAATGCTATTCTATAAGCAACGTCACGTTCATTTTCTTGAGGTATTTCATCTATGATAAAGCCATTATCAAGTTTATATACTTCATCCACAAACACAAAATCAAGATTTATACTATCATTTTTATCTAAAAATGACAAATAACGTTCTGGAGTAAAAATAAATATATTTCGTTCTCCCAATGCTTCCGTATCACTAAGTGTATGAATATTGTAGTTGTCTTTTATCCAAGCATACTCAGGTTTTGTATGAATCTTCAACAAGTTTTCTGAGAGCAATGAAATAGTTGGGAAAATAAACGCGATATTCGTATATTTCATTTTTCTTACAATTTCATAGATTAAGAATGTTTTACCGAAAGAAGTCGCAGCACTTAGAAAATATCGGTTCCGATGTCCTATCGTAAACATATTCAAAACTTCTTGTTGATAACGATGTAGCATAACACCTTCACCAACTAACATATTACTTTCTTGAACATAGTTGCAAAAAGTTTGCAAACAAACTTCTTCATCAACATCTGTACCTACATTTAGCATAGGATAATAATATTGTGGAATTCCTGCTTGATTAGCTAAATAATGCATGAATAGCTTATCAGATTGAGACAGTTCACTATCTTTCATTAAATCAAAATAAGAGCATACAGCCTTTATCATTAAAGGTCGTAGGTCTATATTTTTCTTAGCTTGATTAATTAGCTTTATTGCATTAACGGCTGCTTTTGATTTATCCATTGTAAAACCTGGGTTTTAATGTCACGACTGTTACCTACTGGAAGAAAAATGAAAAAAATTGTATTAGGAATCGTCAATGTCGAATTAATTGTACCATATTCATTTTTAATATGAGTTACCACTTCCAATATAAGCTCCTCGTATGAATTTGCTTTATTATCGAAAATGACAAGCATTGGATATACTAAATGCATATTATGTTTGTGTGCTTCAACTGCCATATTAATCATAGGATTATCCCTCCAAGCATCAATAATTGCAGGAATCCTGCTACCTAAGGTTAAATGTTCATATTGGTTATCCATTGCAATGAAATTGCGATTTAGATAATCATCAGAAAGAGCTTTATCAATATTTTCAAATATCTTTTTTAAAGATTCCTTGTAACCTGATATGTAAAATTTTGCCTCCACAAATAGCATAAAAATTGTATCTGCATTTTCAAGTATCAAATAAGAGTCATAGCCCTTTGTTTCCGCATTCTCCAAAGCAGAGAACATATACCCTCTTGCAATTGCTTTACCTGCATGATAATAGTGTTCAAGAATAAGATGCAGTAGAACCTCCCCATGAAATCCATAAGCAAGTTGATTGGATTGAGGCGCTGTAGGATTGTATTTCAATTTACTTTGCAACGCTCTCATTTGAAGATTATTCAATCGGGTATGATCTATCTCATTGTCATTATATGCATACTCTACAATTCCATTATAAATTAGTCGTGCTATGTCATCATTTGGACCAAGCTGCTTCAGACAACCGTCATTTGTTGTTGAGATATGTGCACGAGGTATCTGTAATCCAGCCACATTAACTGGAAGTTTATATTGCAATACAATTGCATTTTGTATCAAATTTTCAAGACTCTGCCGCATGTTTTTAAACCTTATTCAACAACTTTATCACCTTATATACCTCCGAATACGCCTTCAAATCCTCCGGCGACTCCTTGCAGAGCTGGCACAACTTTTCGGAATTTGACATCGCCCTTTCCAAATCACCATTCTCTGTCAGGTATTTATAGAGGTTGGTGCGTATGAAATAGCGTTTTGTCTTTTCATACCCCGGCATATATTTCTGCAATTCGGGAAGCAATTGGTCGTAACTATCGTATCGCCGACAAACTACATTAGGCAAGAAGTGGAGCAGGAACCAAAACTCCGTGCAAGGATTCGTTTCTACAAACATCACCTTTCCGGCATATTTCCTCTTGCTATACTCTTTCTTTGCCCGCTGATACAACTGCATTTCGGAAGGATATTGATACAGCCTGTCCATATCAAACAGGCATACAATATAATCATATTGCTTGTTCAAATAAGATTCTACCAGTTTCAGTATATGATTGATGTCGCTGTGCTGCGGAAAATCCGGAGCGACCTTGAAAGGATAACGGCACGCAATCCTCAGAGAGTCGAAATAGAACCATTCCGTTTCTCCTTCGCCTATGATGGCGATACTTTTTGTTACTGTCCGTTCCATATCATTAGTCATTCATATTGATATACTGGCTACCCAAAAACGGCAACTTTACCAATTTTCCCTGCTTGTAAGCATTGTATGGGGAAAGATTCTTATGCAGCCCCAAAGAAGACAGACGTACTATTTTAGTTTCGCCAAGTTCGTCTTTGTCGGTGAACCATATCGTATCACGGCGAATGAAATCCTCGTTGAGAAGATTGATGTCGTGTGTGGTCAGGAGCATTTGGGATGTTCCATTACTGTTTGCTAGAAAGACTTTCAGGAAATAAGCCAACAGTTCATAATGAATACTTGTCTCCACTTCATCAATGGGTACAAACCGATTGGTCTTTAACAGGAAATTCAGTATCACCGCCATTCCCAAGAACCTCATGGTGCCATTGGACTCGTATTCTTCCGACAAATCATATACTTTATCGCCTGCCTTATGCTTGAAGGTCAGTTCCGTATTTGTAATTTTTCCCTTTCTAAGCATTTCAGCCTTTGCATCTTTATCAATAGGGGCATTCTGAATCAGTTGTTCCAATTCAGGTGTAATCAGCTCTTCCTCTTCATGTAATACCACATCTTCTATATTGAAATCGGACGCTTTCAGGAAATTTAAAATGAATTTCTTCAAATCTCCTGCCTCGTCTTTATCCAATCGTGATTTGACATATCCCGAAAGCAACATACCGGGAGCCAGTACATCTTTTACCTGCTTGGCAAAATAATCGTACACATCATTCAGCCTTGTCCGTTCCACGTTGCTTTTGCCAAATGCGGCAAGCACACTGCAATTGTTGATTGTGTTACCGGAAATCACATCCTGGCTTTTCTTCGTCATTTTTAGATTTACGCCAAAGTAGATAGTCGAGGAATCTGTCGCAGTATCATAACTTCGGTTATACAGCTTGGTAGGGCGAATGGAATCATAAACAATCAATGTCTCGGAATAGATATGCTTTGCATCCAATTCAAAACTGAGGATGTACTTCGACTGATTGATATAGAAAACCATTGACATCTTTGTCTTTTCGTTTCTTGAAGTGTCATCCAACATGAAAGGGATAACCCCTGTCTTTTCGGTCCGGTCTTTAGGCATTCTCAAAACCAGCATCTTGAAAAATTCGATGGCATTCAATATATTCGTTTTGCCGGAAGCGTTGGCACCATAGATAATGCCCACTTTCAGCAATCTTACTCCGTCCTTAACTTCATACGAATACTCATCAGACATAAAAGTATCTGCCGACGGCTCAAAACTGATTTTCTGAACCGATTTAATGGAGAAAAAATTCTCAATGCTGAACTCTGCTATCATAATCGTTGATTTTATCTATTGTATGGTGCAAAGATACAAATAAAATCTCATACAATAAACTATAAATACGATTATTGTAGAAAAATTACGCAATATGAACACAAAATCAACGAACGACTATTTATTAGAGCTATAAATTAACCGTCTGATTATCTCTAGAAAATGTTGATCGATTTGAGGACGGTAAGCGAATGTGGATTATGCAGCCGGAGAAATTAATTATCCAATGCCATTTGCGCCATCCCTTGATTTTATTTACGATGGCTAAATAGTGGTACTAAAATGGTGCTAAATTATAAAATTACTCTTTAATATACATTGTAAATCAAAGTAAATCAGTTTATTATAGAATTTTATATCTTGTGCTCCACCATCCATTTGCGGGGAGCAGCCCCGAACTCCTCTTTGAAACGACGTTCAAAAGTATTCACCGCACATCCGCATTTCTCCGCCAATTCCGTAACAGTCTTTGCTGTAGGGAAGACAGCCATCACTTTGTCACGAAAAGAATATTCTTTCAAGTGTGGCAAGTACTTTTCCGCCACTTGCAGATCCGCTTCGCTGAATACAGGAATATTCCCTTTTCGGTACTCCTTTACCCTATCACGGCGACAAGATAGCAGGTAGCCCGTTAGTTCGTTGTACAATCCGTTCAGGTGCGGATAATCCTCATTATCATTGATGGCAGCCTGCATCCGGCATAAGAACAATATCCCGTCATGGTCTTTCTTTTTGATATATTCTTTCATTGTATCCAATAAATATCCCAAAGAATCGTTATCGTTATGATAAGCAGCCAATATCAGGTAAGCCGGTTCTTCCTGTGTTTTTAATGAAGGGCAAGGGCAATGTTCCTTCAACAGTTTCACCAGACGGGGCATATTATCCTCGTCCCGGGACAATCTTTCCAATGCCATCCACGTTACCGGATTCTTCACATCCGTCTGCCGCACAGCGACCTGTACCTTTTTCATCCACTCCTGTAACCCTGTTTGTCGAGCTTCATCCATCAAAATCTGACCCAAAGTTTTTCCCATACTTTCTATTTTAAATGGAAAAGTTATTGAACTTTATTTCATTCTGTTTAGCTGATCTTTTCCAACCGCATCCCATGTACTGGTTCTTATCGCCCTTTTTCTCATCTATTAACAGGGGCAGCGGTTCCGGGCTACACATCTTATACGTCCAATAAACTGATTCCCCAAAATGAAACATGTCGTACTGCATTTTATTCAGTTGCTTTCATATTACTTTACTCTGCTTGTTATAAATGCCGTGCAGCCTGCTGTTTATTATTATCAAATATATGCGAAAGGTGTATAATACCAGTGCCCATCCTGTTTATTAACGTCAGTTTAACACGTTAAAGGTAAAAACAAGCTCCGGTCATAATCTTTTCCCGATTGAAATTTGCCCTTTCCCTGCCATATCCGTAACTTTGTAGAATGAAGTTACGAAAAGAGTGTAATTTATTGGAAATGAGCATTGGGTAATCGCTCATAATAGTAATAGGTTA